>JAFRRT010000025.1 GCA_017427945.1 Muribaculaceae bacterium | reverse complement strand
GCCAGGATCAAACTCTTCGTTGTTGTATTCTATTTATTTCTTTTGCAAGATTAATGAAAACGCAACACTCGACCGAAGTTGATGTCCAGCCCTTGATGATTCCTGCTTTATTGTGTACTATGTTTTAGAATTAACGGGAACAACTAAAATGTCCCTGTTCTCTTGTACTACTCAATCGTTGCAAACATGTCAAAGAACTCTGTTATGAGTTGCTTATTGCCCGTTTTTGGGGCGAAAAGCGGTGCAAAATTATAGCCAATTTTTATACTGGCCAAATATTTTCGTGATTTTTTTCTTAAAAGTTATTAACAATGGTCGTTACAGAACCGAAAATTCGGTCATAATCTCCTATTATTCAGGAGCTTCTACTTCGTCAATAATTTATTAAAAAAGTTATCATTTTAGTGCTTACACATGAAACCGCATGACAGGCAGTAAAATCAGCCTGTGTAGAGGCCCATATAATCTATTATATATAATGTTAGGGGACTTTAATCCTATTCCCCACCCTTGGCGCCGATGAGAACATCAACGCCAGTGGCTCTACAAATCACATTGAATAACTGAATTTCCTTATCATCGTCGCTGGCATCAGCATCGATGACACGGGTTAGCATCTGGGCAGTGACGATTTTCTGCATATCGCTCATCCTTTTCATGATGTCGACAGCGACCATGCAATTGAGGTTGCGGCCAAGGTTGAAAGCATCATCGTCAATCCCATATTCCACACAGATGGTGTCGAATACGTCACATTCAGACGGGTCAACGACCTGGTCAATATTGATCATCTCGATAAGCAGGCTTACTAAAGCCGCTTTTTGTGTCTCATTAAAATCAACGACTGCCATAAGCGTGCTTGGTTTATTGGTTATCATTTTGTTCAAAAGGCGGCGGTGTGGCCGATGCCTCAGCCTCGCCAGCCGTAGCGATGCCATCACTCGATGAGGCCACATAACCGCTTGCAGATGCTGCGGTATCGTTAGAGACCTCGCTCGATGCAGCTTTGTCGTTCTCAGAAGCAGCAGACTCATTGAGGATGGCCTCGGTCCTGGACTGCCATTGGCGCGGGCCGAAGATGCGCTCAGCATCCTCGGTATAAATCACCTCACGCTGCTGGAGCAAGTCGGCCAGCTCGTGGTGGCCTCGCTGATACTTGGTAAGAATCTCGCGGGCACGCTCATATTGGCTGTCGATGATGGCCTGAACCTCCTGGTCAATGGTCTGAGCCCTGTCCTCACTATAGGGTTTGGTGAACCCGTAAGACTCCCCAGACGTGTCATAATAGGAGATGTTGGGGATTTTATCACTCATGCCGTAGTAGGTCACCATGGCATAGGCAATCTTGGTGGCACGTTCCAAATCGTTGAGCGCACCGGTGTCGATGAAGCCCAGGAACATGTCCTCGGCCACACGACCGGCCATGAGGGAGCAAATCTTGTCGAGCAGTGCCTGCTTGGGCTCAATCTGCCTTTCCTCGGGCATGTACCATGCCGCACCCAGGGCTTTGCCACGCGGCACGATGGTAACCTTGATGAGCGGATCGCCATAGCGCAGATGCCAGCTCACGGTGGCGTGTCCTGCCTCATGTACAGCGATGGAGCGACGTTCCTCGTCGGTAATCACCTTGGAGCGTTTCTCCAGACCGCCGACGATGCGGTCGATGGCGTCCATGAAGTCCTGACGCTGCACAGCCTGCTTCTTGTGACGTGCGGCAATAAGCGCCGCCTCGTTGCAGACGTTGGCAATGTCAGCACCCGAGAAGCCGGGAGTTTGACGCGACAGCAGGTCCAAATCAACCGAGCCATCGGTTTTCACGTTGCGCAGGTGAACCTGGAAAATCTCCTTGCGGTCGCTGAGTTCAGGCAATTCAACATATATCTGCCTGTCGAAACGACCGGCACGCAGCAGGGCCTTGTCAAGGATGTCGGCACGGTTGGTCGCAGCAAGGATGATGACACCGCTGTTGGTGCCGAAGCCGACCATCTCGGTGAGCAGCTGGTTCAACGTACTTTCACGCTCAACGTTACCGCCCATGTTGGCCTTGTTACCACGGGCACGTCCCACGGCGTCAATCTCATCGATGAAGACGATACATGGAGCTTTCTCCTTGGCTTGCCTGAAGAGGTCGCGCACACGCGAGGCACCCACACCGACGAACATCTCAACGAAGTCGGAGCCCGACATCGAGAAGAAAGGCACATCGGCCTCTCCCGCGACAGCCTTGGCAAGAAGGGTTTTACCCGTTCCCGGAGGGCCAACGAGCAAAGCGCCTTTAGGTATCTTTCCACCAAGTTCGGTGTAATGCTTCGGATTCTTGAGGAAGTCCACGATCTCGGCAATCTCGACTTTTGCCTCGGCAAGACCGGCGACATCCTGGAAAGTGACCTTGGTGTCATTATTCTTGTCAAAGAGGCGTGCCTTGGACTTGCCGACGCTGAAGATACCGCCACCCGAGGCGCCGCCACCGCCCATGCGGCGAAGCAGCAAGAACCACAATGCCACGAGCAGGATGATTGGGCCGAACGTGTAAAGTATCATCGACAGGTCGTTGCCGCCATCAACATATTCCACCTCGCCCTTGAAGACTTCCTGCTCACGCCAAGCCTGAATATAGTCGTCAAACTTATCGGGGCTTGGAATCTGTGCTACGACCTTATTGGAGGGAGTCGATGATTGCGTGGCGAAGGGGTTTGACTGCTGGGCGGGAAGTTCTTTGGAAATCTCCTTGGCCAATGAGTCGGTCAATAGGGCCTCGGCTTTATTCTTACCACGATAGACGGTAATTGACTTCACTCCGCCCTTGGCAACGATGCTCTCGAACTTAGTCCAGTTCACCTCCTGGGCTACAGTACCATCTTGGTTCATCAGCCACATGGACAGAAGGAACGCGATGATGAGTCCATACATCCAAAAGATGTTGAACTTGGGCACCTTGCGCTGATTATTGTTGTTAGCCATTATCTTGGAAAGCTAAAAAGTGTGACAATAGTATGATCAATCCAGATTGGGGATTGTGTTAATGTGAGCATCGGCCCACAGGTTCTCCAAATTGTAACGCTCGCGGAAATCAGGCACAAATATATGGACAAAGATGTTGCCGTAGTCAATGATAATCCACTGGGCGTTCTGGTAGCCATCATAGTTAAACGGGCGCTGTCCCGCATTTTTCTCTACATATTCGCGTACGCTGTCGGCAACAGCCTCGACCTGCATGGGTGTACCGCCTGTTGCGATAACAAAACCCTGCGCGGCTGCGGTCTCAATGCCCGACAAATCCACATGGACGATATCACGTCCTTTCTTTTCCTGAATTGCTTCGATGATGGTTTTAATCAGTTTTTCGTTTTCGTTCATAAACTATGAAATTTATCCAAAATGCAAAATTACGAAAAGTTTCAGAAATTCAAGTGCGAAAAATGGTAATTTATTTTAAAAGAGAACAACAGATTTAACGGCAGAAGACAAAGGGAGGCGAAGAGATGGCAAAAAGACAATTCAGGCAGGTCGTCGCGATGACAACCTGCCCGAATTTATAAGCTTTGGTCGATTAAGCTATCTAATGTGGATTAGATAACGCCCTGCTCGAGCATAGCCTGAGCCACCTTCATGAAGCCGGCGATGTTAGCGCCCTTCACGTAGTCGATGGTGCCGTCGGGCTGAGTACCGAACTTCACGCACTGCTCGTGGATGTTCTCCATGATCCAGTGGAGCTTCTCGTCAACTTCCTTAGCCGACCAGCTGAGGTGAGCAGCGTTCTGAGTCATCTCAAGACCAGAGGTAGCTACGCCACCAGCGTTGACAGCCTTACCGGGAGCGAAAAGCACACCGTTCTTCTGGAAGTAGTGGATAGCGCCGGGCTGGCAACCCATGTTGGAAACCTCGCAGCAGCACCAGCAGCCGTTAGCCTTAAGTTCCTTAGCGTCGTCCTCGCTGAGCTCATTCTGGAATGCGCAGGGAAGAGCGATGTCGCAGGGAACGCTCCAAGCCTTCTTGCCGGCAGTGAATTTTGCCTTCTCGGGGAACTTGGTTGCCATGTCCTCAACCTTGTTGCGGTTAGAAGCACGCATATCGAGCATGTAGTCGATCATCTCGGGAGTGATACCATCGGGGATCTCGCAAACGCCGTCGGGGCCAGAGATAGCAACAACCTTAGCACCGAGTTCGATAGCCTTGGTAGCAGCACCCCAAGCCACGTTACCGAAGCCAGAGAGGGTGACCTTCTTGTCCTTGATATCCTTGCCAGCGGTGCGGAGCACGTGCTCAACAAAGTAGAGAGCACCGAAACCGGTAGCCTCGGGACGGAGGATAGAACCACCCCAAGTCATGCCCTTACCAGTGAGGACGCCGGTGTGATATTGACGAGCGAGTTTCTGATACATACCATTGAGGAAGCCAATCTCACGGCCACCAACGCCAACGTCACCAGCGGGAACATCCTGATCGGGACCAATGTTGTGACGGAGCTCAAGCATGAAGGCCTGGCAGAAACGCATGATTTCGGCGTCGCTCTTGCCAACGGGATCGAAGTCAGAGCCACCCTTACCACCGCCCATAGGCAGCGTGGTGAGAGCATTCTTGAAAGTCTGCTCGAAACCGAGGAATTTCAGCATTGAAGGCGTAACAGCCTTGTGGAAGCGCAAACCGCCCTTGTACGGGCCAATGGCGCTGTTGAACTGTACGCGATAGCCGAGGTTGGTCTGTACCTCACCCTTATCGTCGATCCAGGTCACACGGAAAGTGAAGATGCGCTCGGGCTCAACCATGCGCTCAACGATCTTGGCTTTCTCAAATTCGGGATGCTGGTTATAAACCTCCTCGATTGACTCAAGGACTTCACGTACAGCCTGCAGATACTCAGACTCGCCTGGGTGTTTAGCCTCCAGGTCGGCCATAATTTTTTCAACGTTCATGATAATAATATAAAAAAGTTGCTAATTAGATAAAACTAAAATGATTTCTCTCTTAAAACGTCACAAATATACAATAAATTTTCCAAACGCAACTTTTTTTCTCAATGATTTTCATATTTTTTTCATTATCAGCAAAAAAAGACAAAAAGCAGCAAATGACGATTTGCCAGAAAAACGGGAAAATCGCCACATTTTTCCACAAAACAGGCACCTCTCGCGCTACTCTAATCGGCGAGGCGGCAAAATGGCGGCAAAATGACAAAATGACCTATGGGTCATTTTTTTAGCGAGATATTGCGTCAATGAAAAAAAAGCCGTATCTTTGTCACAGTTAATATAAACCAAATCACATTTATTTAATAACTTCTAATTTCAATTAACAGCATTATGAAGAAGCATAATTTTTACGCTGGGCCGTCAATCCTGAGCCAGTACACTCTGGACAAGTGCGTTGACGCTATTCGCGACTTTGCAGGCACCGGCCTGTCGATTCTTGAGATTTCGCACCGCAGCAAGGAGTTCCAGGCCGTTGTTGACGAGGCCGAGGCGCTGTTCAAGGAGCTGCTTGACATCCCCGAGGGCTACAAGGTACTGTTCCTGGGCGGTGGCGCAAGCACCCAGTTCTACATGGTGCCGATGAACCTGCTCAAGACCAAGGCTGCTTATCTTGACACCGGCACATGGGCCAACAAGGCCATCAAGGAGGCCAAGCTGATTGGTGATGTAGAGGTTGTAGGCTCTTCCAAGGAGGACAATTACACCTACATTCCCAAGGGATACACCGTTCCCACCGATGTTGACTATTTCCATATCACGACCAATAACACCATCTACGGTACCGAGATTCGCGAGGACTATGATGTTCCCGTTCGCATGGTAGCCGATATGTCGTCAGACATCTTCTCACGTCCCGTTGACGTGTCGAAGTATGACCTCATCTACGGTGGTGCTCAGAAGAACATCGCTCCCGCCGGCGTTACCTTCGTTATCGTTAAGGAAGACGTCCTGGGCAAGGTAGACCGCGTGCTTCCCACGATGGTGAACTACAAGACCCACGTTGACAAGGGTTCCATGTTCAACACTCCTCCCGTATTCCCCATCTATGCAGCCCTGCAGACCCTGAAGTGGTACAAGGAGCTGGGTGGCGTGAAGGAGTTGCAGCGCATCGACGAAGAGAAGGCAGCTTATCTGTATGACGCCATCGACTCAAGCAAGATGTTTGTCGGCACCGTTGCTCCCGAGGACCGTTCAATCATGAACGTATGCTTCGTGATGAAGCCCGAGTACAAGGAGCTGGAGAAGGACTTCCTGGAGCTCGCTACCAGCAAGGGCATCATGGGTATCAAGGGTCACCGCTCGGTGGGCGGCTTCCGCGCATCTCTTTACAACGCACTTCCCCTGGAGAGCGTGAAGGTGCTTGTTGAGGCCATGAAGGAGTTTGAGAACCGCTAATCACAAATAAACATCACACAACCGAGAATCATGAAGATTTTAGTTGCAACCGAGAAGCCCTTTGCCCCCGTGGCCGTTCAGGGCATCCGTGAGGTGATTGAGGGTGCAGGACATGAGCTGGTGCTCGTGGAGAAAGGTACCCGTCAGGACATGATCAATGCCATCGCCGACTGCGCCGGACTGATTGTACGCAGCGACAAGGTGGACAAGGAAGTGTTTGATGCCGCTCCCCAACTGAAGGTGGTAGTGCGCGCCGGTGCAGGTTACGACAACATCGACCTTGCCGAGGCTACCGCTCACGGTGTGTGCGTTATGAACACCCCCGGCCAGAACAGCAACGCTGTTGCCGAGCTGGTAATGGGTATGCTCGTGACGTTGATCCGCAACCGTTATAACGGCACGTCGGGCACCGAGCTGCTGGGTAAAACGCTGGGTATCCATGCCTATGGTGCCGTTGGCCGTTGCGTTGCACGCATTGCCAAGGGCTTCGGCATGAAGATCAGCGCCCTTGACCCCTGGGTGAAGGACGAGGTGATGGAGGCCGACGGCATCCGCCCTGTTCACAGCGTAGAGGAGCTGTACAGCGAGAACCAGTATGTGAGCCTTCACATCCCCGCTACCGACGAGACCCGCGGCTCGGTAGGCAAGCGCCTCATCGAGATGCTTCCCAAGAACGGTGTGCTCATCAATGCTGCCCGCAAGGAGGTCATCGACGAGGCCGGTCTCGCCGAGGCTATGGAGACTCGTCCCGACTTCCGCTATGTGGCTGACGTGAAGCCCGCTAACGGCGATGAGCTGGAGGCTAAGTACCCCGAGCGTGTGCTGTTCACCCCCAAGAAGATGGGTGCCCAGACAGCCGAGGCTAACATCAACGCCGGTCTTGCTGCTGCCAATCAGGTAGTGGCCCACTTAAAGGACGGCTGGAACCGCTTCCAGGTTAACAAGTAATTCACAGGTCAACACCTGTCAAGAGAACAGCCTGCTGCCCGCATAACGGGTGGCAGGCTGCTTTTTACATGAGATATACTGAAGCAACGGGAGAGATTGATAATTCGGAGTTATTCAAACGACAAGCGGCGCCGTGATGCGGCGCCGCTTGATCTATTTAGGGATTTAACCGAAATGTCGATTAGTTGGTACCCTGGAGTTTGAAGGTCACGGGCAGCGTGTACCATACACGTACCGGCTGACCATTCTGACGACCAGGAGTGAACTTAGGCAGGGTCTTTACCACGCGGATAGCCTCGCGGTCGAGATCCTTATCTACCGAACGAATCACCTTCACTTCACCAACTCTACCGTCCTTCTCCACAACGAACTGGAGGGTAACCTTACCTTGAACATTGTTCTCGGCGGCCATGGGCGGATAGTTAATGTGTGAGCTCAGATACTTCAACAGTGCAGCATCACCACCGGGGAACTGGGGCATCTGCTCTACTGAACGGAAGATCTCTTCCTTCACCTCCTTGGGTTTCTCAACGGGTTTCTCAACGACAACCTCTTCCTTAAGGGTACGGGTGACGTTACGGTCCTCGGTACCTTTCTCATTATCCTTCTGACCGAAAGCGGTCTCGGTTTCCTTCAGCTCATCCTGAGTCTTGATCTCGTCTTCCTTCTTCACCTTCTCGTCCTCGACGATTTGGAGCTCGGTCACCTTTACTGACTTAAGCACCTCCTCGGGGAGCACTTCAGGCTTGGGTTGTTCGAGACGTTCCTGCTCCTGTTCGGGTTCCTCAGCATCCTGAGACATATCGATGAGCACTTCCTCTTGGTCACCTTGCATGGCGAGCCTTCTCTCCTCGAGGTACTGGTTTGCCTTCACGAAACCAAAGGCGAGCAGTCCGAAGATGAGAGCGCCGATGAGCGTCCAGATGACAGCTTTATTGTGGCGCCTGGGGGAGTCGGTACGAATTACATACGCACCGAAGTCCTTATTCTTGCCTTCAAATACAAGGTCACACCATTCGCGCGATGATAGATCAACTTCTTTTGCCATAATTGAATTCCTTTTTAAGATTTAACAAATCCATTAATCTTCATCATTTCTTCTCATTTTTCGCCTTCACCATAATCATCATGGCCGAGTCAACCTCGTTGATACGGTCAATCTGATAACGGCTAATGTTGTTGATCTGCATCTCGTCGAGCACACTCACAACGTGGGCGTAGCTGGCGTTAGGCGTAGCCTTGATGATTACAACAGGGCGCTTGAGGGTAGAATCGTTACGAATTTCCTTAGCTTTGGCCTGATAGATGGAGTCATTGATTTCCTCGTTTTTAGAGAATTTCATGTCTTTCCAGTCTTTCTTGAGGTCAGCAATTTTCTTGACAACTTCTTCATTCTTTTTCATCAGAATGCCGCGAATAGCGGGATAAGCGCCTTCCTTGTTGCCGAACTCAACCTGCTCCATGTTGCTTTCGCCCTGGGCAAGTCTATCAGTCTCGGGCATACCCTCGTAGTAATAAAGCATACCTTCATCAGGTTTCGAGAGGCCAGTCTTCTCATCGAGTTTACCATCGATGATGATGGTAACAGCCTCTGACTGCTTTACTTTGTTCTGCTGCTCTTTCTCAACCTTCTCGTTGGTAGGCAACGCGATCTGGAGCGTTTGGCTCTTGATCATGGTGGTACACAACATAAAGAAGGTGATCAACAGCATGTTCATGTCAACCATAGGAGTGAAGTCGATACGGGTATCGAACTTTTTCTGACGACTTTTACTTTTAATTGCCATATCTTATTCCTCCTCTGTTTTAAGGGCCGTCATCAGGGTGAACTTGTTCATCTTCATGGTCTGGAGGTTATCCATTACCACGTTCACCACGCTGTAAGGCGTTGTCTGGTCGGCCTTGATTGAAATACCACGTCCTTTCACCATCGCTTCCTGGAGGTTGGGGTTCAGCGAGTTATACGCAGCCCTTACCCACATCTGGAATTCGTTGGGATTGTTAGGATCTTCATTCATGTTGATTGGAACACCAGGATTCTGTTCCGATTCGAGGAACTTATCTCTCTGGTCGGGTTCCAAGTTCAACCATTCTTTCATCTTAGTGATAGGTACACCGAAAGCGTTCAGCTTTGAGAAGGTCTCAATCTCCTTGTTGGTAAACGCGAGGTTTGAACTGGGATGAGTCTTCTTATATTCGGCTACCATATTCTTAAGTAAGTCGGCGCGAACCGTCTCGCTCTTCATTGTCGAGTCCTTATCACCCAGCACTTCGAGGTAAACTTTGCCCTCGGGGCTGACGAGAATCGACAACAGGTTAGCATCGGGAACCTTTTCCTCCGATACTGACGGAGGCGTGATCACGGTCACGGGTTCTTTCTGAAGGAATGTAGAAGTCAACATGAAGAAAGTCAACAGAAGCACAGTCACATCGGACATAGCGGTCATGTCGATGCGCGTCTCTTTCTTTTTAATTTTGACTTTTCCCATATTTCTAGATTACCTTAATCTGTTTGTTTAAAAATGATTAGATAAACAGTTGCTAACCCGCAAATTAGTGAGTAGCGGAGAAGGTAGAAACAGTAGCGAAGCCAAGCTCGTCGATAGCATAGGTCATGTTATCGATCTTGTTGGTGTAGAAGTTGTAACCGATCAGAGCGAAGGCAGCGGTTGCGATACCGAGAGCGGTGTTCACAAGTGCCTCAGAAATACCGGTTGACAGCTCAGTCGAGTCAGGAGCACCCGAAGCGGACAGCGCCTGGAACGACTTGATCATACCCAACACAGTTCCGAACAGACCGATCAGGGTACCCAGAGTGGTCAGGGTTGCCAAGATGGGCAGGTTCTGCTGCAGGGCGGGCATCTCGAGAGCGGTAGCCTCCTCAAGGGTAGCCTGGATTGAAGCAACCTTCTGCTCCTTGCTCAGGACGGTGTCCTTCTCCATCTCTTTGTACTTCTGAAGGGTTGCGTAAACTACGGCACCAACAGTACCTTTCTGCTTGCGGCACAGATCCTCAGCCTTTGCGAGGTCATGGTTGCGCAGGGCAGCCTTCACGTCCTCGACAAACTTGGTGGTGTTGCCTTTACCCTTAGCCTTTGCCAGAGCGATCCAGCGCTCAACGCAAAGAACAATCACAGTAAGGAAGCAGGTGATCAGAATGGGCACAACCACACCGCCTTTAAACACGGTACCCAGCAGGTTCTGGGGACCTTCCTTATCCATGCTCAAAAGGCTCGGAGAAACCTTGAAGTTACTGGGAGCACCCAGTACGAACATGAAGAACAGTACTGCAATGATAAAGCAAACGAGGATAACCCAAAATGCGCTCTTGATACCACCAATATTGCTGCCTACTTCTTTCTTGGCAGCGGTCTGTGGCTTCTGAATGTTTGTTTGTTCAGCCATAATTTAAATTAGTTTAAAAAAATGATTAATAAATTAAGTTATTAAAGTTTGTTCAATCTATCTATGTCAATAGCGTGTCTACTGCTCTGCACATTACTCACAAGCAGTTGAGACACAATATATTCGGTTGCAGAAGGCGGTCATTTCGACACTTATTTAAGGCCATTTTGCTTAAAAAATTAACGCAAATTTATCACAAATATTTGAAAAGACCGCATTTCAAAGGATTTTTTTCATCTTTTTTTTATTAACAATGGATTTTTGGCACATCGAGCCAATGGGCAATTTGTCATCAACAAGCCACCCACGAGTTACTGATTTGAGTCAATCAGCCGATGTCATGACAGAGCACAAGAACATTCAAGGAATGGAAAAACCGATTTTTTGTGATGGTTATGGTATTGTTAATTCTTTTTTGTACCTTTGCCCTCACATTATCTATAATATCACCATAACAATTCATATCATGGCAACTGTAAGACTCAAAAAAGGGTTCGACATCCACCTGATAGGCTCCATCAACGCAAACGACATCGTTGAGATAGGCAAGCCTGGAAGCGTAGCTGTCGTTCCTGATGATTTCCACGGTATCATCCCGCGGATGGAGAAAAAAGAGGGGGAACACGTGAATGCCGGCGAACCCCTCTATCATGACAAGAATTACGAGACCATTAAAGTTGTTGCCCCTGTCAGCGGAACCGTCAAAGAGGTTCGCCGCGGTGAGCGTCGACACATCGACGCCATCATCATTGCCCCCGATGGAGACACTGATGCCGTGGCCATCGACACCAAGCGCGATGCAATGGACGTGCTCTTGGAATCGGGACTGTGGGTAATGCTGCGCCAGCGCCCCTATGACGTAGTGCCTGTTCCGGGCATCCGTCCGCGTGACGTGTTTGTGACAGCATTTGACTCTGCCCCGCTGGCTCCGGACCTCGATGTCGTACTCGGCGACAAACGCCAATATATCGCCAAGGGTGTTGAGGTCTTGAACAAGCTGACCGACGGCAAGGTGCACATCGGTGTGCGCGAGGGCCAAAACATCGACGCGCCAGGAGCCGAGGTGACCACCTTTGAGGGTCCCCACCCTGCAGGCAATACCGGTGTCCAAGCCGCAAATATCGCTCCTGTGAACAAGGGCGAGACTGTATGGACACTTGACATCGTCACCCTGGCACGCATCGGTGAACTGTTCACTACCAGCAAGGTGAGCCACGACACCGTGGTCGCCATCACCGGCGAGATGGTGCAACAGCCCCGCTACGTCAAGACCGTGATGGGTGCCGACATGGAGACCGTCATGAAGAATGAGTTGACCAATGTTGCCAAGAGCCGCATCATCTGCGGCAACGTGCTGACAGGTGTGAAGGTCAATGCCGACCAATGGCTGCGTGCACCCTATCGCCACATCACAGTCATCCCCGAGAATAACAAGCCCGACGAATTCATGGGCTGGGCATCTATCAACCCCAACCGCTTCTCGATTTACCGCACCTTTACAACATGGCTTGGCGGCCTGAAGAAGCCCGTGAGTATGGACAGCCGCATCAAGGGTGGCGAACGTGCCATCGTTCGCACCGGAGAGTATGACGCAATGCTGCCGATGGACATCTACGGTGAATTCCTGATCAAGGCTATCATCAGCGGTGACATCGACAAGATGGAGCAGTTAGGCATCTATGAAGTAGCTCCCGAAGATTTTGCTTTGGCCGAGTTTGCCGACACATCAAAACTGGAGCTGCAGCGCATCGTGCGCGAAGGTCTGGACAAACTGCGTGCCGAGATGTCTTGACACACATTATAATAATATATAGCAAGTCATATATTACGCAAATCAACTAAATCATAGATATGAAAGCATTAAGGAATTTAATGAACAAGATTGAGCCTACATTCCGTCCCGGCGGCAAGCTTGCCAAGCTGGAGTCGGTCTATGACGGCATGGAGACTTTCTTGTTCACGCCCAACGCGACATCGCGGTCGGGCGCCCACATCCATGACGGCAACGACTTGAAACGCACGATGATCACTGTCGTTGTCGCCCTGCTTCCCGCATTGCTGTTCGGCATGTACAACATTGGCTATCAGCACTACATCGCCATCGGCGCTAATTCCACCGGATGGTTCACGATGTGGCTCTATGGCTTGTTGGCCATGTTACCCGTCATTGTGGTGAGCTATGTCGTGGGTCTGGGCATCGAGTTCATCAGCGCGCAAATCCATCACAAGGAAATCCAGGAAGGTTTCCTCGTAACGGGAATCCTCATCCCGTTGATTGTCCCCATCAACACCCCGTTGTGGATGACAGCTGTGGCTACGGCCTTTGCAGTCATTTTTGCCAAGGAGGTATTTGGAGGCACGGGAATGAACATCTTCAACGTGGCTCTGATTACCCGCGCATTCCTGTTCTTCGCCTATCCATCCAAGATGAGCGGCGACGAGGCGTTTGTCAAACTGGACAGCGCATTGGGTATGGGTGGCGGCAACGTGATTGACACCTTTACCGGTGCGACGCCACTGGGACAGGTTGCCACAAGCGTGGGCGACCCCACGATGACCAACGTGCTGGGTGCTCCCATCAGCTGCATGGATGCCTTTATCGGACTCATCCCTGGTTCACCCGGTGAGACCTCGGTCATTGCCATCCTTATTGGCGCAGCCATCCTGCTGTTCACCGGTGTTGCCTCGTGGCGCATCATGTGTTCGGTATTTGTCGGCGGTTTGGCCATGAGCGCGTTTGTTCACGCATTGCCCAGTGCTACCTACCCCGCCTCGTTGCTCGACCCATGGACACAGTTGTGCCTGGGCGGTTTCGCCTTTGGTGCTGTATTCATGGCGACCGATCCCGTTACCGGAGCACGCACTAAAGTGGGCCAGTATATCTACGGTCTGCTCATTGGCGTATTCGCCATCCTGATTAGAGTTTACAACAGCGGTTACCCCGAGGGCATGATGCTGGCCATCCTGCTGATGAACGCATTCGCGCCCCTGATTGACCACTGCGTAGTTTCGTCAAACATCAAGCGTCGCGCCCGTCGCGCCGCCCAAAACGTCAAGGAGGGATAAGCCATGAACAAGAACAGTAACACTTATCAAATCCTGTATGCCGCCGTGATGGTGCTTATCGTGGGCACCGTGCTGGCATTCATCTACATGGCTTTAAAGCCTAAGCAGAACGAAAATATTGCCAACGACACGCGCAAGCAAATCCTGAGCACCCTGCACATCGCCGCTCCCGACGACTCACAGGTGAAGGAAACGTATGAAAGATACATCACCCAGGACCTGCTTGTTGACACCGAGGGCAATATCGTTGACAGCGCCAAGAATGTAGCCTTTGACGTGAAAATGAGCAAGAATGTGAAACTGCCCGTTGCCGAGCGACAGTATCCCGTGATGAAATGCACGCTCGACGATGGCAGTGTGAAATATGTGATTCCCGCCTATGGCGCGGGCCTGTGGGGTCCCATCTGGGGCTATATCGCCGTGAACGATGACGGCAACACCATCTATGGTGCCAACTTCTCGCATGAGGGAGAAACCCCGGGATTGGGCGCCCGCATTACCGAGCAGTCGTTCCAGGACGAGTTTGTTGACAAGCACCTGTTCATCGACGGCGTATTCAAGAGCGTGGCAGTGCTCAAGCGAGGCCAAAAAGCCACCAACGGAGCAGAACAAATCGATGCCCTGACCGGTGCCACCATCACCAGTCGCGGCGTTAGCGACATGCTTGCCGCCTGTCTGGCACCGTATGAGCCCTTCCTCAAGAAGTTGCAGACCGTGCCGGCTCCTGCTGTTCCTGCCGAAGCTACTAACGACAATCAACCCGAATAAAACCATCAGCGATTATGTTATCAAAGAAAAACAAAGAAGCATTATTCAACCCGCTGTCCAAGGATAATCCCATCCTGGTTCAGATTTTGGGTATCTGCTCCGCGCTTGCCGTCACCGCCAGTCTGGAGCCCGCTATCGTGATGGGCATTTCGGTGATTTGCGTGCTGGCGTTCAGCAACGTGATTATTTCTTTCCTGCGCAAGAGCATCCCCACCAACATCCGCATCATCGTTCAGCTGGTGGTGGTAGCCGCGCTGGTGATCATTGTGCAACAGATTCTCATCGCCTACAACTATGACGTGAGCAAGCAGCTGTCGGTGTTCGTCGGACTGATTATCACCAACTGCATCTTGATGGGACGTCTGGAGGCCTTTGCGATGCACAACAGTCCGTGGCCGTCATTCCTTGATGGTATCGGCAACGGTTTGGGCTACACCATCATTCTGATGATTGTGGCATTCTTCCGCGAACTGCTGGGTTCAGGCACATTGTTCGGTTTCCGCGTGATTCCGCAGTGGTGCTACGACCATGGCTATATGGACAACGGTCTGATGATCCTGCCTCCCATGGCGTTGATTACCGTGGGCTGCATCATTTGGGTTCATCGTGCCCGCAACAAGGACCTGCAAGAAGTGTAACGAGCATGTTTAACCATTAAATCACAAGAAGACAATGGAAGAACTCAATCTGTTTATCAAGTCGATTTTTATCGACAACATGATATTTGCCTACTTTTTAGGCATGTGCTCGTTCCTAGCGGTTTCCAAGAACGTGAAGACCGCATTTGGTCTGGGCCTCGCAGTCACCTTCATGCTGGTAGTGACGCTGCCCATCAATTATCTGCTCAACGAGTATGTCCTCAAGGAGGGCGCCTTGCAATGGATCAGTCCGAGCCTTGCCGGTGTTGACCTGAGCTTCCTGGGACTGATTCTGTTCATCGCCGTGATTGCGTCGGGCACGCAGCTGGTTGAGATGGCTGTGGAGAAATTCTCGCCGTCACTTTATGCGTCGCTGGGAATATTCCTGCCGCTCATCGCTGTGAACTGCGCCATCCTGGGTGCCTCGCTGTTCATGCAGCAGCGCGACTTCGGCTCGGCATTGACGGCTAGCATCTATGGCGCCGGTTCAGGCCTCGGTTGGCTGCTTGCCATCGTGGGCATCGCCGCCATTCGTGAGAAGCTGGCTTACAGTGACATCCCCAAGCCCTTGCGCGGCGTGGGTATCGCATTCATCATTACTGGTCTCATGGGCATCGCCTTCATGAGTTTCCTGGGCATTAAATTAGGATAAGGAGGGACAGAACAATGATACTGATAGCAAACACAACAACCACAGTATTGGCAAGCGCCGTAGTCTTTTTGGTGCTTACCCTGTTACTTGTCATCCTGTTGCTCGTCGCCAAGCACTACCTGGTGCCGTCGGGCAAAGTGAAAATCAACATCAACAACGGCACTAAGGAGCTGGAGGTCAACAGCGGCAACACCCTGCTGAACACCCTGCATGAGAACGGCGTGATGCTGTCAAGTGCATGCGGCGGCAAGGGCAGCTGCGGCCAGTGCAAGGTGCAGGTTACCGAAGGCGGCGGCCAGATTCTGCCTACCGAGACGGGACAATTCTCCCGCAAGGAGCAGCAGGATCACTGGCGCCTGGGTTGCCAAGTGAAAGTGAAAGACAACCTGTCCATTCAGGTGCCCGACAGCGTTTTGTCGGTCAAGGAGTATGAGTGTACTGTCGTGAGCAACAAGCTCGTGTCATCGTTCATCAAGGAGTTCATTGTGGCTCTGCCCCCAGGCGAGCACATGGACTTCATTCCCGGCAGCTATGCCCAAATCAGGATTCCCGAGTATGAGATGGACTATGACAAGGACATCGACAAGGAGTCGCTGGGCGAGTACCTACCCACATGGGAAAAGTTCGGTTTGTTCAGCCTGAAGTGCCGCAACGACGAGGCAACCGTGCGTGCTTACTCGATGGCGAACTATCCCGCCGAGGGTGACCGCTTCATGCTCACGGTGCGCATCGCCACCCCACCCTTCAAGCCCAAACCCGCCACTGGCTTCATGGATGTGATGCCAGGCATCGCGTCGAGCTACATCTTCACCCTTAAGCCCGGTGACAAGGTTATCATGAGTGGTCCTTACGGTGACTTCCACCCCATCTTCGACAGTAAGAAGGAGATGATTTGGGTGGGCGGTGGTGCCGGCATGGCTCCACTGCGTGCACAAATCTTGCACATGACGCGCACTCTCAACACGCGTGACCGCGAGATGCACTACTTCTACGGAGCACGCTCGCTGAGCGAGGTATTTTATCTGGAGGACTTCCTGCAGTTGGAGAAGGACTTCCCCAACTTCCACTTCCACCTGGCACTGGACCGTCCCGATCCCGTTGCCGACGAGGCTGGCGTGAAATACACGGCGGGCTTTGTCGCTCCCGTGATGCGCGACACCTATCTGGGCCAGCATGAGGCTCCCGAGGATTGTGAATACTACATGTGCGGTCCTGCCATGATGAGCCAGACCGTTAACGAGGTGCTTGACTCCCTGGGTGTTGATCCCTCGTCAATCCACTACGACAACTTCGGGTAATCTATCCCCGATGAGACAACTATGGGCGGTGCCACATGATGGGCACCGCCCTTTTTTATCGACTCCAGTGGCTACTTTGACGAAAAGCAAGGAATTTTATTTGATTTATTGACATTTTCTTGGCTTTTTACCAAAATCTAACTACTTTTGGCTGCGAAAATCAACAACAACAAACAAACTACTATTTAATCAACCGTATTAACCTTTTAGTGATTCAATCTATTATGAACGTAAAAAAACTAATGAGTGCATTAGCACTTGCCGCATTTGTCTTCATTCCGATGAACGTCAATGCCGGCAACATCGATGCCACGGCAGCTCGTGCCACGGCCAACAGTTTTATTAAACAGCACTCGGCATTAGCGCCCAGTTTCAAGGGAGCTGCTCTCGCCGACCTCACCCTTGCCCATGCCCAAGCATCCAAGACAGTGTCCGGTGCCAACGACTACTACGCATTCAACATCAAGGGCGGCGGCTTTATTCTCATCGCCGGTGAAGACCGCGCTGCTCAAGTGCTGGGCTACAGCGACAAAGGCCGTTTTGAGTACGATCGCCTGCCCGCTCCTCTTCAGGACATTCTCAATGAATATCAGCGCGAAATCGAGTATCTCCAGACCAATACCGATGATGACCTGGTGCCGATGCAGAATGCATTCCAAGGCATGAGAGGCGTTGAGCCACTCATCAAGACCACATGGGGTCAGGAGATGCCCTATTATCTGCAGTGCCCTATCCAGAACGGCGAATACTGCGTCGTGGGTTGCGTCGCCACTGCCATGGCTCAGGTAATGTACTACTGGAAATATCCTGAAAGCAGCAACGCCATCGCTGGTTATACATGCGGATGGTGGTGGTGGGATGATGATGCATTAACTGTTGATGCTTTGCCCGCCACTACATTTGATTATAACAAGATGCTGTTATCATACTGCCATTGGGATTATAACACCAGCACGCTTGTCCAAGACACCTACACCGACGAGCAGGCACAGGAAGTTGCAAAGCTGTCACGTTATTGTGGTCAGGCCGTAGAAATGGATTACGACCCCGAGGGTAGCGGAGCTTACACCTGGAACCAGTTGCAAGCTATGAAAGATTTCGGCTACAGGTCAACTGCCCAAGACATAACAAAAAGCAGCTATAGCACAACGCAATGGGAAGCCAAGATGAAGACCGAGCTGGACGCTGGCCGTCCCATCCTGTACTCAGCAAGCGACCCCAGTGAAGGCGGACACGCATTCATCTGCGACGGCTATAACAGTGACGGCTATTTCCACTTCAATCTGGGCTGGTATGGCACCTGTGATGGCTGGTATCTGTCCACATCCCTGAAGATGACTCACCGCAGCGGCGACCAGCTGAACTTCAGCTCCAGCCATGAGATGCTCATCGGCGTTGAGCCTCCCGAGGGTTGGGAGCCTCCCGTAAGCTTCATCCGTGGTGATGTCAACAATGATGGCAGTGTCACAATCGCTGACGTTACTGCTCTGATTGACTACCTGCTTAGCAATGATGCCACCGGCATCAACCTCGATGCAGCCAACTGCAATCAGGATGAAGATGTGACGATTGCCGACGTTACTGCCCTCATCGATTACCTGCTGACCCACAGCTGGTAAGCAGCAAATCACTTTTTATATCATCAAAACAGGGGCCGTTCTGGTCCCTGTTTTTGATTCTTCTACATTTCCTTGTTATGAAAAATGCTCCAGGAGGGACATTTTTCATACATTCTTAGTTGCTAATTGAAAATTTATTCATAATTTTGGGGCGCTTAAATTATTTTCAACATTAATCTTCCTTTATTTTAAACCAATTATGAATTTCAAAAAGATCTTTAGCTATTGTTTATTGTCAGCAATGGCCGCAGTGTCGCTGAACGCTTCAGCCGCCAGTATTGATGTCAATGCTGCCCGCCTGGCAGCCAATGACTTCTGCAAGCGCCATGCGGCCAACTCCGGCCGCATGTTCAATGCTCCTGCCATGTCCGACATCAAGCTCGCCCACAGCGAGGCATCAAGTGTTGAGGGCAACGCCTACTATGTATTCAACATCGATGGTGGCGGTTGGGTCATCGTTGCCGGTGACGACCGTGCCAAGCAGGTGCTTGCCTACGGCGACAAGGGTAACATCGACATGAGCGACTTGCCCGGCAATATGAAGGCTTACCTGAATATGCTCAAGGGCCAGATTGAAACCGCTCAGGCCTACAAGGGCAAAACCATTCCTGTGAAAAAGACAAAGCGCTCAACCGCTATCGAGCCAATGCTGAAGAGCAACTGGGGACAAGGTGAGCCCTGGAATCGCCTGTGTCCGTTGAACAGCGCTGGCGAACGTACTTCAGTGGGTTGCGCCCCCCTTGCCATGGCACAAATCATAAACTACTGGAAATACCCCAGTGAAGTATCGGAAATATCCGGCTACTCAGGAACCGGCTACCAGTGGTATTCTAATCTGCCCGCCACCACATTTGATTTTGACCTGATTCTTGACCAATACCGCTACTACGATCCCGAGACTGGTAACCCTATTATTGTAGACTATACCGATGATCAGGCCAATGAAGTTGCCAAGTTGAGCCGCTACTGCGGTCAAGCCTGCAAGACACGTTATGGCAATTCAGGTACTGCGTCTGGTTCATACTCTTATGATCAGCGAGACGGTTTCAAAACCTTTGGTTACAATGAGAACTTGAAGTTGATTGGCAAAGATGCATTCTACTACTGCGATAATTCTAACGATTATACCATTGAGGAATGGTGTGCACTGATATGCACCGAGCTTGAAGCCGGACGTCCCATCCCCTACCATGACGTCTGGGAAGGTCATGCTTGGGTACTTGATGGTGTTGATGCCGACGGAAAGTTCCACATGAACTGGGGTTTCAATGGCAAGTTCGACGGCTGGTATGAAATCGACGCCCTTTCCTTCCATCCTTATGGCGACGAAACGGTGTGGGATTTCAGCCAGAGCAGTAACAGCGGAAATCAGATGGTTATCAATTGTATCCCCTATGAGGGTTATGTGATTCCCGGTGACGAGCCCAGTTTCATTCGTGGTGATGTGAATAACGACAACAGAGTCAGCATCGCCGACGTGACCGCTCTCATCGACTATCTGCTCTCGCAAGATGCCAGCAGCATCAATACCGATGCCGCCGACTGCAACCAGGATGACCGCATCAGCATTGCCGATGTGACTGCACTGATCGATTACCTGTTGGCTGACGAGTGGTAATCAACCGCTGCAATACAACACATCAAGGGCAGGGACCGCATGACGGTTCCTGTCTTTCTTTTTAAATAATCTGAAAAAACTATCACGTGAAAAAAATAGCGAAATGCCGTTATTGGTTAACAAATAATGATTACCTTTGCAAGTTAAGACATAAGACACGAAACCTATGACCACCGGAAACCTCATCCGCTTTGTCTGCATCCTGCTCTTGTGGGTGGGATTGTGCTGGCTGCTGCTCACTAGGGCCGCCCGCATCGATTTCATGGTGATTTTCACTATCGTGGCATCAGGTATCATCGTGTTTGTCCCTCTCTACAAGAAATATGTGAGAAAAAAAGACTGAGCCATGACGACAAAACCATATATACAGGAACACTGTCCGCTGCTGGCCACCATTGACAGCCCCGCCGACCTGAGGAAACTTAACGTCGACCAACTGCCCCAGGTGTGCCACGAGTTGCGGCAATATATGATACACGAACTCTCGAGCAATCCAGGCCACTTCGCCTCAAGTATGGGCGCCGTGGAGATTGTTGTGGCGCTGCACTATGTGTTCAATACCCCCGACGACCGCCTGGTGTGGGACGTGGGGCATCAAGCTTATGCGCACAAGATTCTGACTGGTCGCCGCGACCAGTTTGACGACAACCGCAAGCTGGATGGTCTGAGCGGTTTTCCCAGCCCTGCCGAGAGCGAATATGACACCTTCACGGCAGGCCACGCTTCCAACTCCATCTCGGCAGCCCTGGGTATGGCTATTGCCGCCGAACTGCAGAACAACCCTGACCGCAAGGTGGTAGCCGTCATCGGAGACGCCAGCATCAGCGGAGGCCTTGCCTTCGAGGGTATCAACAATGCCGCCACCAATCCCAACAACCTGATTATCGTCTTGAATGACAACGATATGGCGATTGACGCCAACGTGGGTGCCTTGAGTTCCTACATGAGCGACCTTCACACGTCACACCGCTATAACAAATGGCGCTACAAGACCTACCAGTTCCTGCGTCGTCACAATGTCATCAACGACAACCGCAGGGGGTTGATTATGCGCTTCAGCAACGCAATGAAGTCGCTATTGTCCGGCCAGCAGAACATTTTTGAGGGCTTGAACATACGCTACTTTGGCCTGTATGACGGGCATGACGTGAAACGCCTTGTCAAAGTGTTCACCGAAATCAAGGACATGACCGGTCCCAAGCTGGTTCACCTGCGCACCGTCAAGGGCAAGGGCTTTGCCGCTGCCGAGGCCGATCCAGCCACCTGGCATGCCCCCGGCAAATTTGACGAGGAGACAGGTGAGCGCAGCAAGGGCGGCAAAGGCGGCCCCATCAAGTACCAGGACGTCTTCGGCAAAACGCTTGTCGAGCTTGCCGAGAAGAACGATAAGATTGTGGGCATTACCGCCGCCATGCCCAGCGGCACCTCGATGTCACTGATGCTTGAGGCCATGCCTACGCGCACGTTTGACGTGGGCATCAGCGAGGGTCACGCCGTTACCTTTGCCGGCGGACTTGCCAAGGACGGCATGCTCCCCTATTGCGCTATCTACAGCACCTTCCTGCAGCGCGGTTATGACTCCATCATCCACGATGTCGCCATCCAAGGCCTGCCGGTCACCTTCTGCATCGACCGCGGAGGCATCGTCGGCGAGGACGGCGTGACGCACCATGGCCTGTTTGACCTGGCCTACTTGCGCTGCATTCCCGGCATGACGGTGACATCGCCCATCAATGAGCATGACCTGCGCAACCTCATGTTCACCGCCCAAAAAGTCGCCAGCGGTCCCTTTGCCATTCGCTATCCGCGCGGCAAGGGCGTCCTCACCGAGTGGCACAACGAGATGCAGGAGCTGCCCATCGGGAAAGGCCGTTGCATGAGCGAGGGCGACGGTGTGGCGGTGCTAAGCATCGGACACATCGGCAACGAGGTCATCGAGGTTGTGAACCGGCTTGCCCAGCAGGGCATCAAAGTGGGCCATTACGACATGATCTTCCTCAAGCCCATCGACGAGCAGATACTGGAAGAAGCCACAAGCCGCTACCACAGCATCATCACCATCGAGGACGGAACTGTTGTGGGCGGCCTCGGGTCGGCAGTGGCCGAGTGGATGTCACGCCATGACAAGAGCAACCGCTTGAGGATGCTGGGTGTACAGGACGAGTTTGTGCACCAGGGCACGGTGGCCGAGCTGTATGAACGCTGCGGCATGGACGGCGCATCGCTCGAGAAGGTCATCCTTGAACTGTTAGAAAAAGAAAAGTAAAACCAAGATTTCGAGAATATTATGAGAATCGTTATTGTCGGCGCAGGAGAAGTCGGGACCCATTTGGCCAAGATGCTCAGCAACGAGGAGCAGGACATCATCGTCATGGACGTTGAGAACAAGAAGCTTGAGCCGTTGGAGAACTACAACCTGCTCACACACCAGGGCAGTGCCATATCGTTCAATGACCTCAACGCCATCAAGACTGGCTCCTGTGACCTGTTCATTGCCGTGACCAAGAGTGAGGCCCGCAACATCCTGGCATGCTCCATGGCCAAGAAACTCGGAGCCAAAAAGACTGTCGCTCGCATCGACAATGACGAGTTCTTCAGCCCCAAGTGGAGGGAGCACACCATCAAACTGGGTATCGACCACCTCATCTACCCCGAGATGCTGGCGGCCAAGGAAATTGCCAGTGCCTTGAAGCGCACATGGGCAAGGAACTGGTTTGAACTCTTTGACGGTGAGCTCATTGTAGTGGGTGTCAAAATCCGCTCCAATGCAAGAATCGTCAACCAGATGCTCAAGGACGTGTCCAACATCAGCCACTTCCTGCACGTGTCGGCCATCAAGCGCAACCGCGAAATCATCATCCCGCGCGGCGACGACAGGGTGCTCGAGAACGACATTGTCTATATCGCGACGACACGTGACCACATCGAAGAGGTGCGTGAAGCCTGCGGTAAGACTCAACACACCGTCAACAACGTGCTCGTTGTCGGCGGCAACGACATTGCCGAGCAACTCATCAAGAGATTAGGCAAGAGCGTTGACATCAAAATCATCGAGGAAGACCTGGCACGCTGCGATGAGCTGTCGCAGCGCTACCCCAACTGCAAGTTGGTACAGGGCGACTTCCGCGACACCGAGCTGAGTGAGGAGGAGAGCGTAAGCAACTACGACTCCTTCATCGCCTTGGGTGACAACAGCGCCGTCAACATGATGGCCTGCATGATTGCCAAGACCAACGGCGTGCCCAAGACCATCGCCCAGGTCGAGGACATCCAGTTCATTTATGAAGCCGAGGCCCTGAACATCGGCACCATCGTCAACAAGAAACTGCTGGCCTCTAGCCGCATCTATCAAATCATGATCGACGCCGATGAGGACAACGCCCGCTGCCTTGCCCTCGCCGATGCCGAGGTGGCAGAAATCATCGTTCAGGAGAACGACCGCGTCACCCGCTCGGCCGTCAAGGACCTGAAGCTCAGCCGCGACTTCACAATTGCAGGCCTCGTGCGCGACGGCAAGGGGCAGCTTGTTGACGGTAACACCCAAATCCAGGCTGGTGACCACGTCGTGGTCTTCTGCCTGCAAGGAGCCATCCACAAACTTGACAAATACTTCTCATAATCATGTCGAAGCTCGCTAACCAAAATATCAACTTTGCCATTGTCCTGAGGATGCAGGGCTGGCTGTTGCTTATCGAGGCGATGTTCATGCTGCTGCCCCTGTGCGTGGCATGGTGGTTTAACGAGCCTACGGCTTTGCGAGCCTTCATCTACAGCATTCTCATCACAGCCGGCGTGGGAATGGCCATGGCCTTCGGCATTAAGCCGCACAGCTCGTCAATGCACAAGCGCGAAGGACTGATGCTCACGGCCATTGTGTGGGTGTTCTTCTCCATCTTCGGCATGCTGCCCTATCTTTTCTCCGAGACCTTCAACAACGTGACCGACGCCTTCTTTGAGACGATGGCGGGCTTCACCACCACCGGGTCAAGCGTCATCAGGTATGTCGAGGAGATTCCGCGCGGCATCCTCTTTTGGCGTGCGATGACGCAGTGGATTGGAGGTATGGGAATCATCCTCTTTACCCTCGCTGTCATCCCCATGTTGAACCAAAAGGGCGGCATTGCCCTGTTTAATTCTGAGGTAACCGGCATCACCCATGAGCGCCTGCGCCCGCGCGTGAGTCAGACGGCCAAGGACCTGTGGCTCATCTACATAGGTCTGACACTATTGCTCACGATATTGCTTTTCATAGGTCCCATGGACTGGTTCGATGCCGTGTGCCACGCCATGACGACGACCTCGACGGGCGGCTATTCCACCAAGAACATCGGCCTTGATTATTGGCAGTCGAGCTATGTCTTCATTGTGGTCATCATCTTCATGTTCATCGGCGGCATCAGCTTTTCGCTCATTGCCGCTACCATGCGCGGCAACTTCAAGCGCATCCGCAACAACAACACCCTCAGGTGGTATTGCATGACGGCCCTCATCACCACGGTGATTATCGTCGTCTATATGGCCTACATGGGCTTCTTGGACAACCATTTCGACCGCTTTGTCTATGGCGCGTTCGACACCATTTCGGCCATCACCTCGACGGGCTTCTCGACATTTGACTACGAGGACAGCGGTGAGTTCGTCACCGTCATCCTCATGGTGATGATGTTCTTTGGCGGCATGGCAGGCTCCACCTCGGGCGGTGCCAAGCTCGACCGTCTCATCGTGTTGCTCAAGCACACCTCCAACGAGTTTTACCGCGTGCTGCACACCAACTCGGTGCGCGCGGTACACATCGACGGCAAGCCCGTCCCCAACCATGTGGTGAGCAAGGTAAATACCTTCTTCACGGTCTATATCGGCATCATCATGATTGTGGCACTCTACCTCACCTTCTACGGCATTCCCGTGTTTGACGCCATCTACACCTCGATGTCGGCCATCAGTAACGTCGGCATCGGTCACGGCGTCACCGGCCCCAACAGTTCGTGGGTGGTGCTGCATCCCGGCGCCAAATGGGTACTGGCCTTCGAGATGATGATTGGCCGTCTGGAGCTGTTCACCGTCCTGGTTATCTTCACCCGCTCCTTCTGGATCAAGGACTAAGTTAGGCATTAGGGGTTCTCCGCACTCGTCGCCTGGAACAGGGAACCGTGCTGCGCACGGGAAATTTCAAAAAATTATTTATTAAAAATTCTGTCTAATTTCCCGCCCGCAGGGCGGTTAAAAATCGTGTTCGTCAGCCAATTCCCCCTCTAAGATTAGAGGGGGCAGGGGGCGTTGATGTTTCAAGATGATTTATCAACGGTATTATCATACTCCTCCGCCCTAACGGGCACCTCCCCTATCTTAGGGGAGGAATTGGCATCCGCGCTCGTTTTTTCTTGTCCGCGAATTAGACGAATTATGCGAATATATATTGTTAATTAGCTTAATTCGCCGACTATAAAAAACAGTGTGCGGCAGCTAAAAGAATCATTGCGGGCTTGCGGCTTAGCTTGGTGGTGTTGAGGGATGGAGAGGCTTAAAACTATCGTTCGAAATAACAGTTTGAAAAAAAGAGTTAAAAAAGGGTTGATTTGCGTTTGTAAATCAATTTTATTTTGTAATTTTACAGGCTGAAACACAACGATAGCAAAATGAGCAGAAGTCAAAGCAATCACAATAGCAAAATGAGTGAAAATCAGGGTTATTACAATCCCGACATTAGTGGTGTGCAAAAGTCGGTGGACTACCGCAAACGCCAAGCGGTAGAAGAGGCCATCGACAACGAGAATATGACGAAGTGGCAACGCTTCATGGCCTTTTTCCAGAATGGCAGGCTGAAGTTTGCAATAGGCATCATCCTGTTGCTGACGGGCATCTACCTGCTCATCTCGTTCCTGTCGTTCTTCCTGTCGGCAGGGATGAGCGACCAGAGCCGCATCACCAACTACTCGATGATCGAGAACGCCCAGGTTCCCGACCAGATACGCAATGCGGGAGCCGCTGTGGGTGCCTCGCTGAGCGATTTCTTCATCTCGAGCGGTGTGGGTGTTGCCGCCTTTATCATCGTGGCGTGGTTCCTGACGCTGGGCATGCGCCTGCTGCGCAAGAAGAAGGTTCACTTCTTCTCCTACACGTTTGTGTGCCTGTTCAGCATCTTCACCTTCTCGATGATGGTGGGTGCCGCCACCTACTTTATGAAGCCTATCACCTTCTTCCCGCTGGGTGGCTATTTCGGGTTCTATGCCAACAAATGGCTGTTGGGCCTCGTGGGCATGTACGGCATGATTGCCGTGAACCTAGTCATCTTTATGCTGTGGGTATTCCTGACCTATCAGACTTTGTCGGCCTTGTATCGTCAAATCCAGCAAGAGATCACCAAGAAACACAACCGCAACAAGGAGGAAAGCGAGAAAGTGGTCAACCAGCATGGCCAAACCACCTTCTTAGGCAACGAGCAGAAGATGGGCACCGACCGTGATGACGACGATGAGCAGCAGGCGACGAAGGCGTCGTCCAGCCGCTCACGCCTGCGCAAGGCCAAAGCCAGCGCCGTAGAGAGCAACGGCGGTGAGCCCGTGCGCCTAAAGCCCATTGCCGCTAGCAAAGACGCGAGCAACCCCCATGACCCCACCGGAGAATACCGCCACTACCGCTTCCCCACCCTGGACCTGCTGCAGGACATCCGCATGAACCCCAACAGCGTTGATAAGCAGGAGCAGGACGAGAACAAAGAGCGCATCCGCGACACGCTGAGCAAATACGGCATCGAAATCAAGGAAATCATGGTCCATGTGGGCCCCACGGTGACCTTGTTTGAAATCGTGCCGCAGGACGGCGTGCGCGTGAACAAAATACGCGGCCTGGAAGACGACATCGCCCTGAGCCTTGCCGCCTTAGGCATCCGCATCATCGCGCCCATGCCCGGCAAGGGAACCATCGGCATCGAGGTGCCCAACCGCGACCCGCAGGTGGTGCCCATGCGCGAGGTGTTAGGCTCAAAGGCCTTCCAGGAGAGCCGCGCCAAGCTGCCCATGTGCCTGGGCTGCACGGTGAGCAACGAGGTATTCATCGCTGACCTGACCAAGATGCCGCACCTGCTGGTTGCCGGTGCAACTGGTAAAGGTAAATCGGTCGGCCTAAACGCCATCATCACTTCGCTGCTGTACAAGAAGGGACCGTCGGAGCTGAAGTTTGTCCTGGTTGACCCCAAGCGCGTTGAGTTCAGTGTGTATGCCGACCTGGAGAAATACTATTTTGCCAAGGCTCCCGGCGAGGAGAAGGCCATCATTACCGATACCGACCGCGTTATCAAAACGCTGAACTGCCTGGTGCAGGAGATGGAGAACCGCTACAGCGTGTTTGAGGACGTGAGGGTGCGCAACGTGAGCGACTACAACGACCTGTGGCGCCGCGAGCTGCGCGATGTGCGTGACGAGCACGGAGAGAAGAAATACCAGTACATGCCCTACATCGTGGGCATCATCGATGAGTTCAGCGATATGATCATGACTGCCGGCAAGGAAGTGGAGACGCCGCTGGTGCGCATCGCCCAAAAGGCCCGTGCCGTAGGTATTCACATGATTATCGCTACGCAGCGTCCGTCGTCAAAGGTCATCACCGGCCTGATCAAGGGTAACTTCCCCGGCCGTATTGCCTTTGCCGTAGCTCAGGGTATCGACAGCCAAATCATTATCGACCGTAGGGGTGCCCAGCAGCTCATTGGCCGCGGCGATATGCTGTTCCAGATCGACGGCGAACTGACACGTCTACAGTGCCCGTTTGTTGATACGCCCGACATCGTGCGCGTGTGCGACTTCATCAAGGAGCAGGAGGACAATGACCGCGACATCAGCCATGAGGTGCCCTACATGCTGCCCGAATATGTGGGCAAGGACGAGGGCATGGGTGGCGACGCCAACGTGGGCAATGTCAAGGACCGCGACCCGTTGTTTGAAGAGGCTGTGCGCTTCATTGTCATGGGCAACACGGCAAGTACATCGTCGCTGCAACGTCGCTACGAGATTGGCTACAACCGTGCAGGCCGTCTGATGGACCAGATGGAACATGCCGGCATCGTGGGCCCGGCGCAGGGCAGCAAGCCGCGCCAGGTGCTCGTGAGCCCCATGGACATCGACCAGCTGTTCTCATAAAGCTGCAAGTTACAAAGAATGCCACCATCAACGGGTTGGCATTCTTTTTGCAGCATAGATTGATTGGACTAAAAATTTACTGAAATGAAAAGAATACTGATTACCATAGTAGCCGGTATCGCGGCTTTAGGCATAGCTGCCCAGACCCCCAGCGCCATGCTCGATAAGTGCCTGGCGGCCATCAACACCAGCGGCGGTGTGACTGCCAACTACAGCATCACGTCTGACCAGGGCAAGAGCAATGGCACCATCGCCATGCAAGGCAACAAATTCCGCGTGATTTCTCCCGAGGCCAAGTGCTGGTATGACGGCAAGACACAGTGGTCATGGTCACCCGTCACCGATGAGGTCAACATCACCACCCCAACGGCTGAGGATCTGCAGATGACCAACCCCATCGCCGCCGTGCAGCACTTCAAGACGGCGTTCAACATGAAGAAAGCCAAGGCCAAGACCGCCAACACCTACGTCATCAAACTCACGCCCAAGAAAAAAGACAACATCAAGACGCTGTGGTTGTACTTTGACGAAAAGACCTCGCTGCTGCGCACTGCACGCTTTGAGATGCAGGACAAGTCGGTGTATATCATCAAGATACAAGGCTACTCACGTCAATCGCTTCCCGCAAAGACTTTTACCTTTGACAAGTCACAGGTGC
>JAFRRT010000024.1 GCA_017427945.1 Muribaculaceae bacterium | reverse complement strand
CAGTATGGCTATCGGTCGTATAGTCCATTACAACTTCTCTGTATCCCTTCCAGGTAATCACGGATATGGCCTTACCGTAGTCTTTCTTCTCAACGAACAGATCGATATCATTGTGAATTCTTGTTTCCCTGCCTATAAGTGCGTCAATGCCCCAACCGCCGTCCAGAAACACCTTTACAGATGCTTCAGACAGCATTTCAAGAATCTCACATACATCAAAACAAGTTACCATAAAATTCCGATTTATCTAATTACTGGTTCCAAATAGTTTATCTTCTTTCCTGTCTTCTCTGCGTATGCAATTTCACGTTTGGTGCTCTCACCTATGTAACCGCCGACGTTAATGACATAGATTTCATCGGCCATGTCGATTTTACGTAGATGCATATCATCAAGCATTTCCTTTGTACCTGGTTTCCATACCTCTTCATCACCAGAATGCCCGAATAAACCCACACTAATGACGATGCAGCCTTCAAGCGTCAGCCGTTTCTGCGCTTCGATGAACTGCTCCTTGAAACGGGTGCTTCCACAGAGCGTGACAATCTTATAGTTCTTTATCATTTGTACTTCGTAAAAGTGTACTTATCCCTTAATTCTGCTTTCTTCTCATCACTCTGACTGGTAAAATATGCTTTCCAGCCAGGGCAGAAATTGATGTGCCAGCGCCAGAAACGACCCAATATAGATTTGGGATTCTTTTCATAATGCGCCCTGAGCTTACAGTTTTCACAATTTTGTTTCATACTTGACATATTACTTTTGTTTATTTTTGTACTTTGCTTTGACTATCTCGTATGAGTTTCGTGTCAGTTCCCGAAGGAGGTCATCAGGAGCCGTTTCAGGATTGATGCCAATCCAATATTTGGGCGATTCGTTGAACGGCTTTCCTATGTAATCATACCTTGACTTCAATTCTTCGATGCGTTCTGGCTGACATTTGAGCGTAATCACGCTATAGTTATCACAATCAAAGAACGAAAACATGTGGCCATGAACGTAGAAGACCAATACACCACTGGCATAGTGAAAGGCCGTGAAGGGCAGCTTCTCTTCAACGTCTTCACCCAATGAAAGGCAGTATTCACGATAGTCTTCTATATTCATGTTTATTTGTAATAAAACCTTTTATCACTTTCATCACATATAATAATACTATAATCGTTAGAGTGCATACCCGCTTGTTTGAAATCTACATTTAATTTTGGATTGTTTGAAACCAATTGCTTAATAATCGCTTTATTCTCATTGCTCATTCTACAACCAAAAGCAATTTCAACTAATGCCTCTGGTTTTACATCACCTAATCCGACTTCATTGATTTTTAACACCCGATACTCTTTTTCATACATCCAATCAACAGACTTATGAGTCAAAATGTCATTTACGCGGGAAGGATCAGTAATAAAATTGAAATTCAGGTAATCGGTTGTGTACACTATTTTATGGAGAGAAGAAAAGGCTTTGGTGTCTTTTAATAGATCAAACTTCAAACAAACTCCTTCATGTTCATGAGCATAGTGGGCCCACATCAACAAATTATTATTTTCTTTTGCTAAACAAAATATACCTGTGCACCTTATGGATTCTTTTATGATGACATTAATCAGCTTCTTAAGATCCTGATATGGAATATCTTCATTTCCATCCCATTCAGGACAATAGCGCTTAATAAAGTCTGTTTTTTCTTCCTTGGAAACATCGCCAATTAATCCATAACTTCCTTCAAAAGGATCGTTAAACTCATAACATGACGAGTATCTAATTTTACAATTCTCCAGAAAACGCTTTGCACTTTTAAATGACCAATATTTATATAGATATCGAGGATAGAATCCTTCTTGGATTCCTTCCCGTAATACTTTTTCTCTATCTTTTTCTATCATCTTACAGAGCCTGTTAAACGTTCAATACTTTATACCCACACAAACTTTTCTTTTCCAGCCCCGATCTCGAAGTGATACTTCGCAATGCCCAAGTCCATCTGAGTATATCCAATCATAGAAAAACCTCTTTTGGCAAGAACCTTATGACGACTGTTTTCCATACCAACATACTCAAAGGAGAACTTCTGCTGGTTTACGGCTGTAGGAGCAAGCAAGGCTGCTTCAACTCCTTTCTTGAACCATGAAGGGGTAATGTCACTGGCATTGCTGACCTGTTCGACAGTCTTAACCTTGTGGCCAACTCCCTGTGTCTCACCATAGCCGATGGCAATGTAACAGGCAATCTTTTCTCCCTCATCAAGCACATAGGTTCCTGGCACTTTAGAATAGCTGAGTCCCACCCAGCAGGTGTTCAGTCCAAGGGTCTGAGCCAATAAGACCAGATGCTCACCATAGTAGCCAACTCGCTCATCCAAGTCTTCTGACTTCTTCCCAGCCATGACGATGTAGTTGTTGACACCTCTGAACTTTCCATACTTGGCCAGTGTTCCCTGAAAAGCCTTTGGCTCGTTAAGGATCAATTGTATATGCAACTGGCCCTCGTCGTTCAAAATTGCTATCTGCTCTTCAAGCACCCTGACAATTTCCTCTGTCAATGGCTGTTCCTTATATGCCCTTACACTGTGACGGGCTTCTATAGCTTCTTGTATAGTCATTATCGTTTTCTTATATTTGTTCGCTACTTATTGCTACACTCTGCTACAACTTCGCTACACGCATTAATTATCTTTATTCAGTGTAAGTCGCTGTGTTTCAACACCGCTACATTACGCTACAGTTTTATGCTCATTTAAGCGCACGCTGATAAACCTGTTCATACACATCCATCTCCCTTTTGGCTATTCCAAGACGGATGGCAATCGACTTCCATTGCTTCACACCAGCTTTTACCTCATCGATGATTCGCTTTGCTTCTTCCTTGCCAATCATGTATTCTTCTGATGAGTCAAGCAGGACATTCAAGTCTGCATGATTGGTTGTGGAGTTGATGAGCAATGCCTGGTATTCATTGATTGTCGGATTCAAGTCGTATGCTGGAGATAACGTCCAGCCACGAGGAGTGAGCAGGAAACCGTGGTTACGGAAATGGTCATCGCTATTACCGATGGCGATATTGAATGCCACGCGGCGATAGAGCTGACGAAGGTTGTCTTCCACGTCACAGCAGTTCTGGAGGATAAAGTCCACGATGTCAAGGTAGCCGTTACCTGTCTTTACATCGCAACCATCAGTCAAGCCCAGCAGGGTCATGGCTGAAGCGAAATGTTTTCTCTTACCATCGGCTGTTCTGTCGAAACGCTTTGAGAGCAGGGCATGGTATTTCACGCCTGTCTCAATAACACTCGTCTCAGCGGCCACGACTCCAGCTTCCTTCGCCAACAGATGACTGTGATGCTCCCAAAGGCCGACATCATAGTCATCGTTCCTCGATGGGAACTTGGCTATACAGAGATTGCCCGTTTCATCTATTACACCAGCTTTCGGACGGGCACCGCCCAAGGAAGTGCCAGGATGAACAAGTTGCAACAGCCATTTCTTCTCTGGAAGCTGATTCAGTTCTTCGCTCTTCTCAATCTCCATACTGGCTGCCACCAAAGCTTTTATATCAGTCAAAGGAGGAATACGAAGCGATTTCTCACAGTTGATGAATTCACCATCTTTATCCTCCTTGAAGCGGAAACCGCCCATCCGGGAGAAATCATCGATACCCATCAGGTAATCGAAGGATGAAAGCTTACGGATAGGACGTTTCTCTTCGGTGGCAAGAATCTGTTCGCGTCTGTTCAACAACAACCTTCCCCAACGGTCGGGCAATGCGTCGCTGAAGCATCCGAAGATGTCCCTGTCCGGCTGAGTGTATTGCTGACCAGGATAGTTGTTGATGTCGGCACTCAGGAAAAGACCGCCATACTGACGGAGCCATTCGTTATCATACTTGAACGAATAGGAATCCGAGCCACGAAGGGATTCATAGCCCAGTTCGCCAACAAGCATTGGTGTTTCAAGCCAGTCGAAGTCAGCATATATAAATAATGTACGCATAGGCTATACTTTTTTTGATGCCCGTTCACGGTGTTTGAGGGCAAGATCCTGCAAGGCCCGCCCCATCTCATCCTTCTGTGCCAGCAGCAGGATGTCATCATCGAGCTGCAAGGCATAGAGTACACGCAAATAGATACCGATAGCAACAGTCGGCGCACCTTTCTCTATCCGGGCAATGGTCATAGGTGAACAGGTTGCACGTTCAGCCACCTGTGCAACACTAAGATCACGACGCAATCTGGCAAGCCTGATTTGCTCGCCAACCGTCTGCATCTTCTGTTCCAGTTTTCGGGGCAGTTTATTACCCATTGTTGTTTTACTCATATAAGGATATAATTATTTATTACGAGTGCAAAGTTAGTGTTTTTTCTCTATTTTATGTTAGGTTAGAGTGAAAAATATTCGCTTTACAAGGCATTTTTAACAATTCAAGGTAGAATTTGGAACAAAACAGCGTATTCGTGAGGACACAATAATGTATCACATCCCAAGAAATTCACAGCAATATCTTTTCGCACTTCTGCAAAAGAAAGTGCTAATCATAAGTTATAGTGTAAAATAGGGATGTAAAACCGCTTACTTCAAATAATTTTCCGTATATTTGCAGCTGATAATGCTACACGTTGGCTAAAAAGTGTTAATTATGTTAAAATGTGAATTTTTCGGATTGGATTTTTCGGTTAAACCCCCGTTTTACCGTATTTCTACCGTTTAAGTGTTAACTCATTGAGTATCAACAACCCTTATTTCCTGCATCGGCAAGTAAGAAACTATTACTTATAAAAATCAAAAATAGTCAAGTATGAACGATAATCTTTATTCTCCTGAATACCTTCATCAAATCACAATCAATTGGAGTCGTCCAATTGCATGGAATAATGTTGATAAGTATAATAAAGATTGGGATGGAGGATTGTATTATATTACAAGAACTATTCATGCTAAATCAGGCGATTCTTCTACTCCAATTTATATCGGCAAATCAATAGGCAAGATATCCAAACGTGTATTAAGTCACTCTCTAAATGATTCAAATTGTCCTTTTTATGCAGAACGTGGTGAGTTTAAGGTGCGTTTTGGAAGAATCGTTTCACCCATCAATTATATGAAGCATTATCATTTCAACCGATTGCTTCTAACAATTGAAAGTGCTCTTATCCAAGAGGTGAAGCCAAAATGCAACGTAAGTCAAAAGAATCAATATACACCATGGTATGATTTAAGAATAATAAGTATTGGTTATCGTGATAGAATACCTGGGAAAATTAATAATCGAGATCATTCAAATATTTTGCCTCGTCCAAAATGGTGGGACGGACAATTTTAAATATTTGTGTTCTGTATCAGAAGAATAATCATTATCCAGTATTATGAGACGGAGATATATCATAGCACTTGTTTTGGCGGTCGTGGCGCTGCTGCCGTTAAACACGTGGGCGCAGTTCAACTGGCCTTATACCATCCAAAACGGGACCATCGTCACCCAAGTGCCTGAGCGGCCTGCAGGGCAGCAGTCGGCATTAGGGCTGACAGTGGAGAAGATTCCCGTTGTGAGGGTAGCGTTTGTGGGCTTGGGTATGCGCGGACCCGATGCGGTGGAACGCTGGACGCACATTCCCGGCATCGAGGTGAAAGCACTGTGTGACCACGAGCGTGACCGCGCCGAGGCGTGTCAAGAGATTCTGCGGAAAGCCTCTATGCCTGCAGCCGAGGTGTATTACGGCGAGGACGGCTACAAGGAGCTGTGCCGCCGCACCGACATCGATCTGGTGTATATCGCCACCGACTGGCTGCATCACTACCTGGTGGCGCGCGAGGCGCTGGAGCATGGCCATCACGTCGCTATCGAAGTACCGTCGGCGATGAACATGACCGAGATATGGTCGCTCATCAACCTAAGCGAGAGCAAGCGTCTGCACGTGATGATGCTGGAGAACTGCTGCTACGACTTCTTTGAGCTCAATTCACTGTACATGGCGCAGCAAGGTCTGCTGGGCGAGGTCATCTATGTGCAAGGTGCCTACCGCCACGAGTTGTCGCCCTATTGGGACGAGTACTGGAAAAAGGGTGACGATGACAAGTTGGGCTGGCGCCTGGACTATAACAGCAAATTCCGCGGCGACGTTTATCCCACCCACGGACTGGGGCCCATCGCCCAGGTGCTGAACATCCACCGCGGCGACCGCATGAAGACGCTGGTGGCTATGGATACCCGCTCGTTCAACGGCAAGGAACTGATTAAAGAGCGCACCGGCGAAGATTGCCCTGACTTCAGGAATGGCGATCACACCACCACGCTCATCTCGACCGAGAACGGCAAAGTCATCGAGGTTCACCACAATGTGATGACGCCACAGCCTTATAACCGCATGTACCAACTCACGGGCACCAAGGGCTTCTGCAACAAATATCCCGTCGAGGGCTTTGCGCTGGCAGCTGCCGAGATGAAGAAGGCGGGTATCACCCCCAGCAAAGAATATACGGGCCACTCCTACCTGAACAAGGAAGATACCGAGGCGCTGCTGAAGTCGTTCACCTCGCCCCTCGTGACACGCTATGGCGAGGAAGCCAAGGAAGTGGGCGGACACGGCGGCATGGACTTTATTATGGACTCGCGCCTGGTGTATTGCCTGCAGAACGGCCTGCCGCTCGACATCGATGTCTATGACCTGGCCGAGTGGTGCTGTCTGGCCGAACTGGGCAGCATCTCTATGGACAACGGCAATCTGCCTGTGCAGGTGCCCGACTTCACCCGAGGCGAATGGAACAAAACCCGCGGCTACCGCCACGCCATTGCCGCACCCGCCGACGAGGCCGCTGCCCGCGCCACGGCCGAAGCCTTTACCAAGAAGCTGAAAGACAAGGGGGCCAAGTATTGGAAAACAGGCTTAAGGCATTAGGCATTAGCATTTAGGCTTTAGGTATTTATCTACTAATTAAGGAATATTATGGAGGCAATCGATACTGCCGGGATTCTGGCGCAATTTGAGATAAAAGGTACTGTCAATGAAGTCAAGCCGTTGGGAAATGGACTCATCAACGACACCTACCTCGTCATTACCGAGGGGGACGATGCGCCGGACTATGTGCTGCAACGCATCAACAATGCCATTTTCCAAGATGTGGATCTGCTACAGCATAACATCGAGGTGGTAACCGCGCACATCCGCCACAAACTGGAGGACAGCAACACCGACGACATCGACCGCAAGGTACTGCAGTTCGTCAAGGCCCGTGACAGCAAAACCCACTACCGCGACGAGGCCGACCGCTACTGGCGCGTGATGGTGTTTATCCCCGACTCCATCACCCGTGAGGGCGTCACGCCCGAGAGCGCCTATGATTGCGGCAAAGCCTTCGGCAACTTCCAGAAGATGCTGGTGGATGTGCCCGAGCAGTTGGGCGAACCCATCCCTGACTTCCACAATATGGAACTGCGCATGAGCCAACTGCGAGAAGCGGTCCAGAACGATGCTGCAGGCCGTCTTGACGAGGTGCGCGATATCGTCGAGGAGTTGAAACGCGATGCCGACGAGATGTGCCAAGCCGAACGCCTCCACCGCGAGGGCCGTCTGCCCAAACGCATCTGCCACTGTGACACCAAGGTCAACAACATGCTGTTTGACCAGGATGGCCAGGTGCTGTGCGTCATCGACCTCGATACCGTGATGCCCTCGTTTATCTTCTCGGACTACGGCGACTTCCTGCGCACCGGCGCCAATTTCACCGCCGAGGATGACCCCGACATGTCAAAGGTGGGTTTCAACGAGGCCATCTTCAAGTCCTTCACAAAGGGTTATTTGGAGTCCGCACGCGAGTTCCTCACCCCCATCGAAGTGGAGCACCTGCCCTATGCCGTGGCACTGTTCCCCTTCATGCAGTGCGTGCGCTTCCTTGCCGACTACATCAACGGCGACACCTATTATAAAATCAAGTATCCGACGCACAACCTGGACCGTGCCCGCAACCAACTGGCCCTGTACCGCGACGTCCGACGTCACGACGCCATGATGACCGCCTTCATCAAAGGGCTGCTATAGTCATTCGTCACAAAAGGGTGTTGTTTATCCCAGAAACTTGGTGGTACGCTCAACTCTCCCTATTTTTGCAATGTCAAAACTATAGAAGAAATATGGAGAAAACAATGAAATTCTGTCAGAGTTGTGGAATGCCGCTTACTGACGAGGTGCTTGGCACCAATGCCGATGGTAGCAAGAACGAGGAATATTGCATGTATTGCTATAAGGACGGCAAGTTCACGCAGGATTGCACAATGGACGAGATGATTGAGCATTGTGCTCAGTTTGTAGGGGTGTTTAATGAAGGTTTGGGGATACAACTGACTAAGGAAGAGGCCATCGGCCAGATGAAGATGTTTTTCCCGCATCTGAAACGATGGCGCAAGACTTTGACCATCGCTGACAATGACGAGATGCCTGAGAATCCTGCCCTGGCTCCTGTCAAATCGCTCATCGCCCATATGGCAGACACACTGCCCATCGCCTATATCTCATCGGTGGATGATGAAGGTTTCCCATGCACCAAGGCTATGCTGGCACCTCGCGTGCGTGAAGGCATCAAGGTCTTTTATTTCACCACCAATACTTTCTCGCTGCGTGTTGCCCACTATAAAACCAACCCCAAGGCGAGCATCTACTTCTGCGATGCCGAAGGCTTCAAGGCAATGATGTTGCGCGGCACGATGGAGGTGCTGACCGATGCCAAGAGCAAGGAAATGATTTGGCGCGATGGTGATACGGAGTACTATCCCGGTGGCGTTACCGATCCCAACTATTGCGTGTTGAAGTTTACCGCTACCGATGGCCGATTCTATAGCGACTACTATCCCCGTAGCTTTGTTCTTGAGTAGGTCTAAGCCGACATAAGCAGTTTTTTTGCAGCGAATGTAACCTTTTGCTTGTTTGACCTGTTATATAAGTGACCGGTTCAATAAGCAGAAAGTTTAACATCTATAATTCAATACAAAAATGGAACATTTAGTTAAAATATTAGTGCCGTTTGCATGTGGCTGTATTCTTCCCATCGTGATTATCTGGTTGATTGTCCGCCAGAAAATGAACGAGACCAACGCCCGCACCCAGATTGCGCTGGCTGCCATCGAGAAGAATCCCGACATGGATATCGAGGATGTGCTCAAGAAAATTTCCACCAAGGGAAAACTGCTGAAGGAGAAACTGCTTACAAAGCTGCTGTGGGGCTGCCTCACCACGCTGCTTGGCTTAGGACTGATTGGGTTTGGTATTTTTTTGGGTGAGAACCAATTAGGCGGTACCGATGACCCCATTACCTCCATTTGTTTTGGCCTGATTTCGTTGGGAGTGGGCATCGCCTTCCTGATCAATTACGGTGTAGGCAAAAAGATGCTCGCCAAAGAGATAGAGGCCGAGGAGAAAAGAGTGGCGATGCAAGAATAATCGGTGACACGCGAAGTATTCATAGCACACGTGGAGCGTGAGCAAGAGGCCCTGCGAGGCTTCTTGCTCGCCCTGTGCTGCGGCAAGAAGGACGATGCCGACGACCTGGCTCAAGATGCACTGGTCAAAGCTTACCTCTCGCTAACGGGTTATCAAAGCAAAGGGAAGTTCCGCTCGTGGCTCTTCAAGATAGCCTACAACACTTTCCTCAACCACAAGGCAAGTTGCAGGACGATGGAAAGCATTGACGAAGCGCGGACGCTCGTCAGCGGCACGGCTGCCGATTCTTCTTTTGCCCATCAAGACCTCTACCTTGCCTTGCGCACGCTCCCGCCCAAGGAACGCTCTGCAATCACCCTGTTCTATCTCAACGGATACAGCATCAAGGAAATTGCCGCGATTACCGAGGCATCGGAAAGCGCAGTGAAGACACAACTCTCACGAGGACGTGACAAACTTAAAGCGAAACTACAGTTATGAACAAAGATAAAGCCCTTGAGGAACTTTTCCTCGCCCAGAAACCGCACTTCGACGACAGTGACGCTTTCATGGCATCGCTCACCAAGCGTCTGGATGCCATAGAGTATATCAAGCAGCATCAGGAAGCAACCATCCGTCGCTACAAAATGGCAATGGTGGCAGCATTCATAGCTGGTATCATTAGTGGTGCTTTTGCCATGGTATATGTCCTGTCTGCTCCGATGTCTGCTCCACTCATTACCATCAATTCGCAAATCGCTATCCTGCAATGGCTAAGCGAGAATTCCCGATTCATAACTGTTGCTGTCATCTCATTGTTGATGACCTTCGGAATCACTGCATTGATCAGTAACATACAGGAAATCAAATCCATGCGTTATTCCCTGCATGGTGAACGCACAACATTTGGTTAGATTTTTTCTATTGTTTCGCTCATTGTCTCTTCAAAGTCCGAGTCGATGAGGGTGACTGGCTCGCCGTTGTCTTGACAGCCTTTGATGTAGGCCCAGTTGTCTGCTTTCAGGCTTTGGATTGAGCATGAGGTATCATCCAACCGAGACTCAATAGTGGAGGCGTATTCCTTGATTTCATCGAAGTGCGCGTCGATATACTCATCGGTCATGGCAAGGCAGATGAAGCGGATGGATGGTAGATACTGCTCGTCAAAGTCCTGCCGCCAATCCATCGGAACGTAGCAACCTTCCACAATCAGGTTCTGGTTATTCTCGATGGCGGTTTTTATCATCTCGCGGACGATGGGCCACAGGTATGCGGTCAGCTCGTCATCATCCTCGGGCGTGAGACGGGTGTTGCCGCTACGAATCAAGCCCATCTTCAGGTGATCGATGGACAGATAGGGATAATGGCATTTCTCGAGCATCCGCTGAGCCAGTAGCGTTTTGCCCGTGTGGGACGCACCTGTTATCAGTATAATCATAGCCTTGCCTTTATTTCTGATTTGACCTTTTCTAAATCCATGCAAGAGAGGATGGGCATCAGGTTTTCAATCTCTTCGATGCTTTTATCCCACCATCGGAATTGTAACAGCAAGTCGATGAGTTCGTCGTCAAATCGCATCTTGACCACTCTACACGGATTACCCACAGCAATGGCATATGGTGGAATATCACTTGCCACAACTGAATTTGTTCCAATGATGGCTCCATCGCCGATGTGAACGCCAGGCATCACGGTCACGTTCTGCCCTATCCACACGTCATTGCCAACAACCGTATCACCTTTTAACGGCAACTCATTCTTTACAGGAGCGATGGCGCTACCCCAGTCTCCACCAATGACATAAAACGGATAAGTAGTTGCACAGTCCATCCTATGATTTGCACCGTTCATCACAAATTCCACGCCTTTGGCTATGGCACAGAACTTCCCGATAATCAGCTTGTCGCCAATAAAGTCATAGTGATGGGTGACATGTTTTTCAAACTGGTCGGCACCATCAACGTCATCATAGTAAGTGTAGTCACCAATGATAATGTTCGGGTTCTTCACCACATTCTTGATGAAGCAGAGGCTTGGAATGTTAGGATTGGGGAATGCCTCGTTTGGATTGGGTCTGTTGATAATCTTCATAAACTCTGATTTATCTGTTTCAAGCCCACTGGAAGTTTTCTTTGCCGGCGCCGATTTCAAAGTGGTAGCGAGCGATGCCCAGGTCCATTTGTGTGTAGCCCACCATGGAGAAATGGCGTTTGGCAAGGACACGAGCGGGCTGGCCATCTTCGGCAGGCAGGAGTTCAAACGAGAACTTCTGCTGATTGATGGCGGTGGGAGCCAGCAGGGCTGCTTCGACGCCACGGCGGAACCACTCGGGGCTATCGTCGCTGATGTTGCTCACCTGGTCGATGCGCTTGATCTTGTGCGACACGCCTTGCGTATCACCATAGCCGATAGCGATATAGCAACCAATCTTCTCGTTTTCGCCGAGTTCATAAGTCCCAGGTATCTTGGTATAGCTGAGTCCCACCCAACAGGTGTTCAGTCCGATGGTCTGTGCAAACAGCACCAGCTGCTCGCCGTAGTAGCCGATTCGCTCGTCCAGGTCGTCGGCTTTTTCGCCAATCATGACGAGGTAATTGCTCACTCCGCGGAACTTGCCATAGCGGGCAAACGGGCCCAGGAAGGCCTTCGGTTCGTTCCGTATCAACTGGATGTGGAGCCTTCCCTCGCGGTTGAGTTCGGCAATTTTCTCTTCCAGTGCTTGCGCATCCGCGTCCGTCAGCGGCTGCTCTTTATAGGCCCTCACACTGTGGCGGGCTGTGATAGCTTCTTGTAATGTCATAGTCAGTTTCTTATTTGCTTGTCTTTCTTCCTTTTTATCACATTCCTATATGTTTATCAGAACCTTGATATTGGCACAACCTCTATCTTGTAGCCGCATTTCTCTATAACGCGATGAGCGCTGTTTGTTACAATAACAAGATTATTACAGTTCAATTCTCCAGCACATTCTACAAGACTCTCAACCTCTCGCTTCTCTGTCTTAGGACTGCTCAAATCATAACATACTTGCACCAGACGTTCTATATGTGTTCCCTTGCGAAGAACAAAATCCACTTCTTTATTATTTCGCGAACGATAATAGAACATGGTTTTGTCGGAATCATAGCCCCGGCGCAGCAGTTCAATGAACACCTGGTTTTCCAGCAGGCGTCCGAGGTTGTCACTCAGAGAGAACGCTTTAGCCCCAACAAAGCCATTGTCCACCACATAGACTTTCCGTGGCGCCTTCTTCATCAGCTTCAGTTTATTATTGTAACGAGGCAAATAATAAAAGAGATATGGCTCATGCAGATAATCCATGTATTTTTTGGTAGTGTTTACACTGGAAAAGCCCAATTCTTCAGTCAATTCATTGGCGCTTACCAGATTGCAGAAGTTAGAAACCAAATACATGGCAAGGTCATTTAAGTCAGTAATGTTGCGGACATTGTGACGCTTGGCAACATCTTTCCATACAACTGAATCAAACAACGTATCGAGATAGCTACGAGCCAGTTGACGAGAGGCCACCGCCTCGGGGTAACCTCCATTCCGCAAATAATCGTCTAACAACACCGATGTCTCTATCTTCTGTTCTTCCTTAAGTTCATGAAGTGCAAGTTTGTTCCAGTCAAAAAATTCTTCAAGGCTGAATGGCAGCATCTCCACCTGAATATACTTGCCAGTTAAAGCCGTAGCCATCTCACTTGACAGCATCTTGGCATTGCTTCCCGTTATGATCAGGTTCTTTCCTTGCCGATATAGTTCACTGACCCACAAATCCCAAGCCTTTAGGTTCTGCACCTCGTCAAGCAGCAAATACTCATAATTAGGATAAACATCATCAAGCATCCGCATGACAAGGTTTGCATCCCAAGCGTCTAATAACGGTTGATTGTCAAAATTCAGGTAGGCAAAATTTTTGTTTCGCAACATCAGCAGCGCCTGTGTAGACTTTCCTACACGCCGAGGACCTGTGATCAATTTGATAAGGTGACTATTCAACAACGACTCATTATCCTGATTATTTCGACGTGTCAAATAGTGACGTGACATCAACTCGTCACGCTCCTTTCTTTGGTTGAGAATGATTGTCTTCATATTCTGTTATTCCTTTTCAGGCGACAAATCTACTATTTAATTTTCAATTAGCAATACCTATTGCACAAAATTTGTACTATTTTATGCACTACAGGTTAATTATTGAACAAAAACTTACATTTTTCGGCCATTTTTCACAGCTGTTTGCTTGAACGGTGAGCAAAATCAACACCGCGAATTATGAGAGATATTGTTGGTAGGATTGCCAGGCTTCTTCGACGGTGGTTGTGGCGTGGCTGTCGTCGAAGAAGGTTGCTTGGCAGGTGGGTTTGAAGGGGGACCAGTTGCCGCAAATGATACCGTCACGGGCGATGATGGGCTGGAAGATGCCGCTGTTATTATGGGCACGGTGGCGGTGCTCGGGCGGGAGGACGATGTCGCGGCTCTTGTAGCCGATGAGGTATTCGTCATAGGGGGGAATCAGCAGGTATTTGCCCTTGCGGAAGCCCCGCGTGCGGCAGTCGTCGGTCAGGTAGAAGTCGCGGCCCTGATACCTCTCAGTGTGGATGTTGTCGCCTAACAGGGCAATGCCCTTGCGGCAGTCGCTGATGTTCAGCCCCGACCACCAGACGAAATCCTCCAGCGTTGCGGGCTGGTGGCTATGGAAGTACTTGCGGGCGAATCGCATCAGGGCCTCGTCACGGTCCATCTTTTCCGATGGTTTTACCTTATTGGCGGCAAGTGCGTAGGTCGCTTTTGTCGGCAGCAGATCGCCGCTGCACAGGGTGCCGGACATCTCGGCCATACGGATGTGATAGGACAGCCGATGATCATCCATACTGATGTCCCACTCGGCCAACACCTGAACAAAGTCCTCTTTGGTCACGCTCACCTTGTCCGCCGCCGTTTGGGCAAGGATGTCCCGAATGGCCGACACTTCCTCGTCAGGGATGGTGATTTTGTTGCTGTGCATCCACCCACGGGTAACGGCGAAGGCCTTGGGCGAGCACAGCTCGAGAAAAGGCCAGTAATCCTCGGCAGCAACCAGTTGCCAAGTGCCGCGCATCAGGTGCAGGCGGAGAATCCGTCCGCTGTCATAGGCCGCCTTGAAAGCCCGTGCCGACGGCCTGCGGGTGCGCATCGCCACCGCCCACCGCATCATGCGGTATTCCTGGGCCTGCATGGCGCCCATGTGGCTGACCACCTCTTCAGGATTGCTAAATTGAGGGACGACAAGCTGCTGGTTGAGCAATCTGATGGCTACGGGATTCATCGCTGCGTTGTATAGCCTTTGGCCTTAGACTGTGATTTCCTCTAATGCGCCGGTCTCAGAATCGATGATAAAGCCACGGACCACGATGCCCTGTGGAACCAGCGGATGGGTTTTGATGGTTGTGACCGTTTTACGCACCGACTCGGGCGTGTCCTTAAAACCCTCCAGCCAATGATTCAGGTCGATGCCGCATTGGCGAATGGTGTCGAGCGTCTCGTCGGTCACACCGCGGGCATTCATCTCGTGATGGAAATGGTCAAAGCTCATGTGACAGGCGCCACAATTGGAATGAGCCACCACCATGATTTCCTCCACCCCCAGCTCATAGATGGCAACGATGAGGCTGCGCATCGCCGAATCGAAGGCGGAAATCACCAGTCCGCCCGCATTCTTGATAATCTTTGCGTCACCATTCCTTAAGCCGAGCGCCGCGGGAAGCAGCTCCGTCAGCCTGGTGTCCATACACGAGAGCACCGCCAACTTTTTGTTGGGGTACTTGTCCGTCAGATACTTCTCGTAGCCCTTTTGCTCTACGAAAGTCTTATTAAAGGCAATAATCTGGTCAATCATATTTTAAATTTTTGGTTTAGTCCTGACATGGCCGCGACAGAGTCACAGCACAGGCAACCTATAATAAACGGTTTATTTCCCTAATGATTTCAGGCGGTCTTTCAGTTCCTTGCAGTCGGTGAGCAGGTTCCAGATGCCGTCCTCGCTGAGCACTCCTCGTTTCAAGCCCTCGGGCAGGCGGCCTGCCTCATCGTCCTCAAAGTCCTTGCGCCACTCGCCGCTGCCGTAGTATTGGTCAAGGGCGGCGATATCTTCCTGCACCGCCTCATATTTGTCCAATGCCGCCGACAGGCGTTTCACGGCAGCCAAAGCACGGTCGAGCCGCCGTTCCATCTTGCGGATGCGTGCAATTTGTTGTTTATCCTCGTTCATCTGAATATCGGTGTTTAGTTATTCTCAAGTGCAAAAATACAATATTTCTTTGCGCCACAAAAGCCGAAAACCGCAAAATATTGCGTTTTCATTGGATTATTTATACTTTTGTAACCAAATAACAAACATGTGATGATAGCTTCAAAGATTTGGAAATCGGTTTTGGCCGTCCTGCTGTTCATGAGCATCACCCCCTGCGGGCAAGCACAGGGTTTGGCGCAGCAGGGCACGTCGGTTGACGATATTGTGCCTGCGGGCTGGCGACACATTGAGGCACAGGGCGACCTGAACAAGGACGGCATCCTTGACCTTGTGGTGGTGGCAACGCCCGACTTTGAGGAAAACCTCAAGACGCGCGACGACGGCTACGTCTATAACTTCAACCAGCCCATCCTCGCCATCTACTTCGGCGCAGGGCAAGGCCGGCTGCAACTATGGAAACAATATGACAACGTGATTCCCGCAGACGAGAGCGAGAATTGCAGCCACGACATTACTCTGGAAATCACACGCCGTGGCACGTTGCGCATCGCCATCAGCCTCTTTTGCAGTTCCGGCAGTTACGGCGCCTCGGTCGATACCTACACTTACCGCTACCAGCAAGGCGACTTCTATCTCATCGGCATGGACAACGAGGAGATGCAGCGCAACACGGGCGAGAGTACCATCGTCAGCGAGAACTACCTGACGTGGAAACGCCAGGTAAAGACGTCCAACGTGTTTGATGTTAACGTGCCATCTACCGAGAAGTGGACACGGCTCCCGAAGAAGCCGCTCAAAAGATTAGGCGTCAGGCTTTAGGTATAATAAGCCGCACTTAACGGTATTTCGACGAATTTGTTTCTGTCTACAGTTCAATCATACTCCTCCGCCCTAACGGGCACCTCCCCTATCTTAGGGGAGGAGTTGATTATCAGCACTTCGTTTTCACCGAACAGACGTTAATTGAAAAACACTTTATCGTCCCAGCACTTTGCTGGCTTGAATGGTGCCGTCGCTCAGGTGTTTGACGGCAATATAGATGCCGCCCGGGGTGTTGTTCCTGTCCACGCTCGTGCCCGTCATTGTGTACCAATCGGTAGCATCGACAGTAACGGCATCAGATAAGGTCTCTCCCACTCCATCTTCACCCCAATCGATATCGTCGAGTTCGGGCATCTCGTTGGGACGGAGTGAGTTGCAGGTCATCATATAAACGCCCATGTTGCCGTATTTCATGTAATTGGCCTTGGTATCCACGGTCCACATCGCCACATTCAGCCCCATGCGGTGGAACGCCTTGACGGTGTTTTCGTCGAAGTTGCCGATCGAGATGCTGGGGTTAAGGCCGTACTGCTGGCACCACTCCTCGTTGCCCGCCCAGTTGGCGTTGCACAGCCATTGACGGGTGAACTGGGGATAATGAGTGGCGATATATTCCTGAGACTGCTTCATCGAGGTGAGAAAGATGACCTTGTCGGTCAGGCCCTGGTCGATGACCAAGTGGGCCAGCCCCTCGAAGTTGCTCATGTCATTGTTGTTGATGCCCGTGGTCCACTTGAGTTCGATGACAGGAAAGACGCCCTTCTCGACGCAGATGGCCAGATACTCGGCCACTGTGCAGATGTGTCCCGTGTAGGTCACGCCGTTGCGCGTCTGGGTGTATTCCTCGGCACGCAGCTCGGCAAGCGTCGCATTGGCCACCGTGAGGTTGCCGCCCAGGCGGTTGGTGGTCTCATCATGGCTGATGACATAGAAGCCGTCCTTGGTCACGCGCACGTCACACTCCAGACCGTCATAGCCGTACACATCAACGCCGTTGCGGAAGGCCTCGGCAGTGTTCTCTACACCGATGTTGCAGCCGCGATGGCCCACAAACAGCGGTTTCCAGGCCCAAGCATCCACCGCCACGGCCAATACTATCATCAAAGTGAATACTCTTCTCATCATCGCAGTCCTATTGATTAGCAGTTGCAAATATACAAAAACTTCATCAACAGTCACAGAAAGGAAAACAATTAACACAATTCCGTGTTTTTCTTTTCCGTCCGTCCGCCCATATTATATATATAACGGACGAAACGAACGAAAGGAACGAAAGGAACGAAAGGAACGAAAGGAAAAACTAAGGCTGGGGCATGGCTGCTTGAGCCATTTATTTCAGGTATCGGGAGAAGAATTGCCAGATTTCCTCACCAGTGTCGATGTCCTCGTTGTGCCAGCTGTGGACACCGCCTACGACCTCGTACAGCCACACGTCACAACCAGTGGTGGGGCTGCTGTAGCGGTGCTTGATGATGGGGTGGCCCTCGTCGCCCTTGAGGCTCTCGGCACGTTCCACCTCCTCATGGGTGCAACGGTTCTTTGCTACCCAGTAACCGATGGCGACAGGCACAGGCAGGTAGGCTCCCCAGCCTCCCTTGTTCTCCATGTCGCCCGACCACTCCGACACACGGTCCTCGGTGCCGTGGATTTCCATCAGGGGGACAGGACGCGGGGCATCCATCTGCTGATATATCCATGCCATGGTCAAACCCGCAATGGGAGCGACGGCCTTGAAGGTATTCTGTTTGCTGTAGGCCATCAGATAGCACATCTCGCCGCCATTGGACATGCCTGTAAGGAAGGTGTTCTCGCGGCTCAGGCGGTAACGCTTTTGCGCGTATTTGGCTATCTTGCAAAGTGCCTTCACATCATCGACCTTCCACCCCTGTTGGAAAGGATAGCCCACATTCCAGCTGGGCTCACCCTGGGGGTCTTTCAGCCCCTGAGGCAGACACACGGCAAAGCCATGGCGGTCGGCGGCAGCCAGCATGGGGTTCTCGCGCCAGATGCCCGCACCATAGCCGTGCAGGATGAACACCAGGGGCGCGTCGGTCTGCAGGCCGTCAGGCAGGTACATTGCCAGGCGGCGCATGTGGCCGTCGACCTTCACCGAGTCATCGACAAACCGTCCCGCTTGACAGGGCAGGATGCAGAGCGACAGCAAAAGTGCCGCAAAAGCATATTTAATTTGGTTACGAATCACGCTTCTTTGGGACGGGGTATCACAAGGTTAAGAATCACACCCGCCAGGGCCGAAAGTCCGATGCCGCTTAACGAGAAACTGCCCATCGGGATGATGGCACCACCGATGCCAAGCGTCAAGACAATGCTCACGATGATGATATTGCGCGTCTGATTGAGGTCAACCTTGTTGTTCACCAGGTTCTGGATGCCCACAGCTGCAATGGAGCCGAAGAGCAGCAACATGATGCCGCCCAACACAGCGCTGGGAATGCTCTGCAGCAGGGCACTCAACTTGCCGATAATGGAAAAGACGATAGCCGTGCCTGCGGCAATGCGGATGACAACGGGAGAGGTGATGCGGGTAATCTGCATGGCACCCGTCACCTCGCTGTAGGTGGTCACGGGAGGACCGCCAAAAATGGCTGCCACCAAGCAGGCCAGTCCGTCACCCAGCATGGTGCGGTGCAGGCCGGGGTCCTTGACAAAGTCCTTGTCGGCTACCGCCCCCACCACATACACGTCACCGATGTGCTCAATCACGGGAGCGATGGCAACGGGTATCATGAACAGGAACGGCTCCCAGGCGAAATGAGGCAGCTGAAAATGGGTGATGCTTGACGGCAGAGCAAACCACGGCGCACTGCTGACGGCCGAGAAATCGACAAGGCCCATGAAAAACGACACGATATAACCCACAATGATGCCACACACCACAGGCACCAGTTTGACAAGGCCACGCCCGAGGACGAGCACAAGAATGGCTGTCAGCAACGAAATGAGGGCAAGCAGCCAGTTCTCCTTGGCCATATTGACGGCCGCAGGCGACAACGAGAGTCCGATGCAGATGATGACGGGCCCGATGACTACTGGCGGGAACAGACGATTGAGCAGACGGCGACCTTGCCATTTAATCAATGCCGACATCGTGAAATAGACCAATGCCACACCCGCCATTCCTGCCAAGGTGCCCGACATGCCCCACTGCTCAGATGCCGAGATGATGGGGGCGATGAAAGCGAAGCTGGAGCCCAAGAAGATGGGGACCTTGCCCTTGGTAACCAGATGGAAGATGAAGGTGCCCAAGCCTGCCGTGAACAATGCCGTAGCAGGATCAAGGCCTACAAGCAAGGGGACAAGGACAGTCGAGCCAAAAGCCACAAAGAGGAACTGAATGCCCACGATGGTCTTTCTCGCGGGAGATAGATTAGAGTTTTCGATGGTGTTACTCATAACGATTGGTTTCGGTTATGCAAAGATAGTTCAAAAATCCGATAATGCGAACACTTTGGAAATATTCTCTTGGTAATGCGAGAAGATTTATCCGCCCGAGCACAAGCGATTTCCTGTCAAAGCCAATGACAGGACAAATATAATTAGTAATTTTGCGCTATGATGACTGCCAAGGAGATAATCGGGTATATGGAGTCGCAGCGCAACGAGAAGCAGCGGCAGGTGTTGATGGGCTTTTTCAAGACGGGCCCGGGCGAGTACGGCGAGGGCGACGAATTCCTGGGGCTGAAAGTGCCGCAGACGCGTCAAATCGTCAAGCTGGCGGTGCGCGACACGCCGCTTGACGAGGTGCCCGAACTGCTCACGTCGCGTTGGCACGAGGTGAGGCTGTGCGGGCTGCTGATGCTGGTCGAGAAGTTCGGCAAACTGTCCACCAAACGCCTGGCCGAAGACGAGAAGGCCATCAACGGACGCGATGCCATCGTGAACATGTACCTGCAACATGCCGAGCAAGCCAACAACTGGGATCTGGTGGACCTGTCAGCTCCCAAAATTCTCGGATGTTGGTTATTGTTGCCCACACACCTGGCGGAAAAAACGGAAATCATGGACGGACTGGCGGCCAGTCCCTGCCTGTGGAAACAGCGCATGAGCATGGTGAGCACCTGGAAGACCACACAGCAGGGCGACCCCTCGTGGTGCCTGCGCTATGCCGAGTGGCACCTGCACCACCCGCATGACCTGATGCACAAAGCCGTGGGGTGGATGCTGCGCGAGGTGGGCAAGCGGTGCAGCATGGAACTGTTGCGCCAGTTCCTCGAGCGTCATGCCCACGAGATGCCGCGCACGGCCCTGCGCTACGCCATCGAGCAGATGACCGACGACGAGCGCAAGTACTGGATGAGCATCCCCACCAGCAAATAATCAGTTTTCAGAAAACACGTCAGTGGATATCACTTGCCGAGGATTTCATCCAGCAAGGGATAGATGTCCTCTTCCCTCTCGTAGGGGTAGATGTGGAAGTAGGGGTCGCCGGTGAGCATCGCCGACAGTTGTGTCTTGGTCTTGTCATAGAACAGGTGGCAGGGAATGCCGAAACGCTCGGCATAAGCCAGTTCGTAGCCCACGCCCAACGAGGGGCAGGTACATTCCCCTATCAGCAAATCGCTCTCGCGAAGCCATGCCGTGTCCTGGTTGTAGATGCGCGCGTCACGTTCGCGGCCCTGCTCGGTCAGGCTCAGGTTGCTCTTGCCCACATGCTCGGTGAGCACGATGTCGGTGCGCTGAATGTATTCGATGATACGCCGGTACAGGTCGGCATCCACGCGCCCGCCGCGGATGGACCCTGCAAAATAAATCTTCTTTGCCATGTTTTTGCCAGTTATTTCAACCCACAAAATTAAGAAAATCACTTAAGGGGACTGCCATAAGTCACCGCAAAAATGATTTCCTTAATGATGATTGTTGCAACAAATCTAAAATGACGCGCCTGAACAGCTACGCCAAGTTACTTCTTGGGGGCCGACTCTTTATAGGGATTGGACTTGACGATGCATGTGTCGAGTTCAATCTTGGTGACGACATGACGAGAGCTGCCGCGCCACATGACCGTGCCCTTGTATTCGTCATAGGTAAGCACCACGCGCTTGCCTTCGCCTGCCAAACGCATAGCATCACGGGCCAGACTGTCCTCAGGAATGGAGAAAGCGAAGTCGCTGTGCAGGGCAACCAGTGTGTCCTCGATATATCCCTCGCTGATCATCTCTCCCTCAAAGGTCTTGAACAAGGTACCCTCGTTGCTCACCTTCATAATCCATCCCTTTTCCTGGCTCACGCGATAGGGGTGGAAATAGTATTGCCACATCCACCAGCCCAGGAACAATGCCATGGCAAGGATAATGAGCACGAGCAGAATCTTCAGGGAGCTGCCCCGACGTTCGATGGTAGCCTCCTTGATTTCGCGTTCCTCGCGCTCCTGCTCGGTTTCCTGATGAATCTGTGACTCCTCCTCGGGAGCATCATCGGTGAAATAATCGTTGAAATTATCGTCCATAGTTTTTGGCTTATAGTTTCTATTATTGACTTGCTAACGGCTTACAACTTAATCTCATCATTGGTGGTTTCGACGACAGTTTTGCCGCTCTCGATGCGGCGGCGGTCAATCGTCATGCTGATGAATGCATAGATGCCAAGTGCAATAACCAGCACCTGTTGGAAACCCCACACAAACATGGCGAATGCCGATGCCTGGGGGTCGAAGTTGCTGGGTGAAAACGTGCCCACACCGTACAACGACAGGCCGAAGATGGTAGCAACGTGCCAGGCACCCAAACCGCCATTGGTGGGAATGCCCATGCCGATGCTGCTAAGCACAAAGACAACGAGCACGGCCAACACACTCAGCCCGCTCGTGAAAGTGAACGCCTTGCAGGCGAGATAAAGCTGCAGGAAGTAGCAACCCCAGATGAGTAACGTGAGCAGCAGGAACCACCACTTGCCTTCCATGCGGGCAATACCGGCAAAACCCTCCCACAGGTTGCGGGCCATGAGCTGCAGTTTTTTGATGAACTTGTTCTCGGTCTTCATCACCAGCAGCCAGCCCAGAGCAATGATAACCACTGCAGTGCCGAACCAAATACGCGCATCGCTGGCGATGTTCATGAAGTTCTCCTTCATCTGCGGGTAGGCGTCAAAGAACTGCCCAAAGGCTCCTTGCGCCAGCAGGAAGGTCACCAGCGTGAGAAGCAGCACGGTCACAGTATCGGTCAGGCGGTCGGCAACCATCGAGCCCATGACCTGGGTGACCGAAGCCTTCTGGCGGTTAGCGATATAGCCGCATCGCCACACCTCGCCCAAGCGCGGGAAAACCAGGTTGACGGCATAAGTGCCGAAGATGCTGTTGAGCACGGCGCTGAACGAAGGTTTAACATCAATCGCCTTGAGCTGAAGACGCCAACGCAATGCCCTAAAGACATGGCTCAGGATACTGACCACAGCCACACCGGCAAACCACCAATAGTTGACATCGTTTTTAAGCGTGTCCATCATGCTGTGGACATCGACGTTCTTGTACAGGAACCACATCAATCCCACACCAATGACCAGTGGGATGCCGTATTTCACGAGATAGGAAATCGCCTTTTTCACGTTTTTTCTTCTTTTGTAACGATAAATTCTGCCACCGTATGCGCCAAGTCGGTAAAAATCCTTACCTTTGCAGGTTAATAAATGACGCATCGGGCGTGCAAAGTTAACAATAAAAGGTCATATATGCGGAATGTTAGAGCAAAAAAGTCACTGGGGCAGCATTTCTTGACAGATTTGTCGATTGCCGAGCGCATAGCCCACACCCTGGACGATTTCAAGCATCTGCCGGTGCTGGAGGTCGGGCCTGGTATGGGTATGCTCACCCAGTATCTGCTCGAAATGGGGCTGGACCTCACCGTGGTGGAACTCGACCGCGAGAGCGTGAACTACCTGGAGGCCTCCTTCCCGCAACTGCATGGCCGCATCATCGGCGAGGACTTCCTGAAGATGGACCTCAAGAAGCTTTACGGCGATGCCCCCTTCTGCGTCATTGGAAACTATCCTTACAACATCTCGACCCAGATTTTCTTCAAGGTGCTTGACTATCGTGACCAAGTGGTGTGCTGCAGCGGCATGCTGCAACGCGAGGTGGCGCAGCGCATTGCCGAGCCGCCCGGCAGCAAGACCTACGGCATCCTGTCGGTACTGCTGCAGGCATGGTACGATATCGAGTATCTGTTCACGGTCGATGAGCATGTGTTCAACCCACCGCCCAAGGTCAAGAGCGGCGTCGTCAGGCTCAAGCGCAACGATGTCACCGACCTGGGTGTTGACGAGCGCATGTTCAAGCGTGTGGTGAAAGCGGCATTCGGACAACGGCGCAAGACATTACGCAACTCGTTGAAGCCGTTTTTCATGGCACAGCCCACCGTGATGGAGCGAGATGTATTCCGACAACGTCCCGAGCGATTGGGCGTTGAAGATTTCATTGCCCTGACGCGGCTCGCGATGGAGCAGCCGCCATCGGTTACTTGACGGGCCAGCCCCGTATCCATGCGGGAAAATATCCCGTTAAAACCAAGTCACATTAATCAACCGAATTAAGAAACCTAAAAAAGCAATGAAAGAATTTACCGAGGAATATCTGTTGAATCTCAACGAACTCATCAGCAAGAAGAATGATGAACTCGTGCGGGCACAAATCAAGGACCTGCACCCGGCCGATATAGCCGAACTGGTGGGCGACCTGAATGATGAGGATGCCCTGTTCATCATGTTGATGCTTGATGACGAGACGGCAGCCGATGTACTGGTCGAGCTCGATGAGGATCAGCGCCACGACCTGATGGAACTGATGCCCAACGAGGAAATCGCCAAGCAGGTAGAGCAGATGGATGCCGATGATGCTGTGGACGTGATTCAGGAGCTCGACGAGGAGGACCGTGAGGACGTTATCAGCCATATCGACGATGTGGAGCAGGCTGGCGATATTGTGGACCTGTTGCAATATGACGAGGACACCGCCGGTGGTTACATGTCAACCGAGATGATTGTCGTCAACGAGAACATGTCGATGCCCGACTGTATCAAGGCGATGCGCCAGCAGGCCGAGGACATTGATGAAATCTACAATATCTATGTTGTTGATGATGACAACCGTCTCAAGGGCATCTTCCCCTTGAAGACCACAATTACCAACCCCTCGGCATCAAAAATCAAGCACGTCATGGAGCCTGACCCCTTGAGCGTGCGCACCGACACCAACATTGAGGATGTTGCCCTCGACTTCGAGAAATATGACCTTGTGGCAATGCCTGTGGTGGACAGTATCGGGCGTCTGGTAGGTCGCATCACGGTTGACGATATCATCGACCGTGTGCGTGAACAGGGAGAGGGCGACTATCAGTTAGCATCAGGTATTTGGGGCGACATCGAAACCGACGACAATGTATTCCGTCAGGTTCGCGCCCGCTTGCCGTGGCTGCTCATCGGACTGGTGGGCGGTATTATTAACGCCTTGATTCTGGGAAGCGGCGAAGGCGATGCCGACCTGTTGCGCATCCTGCCGGGCTTGGCACTGTTCATCCCCTTGATTGGCGGTACCGGCGGTAATGTGGGCACCCAGTCGAGCGCTATCGTCGTGCAGGGTCTTGCCAATGGCAGCCTGAACATCCATCATGTGGGCAAGCATTTGCTCAAGGAGTTCAGCACCGCGCTTATTAATGCGCTGGTCATGGGATTCCTTATCTACCTTTACACCCGTTTCTTCCCCGTGGAAAATGACCCCACCAAGTCGAACATCGCAGCTGCAGCCGTGACGACCTCGCTCTTCCTGGTAGTCATGTTTGCCTCGTTGTTCGGTACTATAGTGCCGCTGGTGCTTGAGAAACTGAAAATCGATCCTGCCATCGCGACCGGCCCCTTCGTCACGGTGACCAACGATATTGTGGGCATCACCATCTACATGGCCATCAGCGGCTGGCTCATCAAAGCCTTCACCACCTTGATGGGATAGCGGCTAAACACAAAAGAATTTATCGCTCAAAAAGGGCAAAATAATATTGTAAGATAAATAGAATTGACACGATAATGATTGAGGCTCGAAACATAGTGAAGCGCTATGGCGACCTGGAGGTGCTGCGAGGGGTGAACCTCGACATCACCCAGGGCGAGATTGTGTCGATTGTGGGACCCAGTGGTGCCGGCAAAACAACACTGCTGCAGATTATAGGCACTTTGGACATGCCGCAGCAGGGTGAGGTGTATTACGAGAACAAGAACGTGCTCACGCTGAAGGACAAAGAGCTGGCCCACTTCAGGAACCGCAACATAGGTTTTGTGTTCCAGTTCCACCAGCTGCTGCCTGAGTTCACCATGCTGGAGAACGTCGCCATCCCTGCCCTGTTGGGTGGTGTGGGACGCAACGAGGCCTATAGCCGTGCCCGCCAACTGCTGGAACGCATGCATCTGGCCGACCGTCTGGACCACAAGCCCCTGCAGCTGAGTGGCGGCGAATGTCAGCGTGTTGCCGTAGCACGTGCGCTCATCAACAGTCCCAAGGTCATTCTTGCCGACGAGCCCTCGGGCAGTCTTGACTCCCAGAACAAGGAAGAGCTTCACCGCCTGTTCTTCGAGCTCCGCGATGAACTGGGACAGACGTTTATCATTGTCACCCACGATGAGGGCCTTGCCGCCCAAGCCGACCGCACGCTGCACATGCGTGACGGTGTCATCGTCGACGAAACCATCCGCACCGCAAAGCCATGATGTTGAGATACCTGTCCATATCGCTGATTGCAATCCTGATGGTCCTCGTCTCGTGTGACAAGCAGGAGGATATCGACCGTTCCTATACCGACTATCGCTATGACATTGTCACCTATCTGGGGCAAAACGATATGGGTGCCCTGTTTGAATATATCGGGCACGGCGACTCGGCATCGGTCATGTTACAGTCACGCGTCAGCTTGAGTGACGTCAAGACTCACCAGCGCGTGTTGCTGCGATATGATTTTCTTGACAAAGTCACCAGCGGCAACCGCAACATCGACGTGTATGGCTGCAGCGCCATCATCAGCGACTCGCTGCGCATGACCATGGTATCGCCCGACAGCATCCCCTGCCACGAGGTGAAGTTGCGCAGCATGTGGCGCACCGGCGAATTCATCAATCTCCACTGCCAGGCCGAATATACCAATGCCAACCGCTCATTTATGCTCGTCGCCGATGGAAACACCTTGACCAACGACACCGTTGAGTGTTACCTGATGCATGACCTCAGGGGTGAGCGCGGCACCTTTTGGCGCGACTGCTACGCCTCGTTCAATGTGGGTGCGATGTGGCACAAAGACTCGTTCCGCTGCCTGCGTATCTATGTCAATGATTTGACATTCCCCGCAACCAAGTATTATGACTTTATCAAATAACAATTTTATAACATTACATTGATTGAATTATGGCAAACGAAAATCAAAACCAGAACCAAATCAAAATCGAGATTCCCAAAGAGGAACTGCCTGGACGTTATGCTAACATGGCAATGATTGCCCATGGTCCCAACGATTTTTTCATTGATATGATCCTGCGCGGCCCCAACATGCCGCAGGCACGCGTGCAGAGCCGCATCATCATGGCTCCCCAACACGCCAAAGAGCTTATGCTCGCCCTGCAGGACAACATCCGCCGCTACGAGAGCAACTTCGGCGAAATCAAGATCAATCGTCCCGCCAATCAAGGCAACATCATGGACTTCCCCCTGCCTAAAGGACAGGCTTGATTGAGTTGACAGTAAATAGAGAATAGTTGATAGTTCCGGCGAAAGCTAAAAACCAGGGACTAAGGACTATAAACCAATAACAGAATGGAACATCCATTATTCATTTATAACACCCGCAGCAGGCGCAAAGAGCATTTCGTGCCCTTGAATGAGCCGATGGTCGGCATGTACGTCTGCGGCCCCACTGTCTATGGCGACCCCCATTTGGGACACACCAGGCCCGCCATCACCTTTGACGTGCTGTTCAGGTACCTGCAAACGCTGGGTTACAAGGTGCGCTATGTGCGCAACATCACCGATGTGGGACACCTGGAGCACGATGCCGACGAGGGAGAGGACAAAATTGCCAAGAAGGCACGCCTCGAGCAGCTGGAGCCCATGGAAGTGGCACAATACTATACCAACCGCTACCATGCAGCCATGCAGCAGCTCAACGTGCTGCCTCCCAGCATCGAGCCTCATGCCACCGGTCACATTATCGAGCAGGAAGAGCTGGTGAAGCAAATCATGGCCAACGGCTACGGCTACGAGAGTAACGGCAGTATCTATTTTGATGTTGAGGCATTTAACCGCGACCACCGTTACGGGGTGCTGTCGGGACGCAACCTCGACGATATCCTCAACGCCAGCCGCGAGTTGGAGGGCGTTGGCGAGAAGCGCAACCAGGCCGACTTTGCCCTGTGGAAGAAAGCGCAGCCCGAACACATCATGCGTTGGCCCTCGCCCTGGAGCGACGGCTTCCCCGGCTGGCACTGCGAATGTACCGCCATGGGACGTAAATATCTGGGCCAGCACTTCGACATCCACGGTGGCGGCATGGACCTCGTGTTCCCGCACCACGAATGCGAGATAGCACAGGCCGTTGCAAGCCAGGGCGACGAGATGGTGCGCTACTGGATGCACAACAACATGATTACTATCAATGGGCAGAAGATGGGCAAGTCGCTGGGCAACTTCATCACCCTGGAGCAGTTCTTCACGGGCGACCACCCCGCACTGACTCAAGCCTACTCGCCCATGACCATCCGCTTCTTCATCCTGCAGGCACACTACCGCGGAACCGTAGATTTCAGCAACGAGGCTTTGCAGGCTGCCGAAAAGGCCGTCGAGCGTATGCTTGACGGATGGCATCGCCTGAATGCCATCAGCGCGGCAGAGCAGTCTTCAGTAACGCTCGAGAATTACCGCCAGCGCTGTGCCGACGCGATGAATGATGACCTGAACACGCCCATGGTGATTGCTACCCTGTTCGACGCATGCAAAATCATCAACCAGGTCAACGATGGCCATGCCGCACTCAGTCAAGCCGATATCGATGAGCTGAAGAGCGTCTTCCAGACTTATCTGTTTGACGTACTCGGCATCCGTGACGACGCTGCAGGCGGTGAAGGGGTGGACCTTGATCCTTATCGCAAGGCCGTTGACTTGTTGCTCGAGATGCGTCGCAGTGCTAAGGCCAACAAGGACTGGGCAACCAGCGACCTGATTCGCGACAAACTCGGCGAGTTCGGCTTTGAGGTCAAGGACACTAAAGACGGCTTTGAGTGGAAAGTAAAATGACATGAACGGCCAGCCGCTCATATCGGTTATTGTGCCCGTCTATAACGTGGCGGAATATCTCGACCAATGCCTCGAAAGCATTGTGAACCAGACCTACCGCCGACTCGAAATCCTCGTGATTGACGACGGCAGCACCGATGACAGCGGCAACATGTGCGACCGTTGGGCCGAGCGCGATGAACGCATCCGCGTCATCCACCAGCCCAACGGTGGCTTATCGGCCGCCCGCAACACCGCCCTTGACATGATGACCGGTGAACTGGTCATTATGGTGGACAGTGACGATGTGTTGCATTTTGAGGCGGCTTCCATTCTTATCAAAACCATGCAAGAACACCAAGCCGATGTAGTTCTCACCGACTTTGTGTCCTTTTATGGCAATGACATCAGTTGGTGCGACACAACCAGCACCGACTTGAATCCACGGCTGTATAACAAGGATGAAGCCTTAAGGGCCATCTACTATCAGCAAGGGGTGTCCAACTCGTCATGCGGACGCTTGTTCAAGGCCTCTATGTTTGATGGTGTACGCTACCCTGTGGGACAGTTTTATGAAGACCTGGCCATCGTCTATCCGTTGTACCAACGCAGCAACCGAGTTGTCAAAATTGATGTCAGGCTCTATGGTTACAGGCAGCGCACCGACAGCATCCTCGGACGCTTTTCACCCAAACGCGCAGCCGTCATCGACATCTGCGAACAGCTGGAGCAACAAGTTCAGCAGGAGAACCACAAGTTGCTGCCTGCAGTACGCAGCCGCCTGTTGAGCGCCTATTTCAATATCCTGTTACTGAGTCAACAGGACAACTCGGGCAAATATGATCAACTGGCCGACCGTTGCTGGAACGGTATCAAACGATTGCGCTACCATTGTCTGGTTGACGGCAACGTACGCCTGAAAAACAAAGCCGGCATCATCGCCTCCTATCTGGGACGCAACATCCTGTGCAACCTTATAGGCCGTAAATACCGTCCCAAGCGATAGCTCCATAGGCGAAGCTCCTGCCACTTAAAGCAAAATATAAGTTGTAATAAAATGGCGTTTCATTTGAAAAAAACGCCTTTTAATAGATTTTATTTGCTTTGCAACAAAATAGTTCGTATATTTGTGCCAAATAAAACAATGATTATCTAATACTATAAACATTTGGGTTTAGTTAAAAGTTTTTAGGCTTCAGAACACTAAAAATGAGGAAAGACGGGACGTGAGTCCTGTCTTTCTTTCTTCTACCCCAATAATGGGTATCAAATCATAAAGGTTCAGCGTGAGGGCGGAGGGGGTGGACTAAGTCCTAATTTGCGGTCAAGATGATATCGATGATTGCGGTAACATCAGCGATATTCACCTGCCCATCATTGTTGACATCGGCCGCATGGCGATAGGTCACTTCTCCAGTTAACAGCATATCAATCAATGCAGTCACATCAGCGATATCAACATGAGCATCAATGTTCACATCACCTATAGGATTCAAGGCATTGATTTTTGTGTTCAACCATCTTGCCCGCTTTTTATACCAATCGTCGTGGTCACTCACGACATTATCAATGGAAAATTCCCAACCGTGTAACATCTCCTCCATCTTGGTACTGGCATCCATCCCCATTCCTTCGGGTGACGAACGGAACTCGTTGAGGAATCCCATGATATCACTATAAAAAGTGCTACCCACCTTTCTCCAGAGCCACACAAACTCGTCAACAAAGGTGCGATTGCTGTTATTGAATAATTTAGCGAAATGCACGGTGTGACAGCGCGACCATGCGTTTGTGGTTCGTCCTCCCAAATCATAATCCCACATCAGGGGCATAAATATCTTAGAGGTGTCGGTATTGTCATACTTGGTATAAAACCGGTTGGTTCCACCGGAATCCTGAGTGCCTGCAATGTCATGACCCAAACACCAAGCGGCAAAGGATGCAACATCAATCTTGTCAGGATAATTGGATTTAGAGAGCGACTGTTCATAGGCCGTCACTACAGCCTGGATATAATCCAATTGCTCGGGTTGTATATCATCACTGTCAGGATACTTGAAAGTGAAATTATAGGAAGGCGACGTCATTGAAGTCACATAAACATCTTCATTCCACCAATAGGGGTCGCACTCAAAGATGTAGCCCGTCTGCTTATCCACATTGAGACGGCAATCTGGATTACGCTTGACTGACTCGCACAACAGGTACACACCCTTGTAATTACCGTTCAGAATCACGTTGACATAGTGATGGGCAGGTGTCCATGGCAAGCCTAACATCTCATTAACTTTAAAGCCAGCAGTTGCAAGCAAATAATCGTCCTTGATCAGTACCCATTCCTTGTCCTTGTAAATGGAATCATTGCCGCGGAAAAGCAGGTCACGCTTCTTCTGCAGCTTGATTTTATAAGGCTTTTTTTCGCCATATGCGCTGGTGTTTCCACGAATCTTGATGGTCATGCCACTGACATCCTTCAAGTAATCGCCACTATCATAGATGACACTATCAACATCAGCAATGCGCTTATAGATGACAAGACGGCCGGGGACTTTGGTGGCATTGGTGATGGTTTTACCCATGCATCCCGGTGGAGCTGAGACATAGTCACACGTCGGTTCTTCACCATCCACCGTACTGAAATACATGGTAGGCAGTCCCTTAGCTATAATGTCGCTCAATTCCATCACCAAGGTGTCGTTCATCACTATCGGATTGGTCATGTCGGCGACCGCATTCGCCGACCCTAACAGGATGCACGAGGCGATAAGCAATATCTGTTGTAACTTTTTCATAAGCCAACACAGTTTGGCATTACTATCTTAATACTATTTGGTCTTCTTTTTGAGAATCAACCCTTTAATACCATAATACGTTACAGCCAACAAGATGGTGATGAAAAGCACAATCCAAGGCCTCAGCCATAACTCGGCAATTGACGGAGAAGGCCTAAAGGCATCATACACATGCATCACAAGTGGGTGGACAATGTAGATAAAGAAGGCGTAAACGCTGCCCAATAAGCACATAGCATTGTACTTTATATCCATCCTGCTGAACAACACAAATAACGCCGGTGACAACAGCAAGGTACCAATAAACCAAAATAAGGAGGGATAAAAGAATGAAGTTAGCATTATCAAGAATCCCGTAACAGCGACAACTGCGGCCAAGGCAGATGAAACTGAACGATCGACCCATTCCTTATTCTCATTTAACAATTCACCAATAATAAAGAAAGGTATACCTGTAACCCAAGGAGTGTTCACAGGGATTGTCAAGTGGAGAAATGGATATTGAATTGAACCTGCAACTCTTACAAACAGCCCTATATAAGCGATGTAGCGCAACTTTGTGCCCAAGAAATACTTTAACACATAACATAGCAACAAAGACCAAAGGAACCAAGCCACACCACTTATTCTAGAATCAGCAAGAAACACAAATCTCAAAAAGTGGTTAACATTGAGTATTTTTTGGTCAATTAGTTGCCACAAACGTCCAAGACTAAATCCACTAATGATAAACAGCGACAAAAAAGCTATCAGATAGGCAATAATCAGATATACACTTGTGCGTTTGATGGACTTCAAAGTTTTCTCTTTAGTTGCGCCAAAGGCAAAGTAGCCTGATGTCATGAAAAACACTGGGACTGCAAAGCGTCCCAATGAGGACAAATGATCACCGTAAAAGCCAGGGAATCTGACATGCATGAACACGACGAAACATGCTGCAAGTCCCTTGAGGAAGTCCAGCCCATAGTTTCTATTATTCCCTTTACTCGGCATTATCAGAGGTGTTATTATCGTAGCATATCGGCGACACGGCGGGTAGCTGCAACAAATGAGGCGACTTCATCAAAGGTGTTATAAACCGCAAAGGAGGCGCGCACCATGCCTTGCACGCCATAACGTGCCATCAGCGGTTGGGCACAATGGTGCCCAGTGCGCACGGCGACGCCCAGTTTGTCAAGCAACAGACCCATATCATAACTGCTGATGTCACCTACCAAGAACGATACCACCCCACTCTTGTCGGGGGCTGTGCCGAAGAATCGTATTCCCTCAATATCGCTCAATCCATCAACAGCGGCCTTTAGCAATTCATGTTCATGTGCTGCGATGCGTTCGATACCGAGCTCTTGAACATAGTCAAGTGCGGCACCAAAAGCAGCGATATCGACAAAGTCGGGCGTGCCAGCCTCAAATTTAAAAGGCAGGTCAGCAAAGGTAGTACGTTCAAACGTCACTTGTCCGATCATCTCTCCCCCACCCTGATAAGGCGGCATCTTCTCCAACCAGTAGCGCTTGCCATAGAGGATGCCAACACCTGCAGGGCCATACATCTTGTGACTGGAAAAAGCATAGAAATCACAATCCAAATCCTGCACATCAACCTTCACATGCGGTGCAGCCTGTGCTCCATCGATGAGCACGGGCACACCATGGCGGTGGGCAATAGCAATCATTTCCTTAACGGGATTGACCGTTCCAAGCACGTTCGAGACATGAGCAAGTGCTACAAAGCGGGTATTGTCACCGAACAAATCCTCATAGGCTGTCATGTCCAATTGGCCGCTATCGTCAATAGGTACCACGCGAAGGGTCACCCTCTTGCGTTGCCCTATGAGTTGCCAAGGCACGATGTTGCTGTGGTGCTCCATTACGGTGACGATGATTTCGTCGCCGTTCTCCAACATCTGTCCGAACGAGGAAGCCACAAGGTTGATACCCTCGGTAGTTCCTCGCGTGAAAACGACCTCCTCAATACTGCCTGCATTGATGAATGCCCGCACCTTCTCACGTGTCAGCTCCACCAGATCGGTAGCTTCCTGCGACAGGGTATGTACGCCACGATGCACATTGGCCTTGTAGTGATAATACATCCTGTCAATGGCTTCCACCACCTGGCGGGGTGTCTGTGATGTGGCAGCATTATCAAGATAGATGAGGGGCCGGCCCTCAATCTGCCGCTGCAGGATGGGGTAATCTTCGCGTATCTTGTTGATGTCCATATTCAGTTATCAGTTTTCAGTAGCCGTGTAGCTAACTTTTTCGGCATGCTTGAAGGCATCCAGCACAGTTGCTGAGAGTACCTGCAAAACGTTTTTCCACCAGATAATGCAAGCGGTCCTTCAAGGCATCAAGACGTACACCGTCGATGACATCGGCGACAAAAGCCTGCATCAACAATCGGCGAGCCTCATCAATGCCAATGCCGCGAGTACGCATATAAAACAACGCCTCCTCGTCAAGTTGGCCCACTGCCGAACCATGCGAACACATCACATCATCGGTATAAATCTCCAACTGCGGCTTGGTGTACATCTTAGCAGTCGGGGCACCGCACAGATTACGGTTGCCCTGATAGGCCTCAACGCGCGGACAGTTGGGCTTTACAAGAATCTTCCCGGCAAAAGCGCCAACAGCATTGTCATTGAGCACATACTTAAACATTTCGTTGCTGTGGCAATGGGGCGCATTATGGCTGATGAACGTGTGGCTGTCCACATGCTGATTACCGCTGGCAATAGTCATACCCAGCAATTGTGTCTCGGCATGCTCGCCGTTGACCTCGACGTGGTAATTGTTACGGGTGAAACCGTTAACCAACGTAATGCCGTCGATGAGAACATTACTGCCCTCGTGCTGTTCAACATAGATGGACGATACTCGGCTGGTGAGCGGGGTGCTCTCCTCCATATCATAGAAATCTACCGTGCTCCCCTGCATGGCCACGATTTCCACAACCTGATTGTTCAGGTAATGGTAATCGGGGCTTTGGGTATGGTCACATGCCAGCAACTTGATGGCGGCATTCTTGCCCACGATGATAAGCAGACGGCGCTGTACCATCATGTCAAGGGCGGCATTAAATATGTTGACCAACTGGATGGGGCGCTCGGCGACAACACCGTCGGGCACATAGATGAATAGGCCGTCCTGCAACAGCAAGGTATTGAGTGCAACAGTGGGGTCGCTCAAATTAGCAAGTTTACCGTAATGGTCGCTCATCACTTCGGGATAATCCACAGCCGCCATGCTGAAAGGTTCAACTACCACTTGACCGATGTTGCGCTCAGCGGTAGCACTGCTATGGAAAGTGTCGTTGCTGTTGTAATACATGCATGTGCTCATGTTGGGCACATCGCAATGGAAGGTATTGGCAGGGTCCGCTTCAAAGGGAAGCCGGTTCACGTTCACGCCATAGTCATGGGCAAAGACAGCCTCAAGGTCAGTGGCCTCATAGTCCTCGCTACCCTTGCGAGGCAACTGAGCATCCTGCAGATGTTCACGGGCGACACGCCGCAGTGTGTTAAGCAGGGCGGGCGACTGTTCCTCAATGAGGGAACTGTTCTGGTCAAACAGATCGATATATTGCTTAAGCGCGTTCATGGCTTTTTATTGCTGTGCATCGACTTGTTCCTTGATCCAGTCATAACCCTTCTCTTCAAGCTCCAATGCCAGCTCGGGACCGGCACTCATGACGATGCGTCCTTTGTAAAGGACGTGAACGAAGTCGGGCTTAATGTAATCCAGCAAGCGCTGATAGTGCGTGATGACTATAGTGGCGTTGTCCTTGCTCTTGAGGGTGTTCACACCGCTGGCGACGATGCGCAGTGCATCAATGTCAAGGCCGCTGTCGGTCTCATCAAGGATGCTCAACCTGGGCTCCAGCATCGCCATCTGGAAAATCTCGTTGCGCTTCTTCTCTCCACCCGAGAAACCCTCGTTAACGGCGCGTGAAGCAAGTTTATTGTCCAATTGCACGATAGAGCGTTTCTCACGCATAAGCTTCAAGAAATCAGCGGCACTCAAAGGCTCCTGGCCAAAGTATTTGCGCTTCTCGTTCAATGCGGTGCGCATAAAGTTGACCATCGACACACCCGGTATTTCAACAGGGTATTGGAAACTCAGGAACAGACCCTCGTGGGCGCGGTCCTCGGGCGATAAAGCCAGCAGATCCTTGCCGTAGAACGACACGCTGCCGCCTGTAACAGTGAAAGCGGGATGACCGGTAAGCACCGAACTCAAGGTACTCTTGCCCGAGCCATTAGGCCCCATGATGGCATGCACCTCACCAGGCTTAACCGTCAAGTTAATACCTTTTAATATCTCTTTGTCCTCAATAGAGGCTCTTAAATCCTTTATCTCTAACATGACGCTATATCTTGTTATCGTTTTAATCATTCAATCTTACCCTACTGCACCCTCAAGGGAAACACTAAGTAGTTTCTGTGCCTCGACAGCGAACTCCATCGGCAACTTGGCCATCACCTCCTTGGCATAGCCGTTGACGATGAGTCCCACGGCGTCCTCGGTAGGGATACCGCGCTGATTGCAGTAGAATATCTGGTCCTCATTGATTTTACTCGTTGTTGCCTCGTGCTCCACCACCGACGTGTCATTGCCCACCTCGATAACGGGGAAGGTGTGGGCGCCGCTGGTGTCACTCAGCAGCAAGCTGTCACATTGGGTGAAGTTGCGGCAGCCGGTAGCCTTAGGGGCAATCTTGACCATACCGCGATAGCTGTTCTGGCTGTGTCCGGCACTGATACCCTTGCTCACGATGGTACTGGTGCTGTTCTTGCCCAAATGTATCATCTTGGTGCCGGTATCAGCCTCTTGCCAATTGTTAGTGAGTGCCACGCTGTAGAACTCACCAATCGAGTGGTCACCCTTGAGCACACAGCTGGGATATTTCCATGTTATGGCGCTTCCCGTCTCGACCTGAGTCCACGACAACTTGCTGTGGTCACCGCGGCACAGGCCACGCTTTGTCACCAGATTATAGATGCCACCCTTGCCGTCCTTGTCGCCCGGATACCAGTTCTGCACGGTACTGTACTTGACTTCGGCACGGTCTTCTACAACAATCTCGACGATAGCAGCGTGCAGTTGATTCTCGTCGCGCATGGGGGCGGTGCAACCTTCCAGATAGGACACGTAGGCATCATCGTCGGCAACGATAAGCGTACGCTCAAACTGGCCTGTCTGGGCTGTGTTAATGCGGAAGTAGGTGGACAACTCCATCGGGCATCGCACACCTTTGGGAATATAGACAAACGAGCCGTCACTGAAAACAGCCGAATTAAGGGCGGCATAAAAGTTATCGGTATAAGGCACCACTTTGCCCAAGTACTTGCGCACCAGGTCAGGGTAGTCCTTCACCGCCTCGCTGATGGAGCAGAAGATGACGCCCAGCTCGGCCAAACGGTCGCGATAGGTTGTCTTCACGCTCACGCTGTCCATAACTGCATCCACAGCCATACCGCTCAGGCGCAGCTGTTCCTCCAATGGAATACCCAACTTGTCAAAAGTCTTCTTCAACTCGGGGTCAATGTCCTCGGGACCACCTTTCTTAGCCTGGCGCGGTGCGGCATAATAGCTGATGGCCTGATAGTCAATTTCAGGCACATGCACATGGCCCCAGGTCGGAGCCTTTAGCGTCAACCAATGGCGGTATGCTTTCAGGCGGAACTCAAGCAGCCATTCCGGCTCACCCTTCAAGGCCGAGATGCGGCGCACCACATCCTCGTCAAGCCCCTTGGGAATGACGTCGGTCTCGATATCGGTCACAAAGCCGTACTTGTACTCTGCTTGCGCCGCTTCCTCTATAATCTTGTTCCCTTTTTCAGGTTTTTCAATCTCTTTCATCGGTCAAATGAGTTAACCATAAGGTTTGAACCGACAAAGATACAACTTTTGCGCAAGCCGAGCGCAAAGAAATTCATTTCTTTGCCCAGCTGCAACAAAAAAAACAGAAAAACACTTATAACTAACCTATAGAGCTTTCTTTTTTCAATTTCATCGCACCACTGCGATAAATCACCAAGATAAGTGCTACGCCGTAGAAAATCTGGCGCATATTGGCAGCAACAGATGAAGGCATCCCCACAAAACGGAACACCTCGGGAAGAAGTACCAAGAAAGCGGCGGCATAAAAGATATGCAGTAGGTTGCGCATGCCACCGATAATCACGATGCTCAAGATAAAGATAGACTCCTCAATTGTGAAACTTGATGGATCGATATAACTGATATAGTGGGCATACAGCACGCCCGCAATTGATGCAAGCATACCACTGATAACAAAAGAAACCACCTTTGCTTGTGCCACATCTTTACCTAGGCTTTTTGTATAAACCTCGTCCTCGCTCAATGCACGCAAAATCCTTCCAAATGGTGATTTCATGAGATTCGACAGAACAAACCAGACAAACACGGTCAAAAGCACAGCAAGCAGCAAAAATGAGACTTTATCATCAAACTCAAATCCAAAGACTGAGAATGAAGGAATTCCAGCAATACCCAACGGACCATTGGTCACAGTTTGCCAATTATTCATGATAGAATAAATCACCACCTGGATACCCAAGGTGATAATGATGAAATAATCATCAATTGTACGCACGGCTACCTTAGCCACCACATAAGCAATAGCACCAGATAGTATCATCGCTGCAAACAAATTATGAACAGGTGGCAGACTAAGGTTCACTGACAATAATGCAGCTATATATGCTCCTATGCCATAAAAACCTGCATGAGCCAGTGACATCTGGCCACTATAGCCAGCCACCAAACTCAATGATTGAGAAAGAATCGTATAGATGCAAATCAATATGGCAAGATGTAGCAGATATTCCATGACTAAACACTACTCTTTTTAAGTTGCTTACCACTGAAGCCCGTTGGACGGAAAAACAGGAAAACAATGAGGATGATATATGCCGTGGCATTCATCCACTTGCTGTCAAAATAATAGGCGGCCAAATGCTGGGCTGTTGCAAGCAACAATGACCCAAACACAAGGTACCTCATCTTCCCCATGCCGCCAATGATCATAGCCACCACGGCATAAAGTAACCAATTAAAACCCATAGTCGGTGTCATGTCTGTATCAGCAGCAATGAGAATTCCAGCAACAGCCGCCAAACCTGTTCCGATGGCTACACTCCACATGATTGCTCGGTTCTTGTTCAAACCCAAAATACCGCTTAATACATCATTCGATGACACCGCCTTGATCTGATTCCCGATAATGGTTTTCTCCCGAAAAAACCAAACCAACGCAAACAGAACAACACTTATGACGAACGTAATGATTTGCACATTAGTGATATATGCCCCAAAGAACTCATGCCCAGTCTTTACCTCCCATGTGCGAAAACTAAGTGCACCGTCCCCCCAAATAAGAGACACCACATTATGCATAACGACATACACTCCCAATGATACAATCATTAACTGCCAACTTTCATTTCTTCGTTTTATTAAAGGCATATAAACAAGCCTATTGATAATTAATGACAGTATCACACTTGATACTAATGCAAGTGGCGCTGACACACCTAAGGGCAAATGGCATAAAACTGAACCGCTATATACAAGATAAGCTGTTAGCGTAAGAAAAATCGCATGTGAAAAATTAATAAAGCGCAATGTTGAATATATCATTGAGAAACCCAATGATATAATCAACAAAATCGCTTGACAGTACAATATTTCTAAAAAAGACTGCATAATAGCCATATATACACTTCACTCAATGCTCAAGTTCTCTTCGTTAATTTGACACCCACAAAATCCCTATCTTTTGCCACCTTTACATTTGCATTAAAACCCTTCTTTTCGAAAAACGTTCTAATCGATCTAATTATATGAGCATCTTCCTTTTCTTTCTTAAATTTCAAACAAGACAAAACTGTCAACTTATCTATATCTAATAGTTTCTTTCTTAAAGAAATATAATCTCTTGATTGTAATTCGACTGGAGCATTATATAATAAATCAGTTGTTTTCAACAAATTACTAGCATTCCATACAGAATCAATGATTTTGGAAATATTCTTTCTTTCCTCAATGTCAGAAGTCATTTTTTCTGCAATTTCAGAACTAGAGACAGCTTTATCATTGCTTGTTTTCCCTCTCAATATTTCCAAATATATCTTGAGATTGAAATAAATATTAAAACAATTCTTATCTGTATCGTATTTTTGTTGAAATAGATAGTTACTTAGTGGTTCAATCAGTTCATCTATTATTGGGATTTCAAAAACCTTTAATGGAAACAGAAAAAGTGAAACAGCTTTAGATAAATCCGAATATGTACTATTATTATCATCATACAAATCTAATGAAATAAATATTTGGTGTGCAGCCTTGAATGACTCCCAATTGAACTCAACTTCAGTAAATAGTGTGCTATTACTTAAAATAAGAACAGTTTTATTATTTATAGTCTCTTCTAGTTCTTCATGTTTTTCACTAGAGCAACAATCTAAAAGCAAAGGTTCAACAATTTTGTCTTTTCCTAATCGATTCAATAGAAGTTGTAGGGACTCTTCTAACAATTGATTGCTAATATCAACTAATCTATACTGTTTTATATCGTCTGTTCCTAGTGCGTCACATACAGCAGCAATACGGTTACCATTACCAGCTCCTATTTCAACGATGTCGAGGTTTGTGTCACTTTTAAAAAAATGATTAAGAAACTCAACTATCGCTAAAGTTGAACGATTACCGTACCTTGTACCTCCCTTTTTTATAAACTCATCCCATTTATCAGCCCCACTGTATAAGTAAGAATACTTATGTGGAAGGATTCTATTATTAATTATCATCTTCAACATATCAATTTTGTTCTTCTGAACATCACTAATAATGCTCATGTAGTCTTTTTTGGAAGAGTTTGTATTGTCTTTAAAATAATTAAAAAAATCTTGTACTGCCTTGAATTCTTTCTTATTTGATTCAGACTCATGTGGCCACTTTCCATTTATCACTGTTAGCTCACCCCAAATTTTATTTACTTTTTTAAACTTAAACAACAAGGCACCATCATAAAGCGCATATTCATATACTAAGGGTTGCATATCATTGCTATTAAATGGAAATCTTACATTCATCAGAGCATCTTCATCCATCTTTCCAGCATGGCTTTCCCATTCCGTGAAATATGTTTTTATTCCACCTTTTGTACTATTTATTCTAAAATATTCATGTACGCTATTCTCAGAAATAAAAAGAAAATTCATGTCTTCTGGTGTCAAGCAGACAACCCTCAATCTCTCTAATGTTTGACATTTATTTATATATACAGAGTGATTATTCTCATTGATTGGAAATTGCTGATCAGAGGGCAGGAGATTATTAAAGAATTTATACTTTACGTCATTCTTATTATTATCTGCTAATGCATTTAGCCAAGAGGATGGCCTCATTGATCCTGTCAAATAGACTGATGATTTGCATTCCTTCATGATTTCTTTAGAAAAACCAGAATAATCAATAATTTTGATTTTTATTGAAAAGTCTTTAAATTGATTCGTCAGTAATTGTGTGATGAACATTGAAAACTGCCAGCGTTGATTCGGTTCTAAATGAGCCATCGAATCTATTTTATCCTTTAAAAAATTACCATCAGTATAAAATGCCGTCATTCGTGGACACTTGTCTATTTTCTTTAAATAATTATCATTGTCTTGAATTATCTTCCCTATTTTTTTTATTAAGAATCTAGGTTGATGTACTATTATCACAAGTAAGATGAACGTCAAAATATATTTCAAAAAAGCTGTTATTACAGTATTCCAAAAACTGTTAAAATAGTTAAAAGAAACATTCCATAAGATTGAAATAATAATCGTTATGATTACTGCAACTGCTGTCGCTACCCAATCAATGGATTTAATAAACGAGAGTATATTATCCTTGATCATTTTCTCTTTATCACCCATACCTATATCAATTTAAAGATTAACTTCTTTTAGCCACAGAATCTGCAGGCCTTTATCTGCATCACCATTTTTATCGAAACGCAAATCTCCAGTTGCACCATGATAGACATCCATCGCCTCCAATGCAGTTTTCATATTGGTAGCATTTACTTCTTTATTCTCTTTCTCAAGACTCATAATAACTCGTTCAAGCACCTTAAACGAATCATAACCATGTGCTGAAAAAGCATTAGGTTTTCTATCTTTATATGCGGCATCATATTGTACATTAAAATACTCTGTTGATGGATTACTGCTATCCACTGAATACAATGGATATGTAAAGAACACTTTATTTGTAAGTTTACCTGCAGCCTGTTTTACTTCGGATTCAAGGAAACTGCTAACACCCGAAATATAGAAATCACAATTATTCTCATTTAACTGTTTTAAAATCAGCACCGCTTCTTTGTAATAGGCAGGCAAAAAGAGCACATCTGGCTTACTGCTTTTAATTTTTGATATTTGAGTTCTGAAATTCGTTTGGCCACTTGAATAACCTTCATCAAAAACGACTTCAACGTCTTTGCCATTCAGATATTTCTTGAATTCATTCCTGATACCAACGCCATAGGTGCCATCATCATATAAAATAGCTATACGCTTTAGATTCAGATTATCAACGACATATGCAGCTGAATACTTGCCATCCAAATCATCTGTTGGCCATATTCTAAAGAAATAATCATTTTCCTTACTCAAGTCAACAGCAGTCGCTTTTGGGGAAAAGAGTAACACATGATTTTTATTTGCAATCGGAAGAATTCCACTTGCAACATTACTCATGATGCCACCTATCACTATATCAACATCTTTAAATATCAGACTATTAAATGCATTAATGCCTTTTGTGACATCAGTAGCATCATCCTCATACACGAGTTGAATTCTATCTTTAATTGGCGACTCTTGATAGGCAAGATCGATTCCACTCTTTAAATCTTTACCATAGATATCTCCCGCTCCCGTCAACGGTAACAAAACACCTATTTTTACAGTTTCAGAGTTGTTATTTGCAGATGGTTGGTATTTATGCCAACACATGATACCTACTAACACAGCGATGGCAAGAACTGCCCAGATAATTGATTTCTTATTCATATCATAAACGATTTAATGCTATCTAATGTGGTTAAATTCTCAGTATGGAGTTGGCCCAATTTCAAGCCGACTATTGTATCTGCAAAGTTAATCAATTCTTTGATGCGATGTTCCACGATGAGCATAGTTGTGCCTTTTTCGCGTATTATTTGAAGCCAATGCATCACCATTGGTACATTCTCTTCGCAGATTCCTGCAAGAGGCTCGTCATATAGGAGTAACTTGGGTTCGTTGGCCACAACCATCGCCAGAGACAATAGTTTGCGTTCTCCTCCGCTTAGCCTATTAGCCAACTGGTTTTTACGCCCATTCAGCTCGGGCATCAGCTCCAACACTTGAAGCACTTTTTGCCGTGATTCCTTTTTGTTGGTTTGATGCAACATTGCAGCACGAATATTCTCTTCCACCGTCATGTCATCAAAGAGCGCATCCTTTTGAGGTACATACATTAGTCCCCTTTGTATCAAGCGATAGGTTGGTGTCTTGAAGCTCTTGCTTTGGAGCAATGAATCCTCATATTCAATTGAACCTCCCCAAAGAGCCAACAAACCGTATATGGCCTTCAGTAACGTGCTCTTTCCTGAACCATTTGAGCCCACCAACAATAATGCGCTTCCCGTCTTGACCTCCAATGTCACATCATGAAGCACCTGCTTCTTGCCATAACCAGTATTGATATTTTGAATGTTCAGGATACTCATACGTAGGCATTTTTTACTGACATGTCATTTCGAAACGCATTATAAGACGGGTAATTGCTGATAACGCCTTTATTCAAAAACAAGATTTCATCAGCTACACTCTCGATAAAATCGCTATTGTGTTCAATAATCAAAATTGACTTTCCCGAAGCCTTTTGATCTTGAATAACATGAGTCAACTTCTCACGGTTTGCTGAATTTACCCCAGCTACCGGCTCATCAAGTAACCATACCAACGAATCACCAGCAAGGCAACATGCCAGATTCAAGAGCTTTTGCTGGCCGTAAGAAATATCCTTGGCTCTATTCGCCATGATATCATCGATGAAGCACTGTTCCAAAATGAGTTTTGCCTTATCTGTATTTGCTTTCTGCTCGGCAGCAATTTTAGGCAATGGAAGCAAGGCTTTCCACCACTTTTCTCCCACTTGACCAGGGAAAGCCAACAGGACATTTTCAAGTACTGTCATTTCGCCTATCAGTCTCATGTCTTGGAAAGTCCTCCTAATACCCAAATTGGCAATGGTACTTGGCCGAATGCTTAAGATTTCCTTGCCATCAAGTTTTATGGAGCCGCCATCCGGCTTCATAAAACCAGACAAGATATTCAGCAAGGTGGTTTTGCCTGCACCATTCGTTCCCATCAAAACAGAGACTTTTCCAGCAGTGAGCGTCAGAGATACATCTGTCAGAACACTGTTATCCCCAAAGGCTTTTTTGATATGTGATGCTAGCAAATCCATTTCCCAGAAGCTTATCTTTGCAAAGATAGCTATTATTTCAGTTCAATAGTACTTTTTTTTAGTAATAAATCTGATTTCAGCAGTGTTTTTTTTACCCAGCAAGGATCAGGTCGATGATAAAGTTGATGTCGGCAATGTTAATTTCGCCGTCTCCGTTCACGTCGGCATTCTCGCTGGAGGTGGAACCCGTGAGGATGGCATCGATGATGACATTGATGTCAGCAATGTTGACCTCGCCATCTCCGTTAACATCGCCATGGATAACTACAGGCGGCTCTTCGCCAAAGTTGGGATAATGGCAATACAATGCCTTGAGGTCAAGCTCATATTCGCCCTCGGCAGCCGTTTTGGTCAATGTAAACTTGATGGTCTTGATATTGATGGGATAAGTACCCACATAATCAGCGCCACCTAATTCCTTGAGGTTGAACGCCAACACGTGGTCCACGCCAGGCTCAAAATAGGCAGCATCGTCCTCGGGCATGAATTTCACGTAATTGGTCTTGGTAAAGAAGTAATTACGGGTATCAATCTGCACATAGTCGATGGGCATGGTTGAATTGAAGACGAAAACCACCGAATCGGGAAGGCCAAACAGGTACAAGTTCTTTGTCAACTTGATATTAGGGGCCCTGTTTGTGACATAATTGAAGGTCAAGTGACCCGTTTCCTCATCCAGCACCAAATTTTTGGCACCAGAGCCAGAGACAGTCCATTCGGTCCAAGGCTCATAGCGATAAGGTTCATCGCTGATTTCAACCCTTACATTGCCCGACAGGTTGTACGGGCCCATTGTACAGCTGATTTTAGTTTTGCCATTCTGCACGCCCTGCAGCATGCCGTCATGAACTGTTGCGATGGTTGTGTCGTTAACGGTCCAATCAACACCTGAAGTGTCATAGAAATACACCTTGTCAATCAGCTTTGATGCCACCTCGATAGAATACTCACGGTCGTCTATAACAAGGGGATTCAGCAAAATATAGGGCGTTGCAGGCATCACATGAACAGGAATTGTTGCAGACATGCCGTCCAGAGTGGCTGTGATAGAGCCCCATGCCTCGACATCGGTAGCGACAAAGGTTTCTCCCTCAGCCGTTCCGACAGACTCTGTACATGTCAAGGTAAAGCCCTTCACATCCTCATCAATCAGCTCGCCAATCTTGTTATAACCAAGGATGCGGGGAGTGGCTGTAGCGAACTCGGGGACGTCCAGACGGAACTGGTCGAAAGCGATACTTGCCAACTCGTTATCTTCTTCGCCTACAGCTTCCACCATCCATCCGCACGCCACACCACGCGGTGTGCCTTCGGTCGTGGTATTGATGACCTTGCCGTGCACAAGCATTTCGGCCGAACCGCCGGCATCCATGTTCACCATCTCGCTGACATCGGGGCACATCTGACGCAAAATCTCACAGGCTGTGGCTGTGGTGCAACCTACTGAGTTACCATAAGTCTTACTTGCCGATTTATCAATCACGAGCATATAGAGATGCTTTCCATCGGCAGAAGTGCCATAGCAAGTACGGGAATAATCCGTGACATTATATCCATCCTCTTCGTTTCGAGAGGTCAACTCGCCGTTGTGCATGATAGTCGCATTGCCACACACGAGATTCTCAATGGGTGTAGCCGGAATCACCGAGGCATCGGCATCAAGAGGCGTCCATCCCGAATTCAGTTGGATGACGTCACCCACCTCAAGAGCACTCATGATTGCCTTATTTGCATCACCGGTAACCGTCAAGCAGGCATCAAAGCGCCCCAAAGTGCGACGGTCTTTGCCTGTGACTATGCTGTCCACCCTTAATGTCATGGGAGCATTCACAGCCCATTGGCTCCCATCCACAAAGGTTAGGTAGTAATTATCACTATAATTAGAACCCTTGGTGGTGGTATTTACCCAATTATTTTCAAATGCACGAGTACGGCTGAAAGGAGGGCCATACAGGCAAATCTCTCCTGTCACAGCACGGCGGTTGACATTTTGATATTCAAGAGGTTGAGCGAACTTCTCAGAATGAATGAATCCGCTCCACCTGACACGTCCCATAACAATGGTTTTATCATGTGTAATGGCAGCCGTGCCGTTATTCTGCGGACCGCCACTCCATGTGTCATAGGTATTGTTGTCATTGACGACAGTGGTATCATTACAAACAACGCCTCCTAACGGTGAGCCCATTTCAAAATTGGCTAAATAGCTGCCATGGACCACCCAGAAGTTGGCGTTGCATGCTGCTATCGGTCGTTTAGTGGGAGTACGGTGGCGTACCATTGCCGAGGAGAGTTTCTCCGTGTTGCCCAACTTACTAAGACCGTAGGTTGTTTCCACCCTGTTGTTGGGATCATTCAAGTCAACCTCAATAACATAAACGTTGAGCGGAATGCCCGGAATGCGTACAATCGTGTTGATCATACCTGGACCTATCTGACGACGCATCATGGTGTCGGCCGAATAGGTTTTACCATTAATCACAAACGAGGCACGAGCAGGAAATACCGCACAGGCCACTGTTAACAGTATCAAGAGTAATATTTTTTTCATTGTTTTATATTGTTGAAGGTTTGACGGATTATATGACGCAAAGATAAGTTTTCATTTCGAATTAGCAAAAAATAACCGCCATTTTCAATCAGATGACGGGAACGCGAAAAAGTCGAAAAGACATGATTGCTACAGGGCTGTGCAGCTTACTTGCCGACGATGAAACGGTGGTGTGGAAGAAGGCGGAGCAACTGGACCAGCACGAAGCAGACAATGAAGGCCAGCACACCGCTCACCAGGCAATCAACAATCCAGTGGGCCTTGGTGAGCCACGTCTCAGTCAAGGGCCAAACAATGTGGCGCAACACAATCATTTGTGATAGGTAGATACCAAAGGTCGCCATACTCAATCGTGGCCACCAGGTGGCGGCAGCAGGATGCTTCTCGCGGTCATAGCTCTTTGGGGCGAAATGCTGCACCAGCGAGAACAGCAACATGGCCATCGCCACATTGTTGATGCTAATGTCACATGTGAGCGCATCGATGCTTTCCTGCCAAGAGATGTGGAAATGGCTCTGGACAAGGAACTCAAAAAGCGGTACCAAAACGATGCCGAAAAAGAAGAAAAGGCCGAACTTCCAGCCATGCTCACGCGTGAAAACCGGCAGTCCGTACTGATGCATGTAATAACCCAACAGGACATAGCCGTAATAGTTGGCAAACGCCCCGAACATGTTGTCATTATAGTGTGCCGCCTCGATGAAAATGCCATGCTGGAAGGGAATGAACGATGAGAGCACCCACAGCACCAACACGACCTCGATACCACGTTTGCCGATGGCATTGATGCACTTGCTCACCAGAGGTAGCGTCACGTATATGACCAGCAGCACATAGACATACCACAGCACACCCTCAACCGGATGGAACAAGATGGATGTCAAGAGCCTTGGGGTGAAATTGTGCAGGACGAATGCATGCTCCAGCAGGTAAATGACTGTCCACACGATAAGCGGGAACAAGATCACGCGCAAGCGGCGCCTGAGGAACCTGCCGTCAGGCATCGTCACCGGCAACAGCAACGCGCCGGTAATCATGAAGAAGAGGTTGCAGTTCACCGCCACAAGCACTGTATAGATGGCACCAGCTACTGACGGCGTATAGTAATAGATATCGTAAGGTCTGATGGGAGTGTGGATGAGGATGACCAACAAACACGCGATGACACGCAGGATGTCAAGGTACGGGATGCGGCGCTGCAGTTGTTTGTCGGTCAGCATGATGTCGCGGTTTTGGTTTCAAGCAATGCCACGGCATAGGCGGCGATGCCCTCGCCACGACCGGTGTATCCCAGTTTCTCGGTGGTTGTTGCCTTGATGGACACTTGACCGACCTCACATCCCATGCATGCCGCAAGTTCCTGTTGCATGGCAGGAATATGTGGGTTAAGTTTAGGCTGTTCGGCACAGATAGTGATGTCGCAGTTGCCCAATCGGTAGCCCTGCTCATCCAGCAGACGCATCACATGCTTGAGCAGCAGACGGCTGTCGATGCCTTTGTAGCGAGGGTCTGTATCAGGAAAATGGTAGCCTATATCACGCAAAGCAGCGGCACCCAACAGGGCATCGCACAGGGCGTGAATAGCGACGTCGGCATCGCTGTGCCCCAGCAGTCCGCGTTCCCATGGAATGTTGACACCGCCCAGCCAGAGGGGTCTGCCCTCGACTAAGCGATGCACATCAAATCCCATTCCCACGCGGAACATAGAAAAACTTGTTTTATCAGTTACGTCCGAACAAGTCCTTGATACCGTCCATGTCAAACGACAAGGTGAAACGTAAGGTCTGGTCCAAAGGACTGTTCTGAGCAGTTGCAATCATGTAGCTGGCATCAATCTTGATAACATTGAGCGAGAAGCCCGCACCAAGGCCGAAGTACTGACGGTTACCGGCATACTTGCTCTCGTAGTAGTAACCACCACGCAGGAAGAACTGCTGATTGTAGGCATATTCGGCACCCACCGAGTAGGTGATACGCTTTGCAAAGTTATCGCTGAAGCTGTCGAAGATACCCGAGATGGAAGATTTGTCCTTCCACTCCTGCAGGGCATCGTCATAGGCCAATGCGTCCTCGTAGTCGGCAAGGCGGGGCTTGGCGGGAACGAGCATCTTGTTGGCATCAAAGGCAAGCGTCAGGTTGTTGTAATCGGCCAACGGGAAGGTGAACGCGGTACCCAACTTGAGGTTCGCAGGCAGATAAGCAGGGTCATTACCCTTGTTAAAGGAAACCTTGGAACCGATGTTGGAAAGATTGAAACCCACAGCCCACTGGCACTCGTTGCGGCCAATGACGGGGAAGGTGGTGTAATAGCCTGAGATGTCGGCGGCAAATGCCGTGGCACTCGAGGTCTGTTCACCCGTGTTCATGGCGCTGTAACCCAAGTCACTGTAAATGAAACGCAGGGCAACACCCATCGAGAACTTTTCACTCAACTTGCGCGAATAACCCATATCCACCGCCATCTCAAACGGGTTGATGGTTGCCAGCGTGGCACCGTCACCATCGGTTGCCTGTACCTCACCAAGCGAGAAATAGCGCAAAGAGGCGCTTATTGCCTGATTATCGCTGCCACCCACCTTGTAGTAACCTGCAAGGTTAGCCAGATAGATGTCGTTCACAATCTTGTGCAACCAGGGCGTATAGGACAACGAAACACCGGCCTTACTGTAAGCAAAGGCATACTTTGACGGGTTCCAGAATTGAGAATTGACGTCGGCCTCGGTAGCAGCACCCAGGTCACCCATTGAAGCACCACGCGCATCGGGAGTGATGCTCAGCGAGGTGACACCGGTGGTGATGGGGTTGAACTCAGTATTCTTGATATCGTCCTGAGACCAAGCGGTAAAAGCGGTAGCCATCAGAGCGACGGCAACTATTGATTTGTACAGTTTCATTTCTAATTAGAAAATTGGTTTGTATTTATCATATTAACTAAGAAATCGCCATTTTATTGTATTGTCAGCCGATTAATGCGGGAACAAATCCCTGCATCTGTCGTTTCATAGTATCAAACACCATAAAACATCACAGGCATGCTGTCACATGAGGTGCACAACATGCCTGTGTATGATGTTGGTTCTTAAACCCTTCAAATTACTCGCGACTGCCGAAGAAGCGCAACAAGTAGATGAACAGGTTGATGAAGTCGAGATAGAGCATCAGAGCGCCCATCGTAGCGACTTTGCCTGTTGTTGTCTGGTCGGCCTGAGCCGCCATGCGCTTGATGGACTGCGTATCCCAAGCGGTAAGGCCCACGAAGATGAGCACACCGGCGCAGCTGATAAGCAGTTCAAACATCGAATTATGCACGAACATGTTCACCACCAAGCAGACAATCAGTCCCAATAGAGCCATAAACAGGAAAGAGCCTATCTTAGAAAGGTCCTGGCGGGTGACATAGCCAAAGATAGTCATGGCGCCAAAGGTTCCTGCCGTGATGGCAAAAGTCGTTGCGATGCTCGTATTGGTATAAAACATGAATATCGGCGTCAAAGTGATACCGTTCAACATGCTGTACAGGTAGAACAGCACTGTTGAAGTGGCGGTATTCAACTTATCGATGCGGGCACTCAGGTAGAATACGAGCACCAATTCCAGGATGAAAGCACCAAAGAACACTGCCTTGCTGCCCATGAAGATGTTCATCACAGCAGGGGTCGAAAGCATGAACCATGAGGTGAGCGCCGTTACCAGCAGTCCCAGCGTCATCTTGCCATACACCTTGCGCATCACGCCAGCGACGTAGCGCTGCAGCGTCATCTCGTTCTCGGCTTGAACGGCAGTGTTGTAGCCGTTCTGGTAGTTGTCATTCCAATTATTCATATTGTTGAGTATCTAGTTTCTTGTTGAAGATGCAAATATCATGCCAACGGATGTTGTCTTAACCCGTTTTACATCCTGTTGGGCATCTCAATGCCCAACAACGACATGCCGCGGCAGATGACGTCGGCAACCGTTGCGCTCAGCAGCAGGCGGAAGCAACGTACCTGGTCCTCCATCTCCTTGAGGATGCTGCAGTCATGGTAGAACTGGTTGTACTCCTTAGCCAAGTCATAGACGTAGTTGGCGATGAGGGCGGGACTGTAGTTGCGGCCTGCATCGGCAACGACAGTGGTGAAATCAGCGAGTTTCTGTATAAGCGAAGTCTCTTTCTCGTTGGGAACCACTTGACTGATGTCTGCCGTCTTGTAATTGTCGCAGCACTTGCGCAATACCGACTGGATGCGGGCATAAGTGTACTGGATGAAGGGACCCGTGTTGCCGTTGAAGTCGATGGACTCGCTGGGGTCGAACAGCATGGTCTTTCTTGGGTCCACTTTAAGGATAAAGTACTTCAAAGCACCCAGACCGATCATGCGGAGCACGTCATCGCGCTCGTCCTCGGGAACACCCTGCAGACGGCCAGGCTCGTTGGCCATGTCGGTAGCGGTGGCAATCATTTCGTCCATGAGTTCGTCGGCATCAACAACGGTACCTTCGCGGGACTTCATCTTGCCGTTGGGAAGCTCAACCATACCGTAGGAGAAGTGCACCAAATCCTTGCCCCACTTGAAGCCCAGCTTGTCAAGCAACAGCGAGAGCACCTGGAAATGGTAATTCTGCTCATTGCCCACCACATAAATCATGCGGTCAATGGGATAGTCCTTGTAACGCAGCTGAGCGGTGCCGATATCTTGCGTCATATAGACCGACGTGCCGTCGCTGCGCAGCAACAGCTTGTGATCCAATCCGTCAGCAGTAAGGTCAGCCCACACGCTATTGTCCTCCTTGCGGTAGAACAGGCCCTTGTCAAGACCCTCGAGCACGGTGTCACGGCCCACCAGATAGGTGTCGCTCTCGTAGTAAATCTTGTCAAACGATACGCCCATGCGCTTGTAAGTCTCGTCAAAGCCGGCATAGACCCAATTGTTCATCTTTTCCCACAGGGCGCGCACCTCGGGGTCACCAGCCTCCCAGCGGCGCAGCATGTCGTGAGCCTCCTGGATGAGTGGAGCCTGTTTCTCGGCCTCCTCAGGGCTCATACCCTTCTCAACGAGTTCCTTGATTTCGGCCTTGTAGTGCTTGTCGAACGCCACATAGAAGTCACCAATCAGGTGGTCACCCTTCTTGCCTGTAGATTCCGGCGTGTCACCGTTGCCCCACTTGAGCCAAGCCAACATCGATTTGCAGATGTGGATACCTCTGTCGTTGACAATGTTGGTTTTCACCACCTTGTAGCCGTTGGCCTCCATGATTTTAGAGAGGCTGTAGCCCAGCAGGTTATTGCGCACATGTCCCAGGTGCAGGGGCTTGTTAGTGTTGGGTGACGAATACTCGATCATCACCAGCTGACTGTCGTCGGTAGCTGCAGTAAAGCCATAATCAGGAGTCTCGGCTACGTGCTTGAGCACGCCCGTCCAGAACGACGGTTTGATGGTGATATTTAGGAAACCCTTGATGACGTTGAACTTCTCCACCGCCTCACAGTGGGCCACCATGTGCTCACCTATTTCCTGTGCCGTCACGTCGGGCGCCTTGTGCGACGCCTTCAGGAACGGGAACACCACAATCGTCTCGTTGCCCTCAAACTCCTTCTTCGTCGTCTGGGGAACGATCTTCTCGGCGGGGAAATCCACGCCATATAACTCCTTGACCGCCTGAGCGGTAGCCTGTGCAAGTATATTATCAATCGACATAATCTATAGTAGTTTTTATTGTTATCAGAATTTTAACCCGCAAAATTACAAAAAAATTGGAGAGACGCAAAATTTGCGTCTCTCAACATGAGTATAAGCACAACATTTCGTTGCAGATACGCCCTTTAAGGCTCGGCAGCCATTGAGATGGCGCCATTATCAAACGGGTTATAAGGCATCATTACAGGAGCAGACCATTGGGGTTCATTATCCCACTGCTGTCCAACCTCTGCCTCATACTTCTTGAAATTCTCGGCTTGCTCAAAGATTTCCTTGAAGACCTCGTCTTGGGGCACGGGCGGATAGCCATGCTCGTCAAGAATCAGGATCAGATCCATCTGTAGCTCCGCCTTGATGTCGGTACGGTTGGCCCAATCGGTATATTTCGACTTGTCGTCCACCATCGCCTTGACTGCAGCGGCGAGTTTCAGCAATTTGTCTTCGGGATACTCAAAGCCGAACTTGTGGGCGACCTCTTTCAAGATGTCGTAGAACGCCTTTTCCTCGTAGGTGATACCCAAGTCCTTAAACGACTTCTTCTCTTTGTTCACCTCCTTGAGCAGTTCAGCCATCTGGGTGGCCACCTCGTTGAGCACTTCCTCGGCAAACACGGCGTTATCGCTGCGGTCGTTATACCTGATAACCAACTGATTCAGGCGCTTGGTGAAATCCACGCCCTTGATTTTGTTCACCTTTTTGAAATCGGAGATGACCGTGCGCAGCAGTTTTTCCATCAGCTTCACCTTGGTGTTGGGTTGCTTGAGGCGTTTGAGACGTTCCATGTACTCCTCGCTGAGCAGATCAAGATGCTTGATGTTGGTGTCCACTGAGGCAATTTCTTCCACGCCGTCGGCTTTCAGCGCTTCCTCAATCATCTCGCTCACGCGGCGGTTCATCTGTGACGCATCAGGGGCATTGCCCTTGGTCAACTTGTAGATGATGGAGCGAACACCTGTGAAGAAGTGGATATCCTCGCGGTCCTGGTCGGTAATGCGGTCATCGTTGGAGCACAGGTTGTAGGCCGACTTCAATTTGCGGGCATGTCCCATGAACATGTTTTCCGTTTTATCGGTCTGCTGCACAAACTCGGCGGCATCCCTCAGGCACTGCAACTGCTCCAGCGGCTTGCCCGTGGTGAACTTGGAATAATCAAACTTGTCAAACATGCGGCGCAGGATGTCCAGCTCGTCCTTGACCATGGTCACACTCTGGTCGATGGTCTCTATGTTCTCACCCATCTCCCCGCCGCCGGCATAGTGTTTGAGGGCGGTGTTCATGTTGCTCTTGATGCCGAAGTAATCTACCACCAGTCCCTTGTCTTTGCCCTCATACACGCGGTTCACGCGCGAGATGGTCTGCACCAGCGTGTGCTGCTGCAAGGGCTTGTCGATGTACATCGTGTCGAGGCAGGGCACGTCAAAGCCCGTAATCCACATCGCCACGACGATGGCGATTTTGAACGGTGACTCGGGATCCTTGAACAGCACGTCCAGTCCCTTGCGGTCGTCATCGGAGCCGCACAGGTCAAACAGTTCGGGGTCATCGTCCTTGTCGCGCGTCATCACCAACTTGATGCGCTCCTCTTTCCACTCGGGGCGCAAGGCGATAATCTGCTTGTATAGGTTATAGGCGATGGGACGGCTGGAGCAGACGAACATCGCCTTGCCGCACACCGTGCTGCCCTCCTCGACGCGTTTCTCGTAGTGCTCCACAAAGTCGCGTGCTACCACCGCCAGGCGGTCGGGGTCGCCCAAGATCTTGTCGATGTTGGTCACCGCCTTCTTGCTCTCCTCAATCTGGTACTCATTGGCACCCTCCTCGGCGCACTTCTTGTAGTAGTCCTCAATCTCCTGTAGTTTCTTGTGGTCGGTAAATACCTTGGCGGCTCGTCCCTCATAGACGATGCGGCGCGTGATGCCGTCGTTGACCGACTCGGTCATCGTGTAGGCGTCAACCACGTCGCCAAACACATCGATGGTCGCGTCGATTGGAGTGCCCGTGAACCCCACGTAGGTAGCATTGGGCAGCGAGTCGTGCAGATACTTGGCGAAGCCGTAGGTGCGGCGCACGCCGTCCTCGGTCACACGCACGCTCTGCTGCAAGTTCACCTGGGAGCGATGCGCCTCGTCCGAGATGCAGATGATGTTGGCACGGTCGCTCAACAGGTCAAGGTCCTCGGTAAACTTGTGGATGGTGGTCAGGAACACGCCGCCGCTCTTGCGCCCACGTAGCAGTTCGCCCAGTTCCCGCCTCGACTTCACCTCACGCACGAAGTCGTCGCCGATGTAGCGCTTGGCATTCAGGAAGAGGGCAGACAACTGGTCATCCAGGTCGATGCGGTCGGTGATGAGCACGATGGTGGGGCTTGCCAGATGGCGGCTGCGCATGAGCATGCGGCACAGGAAGAGCATCGTCAGGCTCTTGCCGCAGCCCGTGGCACCGAAGTAGGTGCCGCCCTTGCCGTCACCATGCACGTTGATGTGGCTGTGCTGCAGGATGTTGTCATAGAGCTTGTGAGTGGCAAAGAACTGCGGATAGCGGCATACCACCTTGCGCTGTCCCTTTGACGAGTCGGGGAAATAGACAAAGTCCCTGATGACGCTCAGCAGCCGCTCCTTGCGGAACAGCCCCTGCATCATCGTGTGCAGCGAGTCGATGCCGTCACCCGGCTTGTCGGTGCTCTCCACCTTGCGCCAGGCATAGAAGAACTCGTAAGGGGTGAACAGCGTGCCATACTTGTTGTTCACGCCGTCGCTGATAACGACAAAGGCATTGTACTTGAACAGCTCAGGGATGTCGCGGCGGTAGCGCACCGTCAGCTGCGTGAAGGCGTTCATGATGGTCGTTTCCTCCTTCACGGCGCTCTTGAACTCCAGCACCACCACGGGCAGGCCGTTCACATAGACGATGCCGTCGGGGATGCGCTTCTCCAGCCCTTTAATCTCCAGTTGGTTGACGATCTTAAAAATGTTACGCTCGGGATGATCAAAGTCAATCACTTCAACGAACAGATCGGGCAGCGACGCGTCTTCGCGCTTAATCGCAAAGCCCTCGGTCATCAGTCGGTGGGTTTGGGCATTCTGCTCATAGAGCGGCGCCCCGTTGTCGGCGGTCAGGCAAGCCATCACGCGGTCCACCTCCAGCGGCGTAATGCCCACGTCGGCATACCTGTCCATCAGGTACATCCGCAGATCATCACGCAGCAACACATCGTGCAACTCCTTGTGGATGGTGTCGCCGCTTTGGTGACTGTAGCCCTGCTGCTCAAACAGCTCCACAATCGCCATCTCTAGGCTATGCTCGTTGAAGTGGGACATGAAAACTAATATCGACTATTTTGGGGTTTTAATTTAAACGCTTTTGAGTTAACGGTAAAAATAACTTTGTCTTTAAGTCCTTCGGGAAGTTTTTTTAATCGTAATCCGGATCGTTCCACAAAGAGTCTTTCAAAATCTCGCTCATCATGCCCCGCAAATTGTTTTGTGCGATGATCACTATTAGGCGAAAAGATATGTACGACTAATCTAAGGTCTTCTCTATTCAATAGCTCCTCTTTGATTCTTTTCCACCAACTTTTATCTGTTAAACCAAGAGAGACGCCATATAGTATAATCAAATTTGCTTCCGTTATAAGTTTTTCAAAATTCTCATAATCTTGTGATTTCAAAACTTCAATGGAGTTCTTCTTTATTAAAAGATCAGTAGCATCTCTATTTTGCTTGAATGATGTATTTGCTATTTGTCTTGTGTTATCCACTCCAAATATTATTGAATCTCCGAGAACACCATGAACATGAACGATGCTACCCATAGTGCCACTTTTTAACGTTGCCTTCGGCCTTTTATTTTCATCGTAATCTAGCAGTTTTTCAAGAGTATCAGTATAATTGAAAGATACAACATTAAAATGACAATACCGGTTTTCTAAAACCATGCTGTTAAATTTCTGAATATCAGTTCCTTCTATAAAAGAGTCCACAGGAGATGAAAACTCATTGTTGAATGATTTTTTTTGGTCATAAGTTGGATTAAAATGTTTCTGCTGTAACATCAAATAATCTTGTAGACAAAGATTTAAATCTTTATACAGACCTCCAAGTTCATTTTGTGACTTAAGATTGAGAGTGTATTTCCCGAAAGCTTCTTCCATATCAGACCAGTTCTTTTTGTCTGCTTTTATTTCATCCTTCATTCTCTCCAAGAGTTCAGACCCAGTGAATGTCTCAAGATACTTATAAAAGTCTGGATAACTTGTCTTCAAACCCATGGCCAAGTCGAAGCCATTCCCCAAAATATATAATACATTCATAATTTAACTATTATGTGCCCACACATTGCCAATGACAGAGAGTGGGACTGGTTGATGTTTTTTATTAATAGAAGTCAGATGCAAATGTACACAAAATTCTGTTAATTATCCAATTCGATGCTGGATATTTGTGCTATTGCCTCAAAACAAATATAATTAATTACTATTATCTCTTAGTGATAAATCTGTTATAATCCATTCTACTTCATCTACAATTTTATTTCGTTCAAAGAAGTTCATTAGCCCTTTTTTAATTCTCAAATCGTTATAGCGATCAGTAATTAATTTTCTAAATTTTTCCCGTCTTGTATAGTGGTAATCTAAGCCATATTTATTTAGAAACAACATTAAAAATAGATGAAAAGATATAATAATATTGTAATTCTGATTTGAACGTTCTTTTCGAATCTTTGAAATATACCCGAACACAGGCTTTATCATTTCATGATTCTCTGCTATCTTTTTCTCAAATTGTTCATAGGAGATTAAGCTGCCATCTTGGTTTTTCATGTAACTAACATATTTATTTATGAAATTTTTGAAAAATGGATAATCTTTCTCAAAATATTCGATACCGAACTCTGGGTTAAGCAAATCACAATCGTAGAAAAAATTTCGTAATGACTGAACATATTTTAAATATACTTTTTCCTCCTTCGCTGCCACGGAGAAATCAAAACTATAGATATCGCTCTCAGCTTTTTCTAGCCAATAGAAAAATGCAAGTAAACGATATACGAAAGACACCAAATAGTACGCATCCGGTTTGGTCCACATGTCTTCAGAAATATCATGCCAATTTTTATCAATATTCTTTGAAAAATTCTTTAATCTACTATTAAGTTCTTCAGATGCCTGAATTAAAGGAGTTTTGCTCTTTGCAAGACTTTCTTTAATATGCATTCGTTGATTAAAGGTGTACTCCTTTTTCAATTTATATCTTAACATGTATTTCTCTTGGAACCAGTCCCAACATCCTTTTAGAATAAACATAGTGATACTTACTACCGCACTTATTATACCTGCTATAATTGCCGTTTGTGCACTATCGCTAAAACTCTTTAACCATTCCATATTATTTTTATATTTATTTGTCCCATCTTTGCTAGGAGCAAAGATTGTAATTCGGCTAGTTTCTCGGTTATTCTGTTAACGAATGCACTGATATCCACTAATTGACTTCCATTGTCGGATTAAGATGTCGTATTCAAAGCAAACCTCTATTTTTTTGTTTCGGATGCGATTTTTGCAGGTAAGGCAGTATTTATTTTTCCTTAACTTAAAATCACTACACGGCCGTCCTTGAGTTTTGTTCAGGGCATCACTTCTTATCCATATTATATTATCCTGATTTTTAGGATCAATAGCGTCATAAACATTTGCGTTTGCTTCAGATCCATGGTGAGGAGCGGTCACAATGATTTCATGTTCATACGAAGATTGAGGACCAGGAAATTCGCAATCTGAATCTGCAGAGAATCGTATGATTGGGATATTACCTTTGCAATATTCGAATACCAATGAGTACTCATTTTCAACTGTCAAATACAAAGCGTAGGCAAAAGCCGATAAATCTTTGAGTTTTTTAACTTGACGTTTTAAGGTTGAATTCAAGGCTATAAAATTAGAGTTTGGTATAGGAATTCTTGTAAAACTTTTAGTCGGCTCAAACCATTTGATTTTACAACCACGTTGATAAGCCCATACTGCTATTTCCATTATATTGTTAAACATTATCCTTATATTACTGCCACTGTAAGCTGTCACAAGGTGATCGAATGAATTAGGTGGCAAGAATTCATCTATATGACCGTAAAAAAAATCTTTGACTTCATCACGATGAGCTCTATTAGATATATATTGAACAAAATGATAAGCAATATCACAGGCTATTATATCGGCTAAATTAGGATCATGAAGAATATCTATGTTATGTTTTGTATCATAAGCTAAACGATCAATCATATTTCTTGCTGTTTCATAAGCAATATCGTAAAATAATCTATCAGAAGATAGTGACATGTCCTTATTATCCATACGTTCTGCAAGGTTTGACAACACTTCACCAAAAACCTCGTCAGATATTGGCTCATGTTCATCTGAATACAGTAACTTGGAATTATAGTCTTTTTTATCGTTGATTTCATGAGAGGTCATCTCGACCTCTGCCCAGTTGATGCCATGCTCATTTGCATATTGTAGTATGCTGGCCCACCAATAAGGAAGCCATATTTCATCAATAATGAATTGATATGATTTTAATAACCCTATAAAACCATTTGCATGGTCTCCGTCATTATGGGAGCAGATCGCTATATCAATTCTTGTAATGCCTTTATCTTTTAACAAATCTTTTATTCTATTCTTACTGCCACCAGAATCAAAAAGAATTGTTTTGCCCTCATCTTCTAATAAAAAGGCATCGCCTGAACCTATTTCTAATGCTGTAAATCTTGTGCTCATAGTTCTGTGGTTTTTTATTGACCCATCTTTGCTAGGAGCAAAGACTGTAATTCGGTTAGTTTCTCGTTTTCTGCAATTTTTACTTGCGCATATGATAGAATCTTTTGTGCTACATTTGAAAACAGTAGACAACGGTTCTCATTATACACAAATTCAAAATCGGCAATATCTCCTCTTACGATATACGGTATTGAAGACCCTCTTGATCCACCCATAAATTGTCCTTGGAATTCAAATCTAAGAATGCAATATAAAAATGCGGTTAATTCTATGTTGGTATTTTTAGGAATACATGCATAAGTTCGTTGATATAGATCGAATTCCTTATCATAGTAAGTGACCCTTCCCGTATAAGACCCATTCCCTGCTATCAACACAGCAGGGCCTTTTGCAATATACTCATTTGAAAAGTATGCATCTGGAGAACAGGAAAAAAACCTAAATTTCCCTTCACTAAGTGACTCATTTACATCTTTTTTGCCTGTAATGATATCACAAAATTCCCCTATTGTGGCGAGGTGCCAGCCGGGGGGGAGGTTTTGTTTGTCGATGTTGTCGATGAAGGTGTTTCGGTAGAGGGCTTGGGCTGTGTCTTCGAGTTTTTGGATGATTTGTTGGTTGAGGCGTATGCGGCGGGTCAGGGTCTTGTATTCGGCGACGATTTCGCGCTGGCGCTCAATTGACGGCACCGGCAACCGCATATTACAGAAATCATCCCAAGTCAAACTGCCTCTAACACCACCAACAGCATAATAGCTTGCTTCACGGTCAAATTCGCTGCGAGAAAACCACATCATTAAATATTGGGGCATCAGTACCGAAGTATCGATGACCTCAAACATCGGATATGCTGGCGACATAATGGCCTCGTCTTCCTCAAACATGGCAACAGGTATTTTTCCATCACGACTTACCTGCATGAGACTGCAAGCGAACTGTTCACGACGAATTACCTTATAATTCGAGAGGTCAGTTCCGATGACATTTGCTACCGAAGGGATGAAAGCTTTGTCTATCGTGAGACCGACAAGCCGCGCCACCGTTAAATCACGGTTACGGACATTCACTTCCCTGATATGTTCTCCTAAACACCCCTTTGTCATACTTCGACTTTTTCAATTATATCTACATCAGAGTATAGTGTTGACCTGATAAAGAGTGAGTCCGGCGGGTTAGGATAAGAAGCCTCTATACGTTTTCTGATGATATCGCATTCCGCATCATATTTAGCTTTTTTAATTTGAGCCATTAAACTATCATCAATTCTTTCTAAAGGATAATAAGTAAAATTAATAATTGCATTGATGTCAATGGGAACTAATAAGACGCCTTTTCTCATATACCGCTTTACTTTTTCCATATCTCTTGGAATAATAAAAATCCGATATTCATTCTCATATTCAAATGCTTTTCTTTTTATCGACATCGTTTTCACGTATTTTTTGTCATCGAAATCATTAAAATATTCAGGATAATAAGGACTTGAAGGAAGGTATAAATTATCTATTTCTTCTTTTTTCAACCTATAATCAACTCGAGAAAAGAATATATCGCATTTATTACTCTTTGCAAAATTCATAATACTCAGTAGAAAACGAAGAGTATTAATCTCTAATCGTAATAACGGTTCGTTTTCTTTCTTATATATTTTCCATGATGCTTCTTCATTAAGATTGTCTTTTCTCGCACAAAAGCAAAATATTTGGGGTTGTTTATAACCGTTAAATGCGGTAAAATCTGTATTTAGATATTTAATTTCATATGGGTCTTGCCATTTTTCGGGTGAAACGAATCCTATTTTATGGCGTTTATGCTCTAAAAGTTCAAGTACACGACCTACTGGCATATACTTGTATAATGTGTTTACAAAACTGTCGCAATTAACTAATCGTGAAGACAGTAACTCTTGTAATTGCTCTTCTGTAAGTTTGATGGATGGCATATCTAACCTACTTAATTAATTATTTTAGAATTGTTTATTACGTTATCAATTCTTGCAAATTCTAGCAAGTTTTTGCAAAATTAGCAAGAATTTGCTAGTTTTCCAATTCTTTCCAGTTCTTTAAACATTGGAAAGGATTGGAACGTTTTTATATGGGAAAGCCCAGTTTGTCGAAGAGGGCTTTAAGGTCTTTTTGGCTCTGCTGTTCCTGCTGGAGAAGGTCGCGCATTTCGGCTTGAAGTTGCTTCATGCGGGTGTCGAAGTCAATCTGCTCATCGCGGTTACGGAATTCAATGTACTTGCTCGGTACAAGGCTCCATCCCTTCTGTTCTATCTCCTCAAGGGTGGCGCTGTAGCAATATTCCGGCTCGTTGTGATAGGTTTGCTCGTGGCCCACGCGCTGCCAGTTGTGGAAATTGAGAGCAATCTTTTCGATTTGCTCCTGCGGGAACTGGATGTATTTCTTCTCGAAGGGCTCACCCCACTGTCGCAGGTCGATAAAGAGCACCTCGTCCTCACGGTCGCGGTATTTTATGATTTTGCCGTTCTGCTCCACTGTGCGCGCCCGCTTGTTGTTGTTCAGAATCCATAGGGTCACACTGATATCGGTCGAATAGAACATATTGCGCGGCAAGATGACGATGGCCTCGACCAGATGGTTTTTCAGGAGTTGCTTGCGGATTTCCAGTTCGGTGCCGTCACCACTCAACGCGCCGTTGGCGAGCAGGAAGCCCGCCGTGCCATTGGCCGAGAGTTTGGAAACGATATTCAGAATCCAGCCGTAGTTGGCGTTGCTTGTGGGCGGTGTCTGGTAGCCCACCCAGCGCGGGTCGTCCTTGAGTTCGTTTTCGGCGCGCCACGCCTTTTGGTTAAACGGTGGATTTGCCATAATGAAGTCGGCTTTCAGGTCCTTATGCTGGTCGTTGTGGAAAGTGTCGGCAGCCATCTCGCCCAGGTTACAGGCGATGCCACGGATGGCGAGGTTCATCTTCGCCAGTTTGTAGGTGGTATTGGTATATTCCTGTCCATAGACCGAGATGTCGCGCTTGTTGCCGTGATGTGCCTCGATAAACTTCATGCTCTGCACGAACATACCACCCGAGCCGCAGCAGGGGTCATAAATCTTGCCACGGTAAGGCTCAATCATCTCAGCAATGAGGTTGACGATGCTCTTGGGGGTGTAATATTCTCCCTTGCCCTTACCCTCGGCGATGGCGAACTTGCCCAGGAAATACTCATAGACGCGGCCGATGAGATCGTTCTCGGGGTCCTTGAGGGTGTCTATCTTGTTGATTTCGTCGAGGAGGGCGGCAAGTTTGGTGCGGTCGAGCGACAGGCCTGCGTAGTAGTTGCTTGGTAGGGCGCCCTTGAGCGTGGGGTTGCTCTGCTCCAGCCGCGCCAGCGCTTTGTCTATCTTGATGGCGATGTCGTTTTGCTTGGCGTTCTCAATCAAGTAATCCCAACGGCTCTCGGGCTCGAGATAGAAGACGTTCTTGGCATTATAGAAAACGGGGTTGTCGGCAAAGGCCTTCTTGCCATCGGCAACGAGTTCGTCGCGCCGCTCGTTGAAGCGGTCGTTGGCATACTTGAGGAAGATGAGGCTCAACACCACATGTTTGTACTCCGAGGGTTCGACCGAGCCGCGCAGTTTGTTGGCAGATTCCCAAAGGGCCTCCTCTATTGATTTTTCCTTGATTTGTTTCTTTGCCATATTGTGGTAAGAGTTATTAAATTTTATGATGTTTGATCTATGGCCATGGGTTGGTTTTTCCCAGTCTCATCGAGGATGAGGTCGTGGGTAACGTACCAGATGCGGCCAGTGATGGGGGCATCGGGGAAGATGAGGCGCAGTTTATCAATGTAGCGCTGAACCTGTCGGCAGTACTGCTTGTCACGGCGCTCACCGCTCTTATAGTCAATAACGAGAATGGTGCCGTCTGGGCGGCGGACGATGCGGTCCGGGCGCAGGTTTTCGATGCCGTCTTTGGCAAAGAGGCTATCGCTGGCGGTAGTGATGGTGCGCTCGCTATAGACCTTGTTGGCGCGGTCGAACCAAGCAGCTACACGGCTGTCGGGGTCTTTGATGGGTGCTACAACATGGGCATTGACGCTGTTGATGCCACAGGGATCGTCAGGGTCGTCAGTGATGACTCCGTGCTTGATGGCCTGACTGATGACATTATCTACATCGTCACAGTTGTGGATGCGGCTCATCACGCCATGCAGACGCAGTCCGGCATCAATGCTTGTGCTGGAGGCATAGTCCACTCTTACCTTGACCTTGAGCGGAATGGGGTTAACGGTGTACTGATTGAGCGGCAGAGGCGTGGGGGCAGGAACATCGCTCTCGTCACTCTGACGCTTGGCATCAAGTTCCTCGCGGGTGGATATCTCTCCCAGCTCGAACCAGCCGTCGGGGGTGCCGTTGGGTGTCACCATCGGCGTCATGTTGTTCTTGCCGAAACTCGTAAGAATAGCCATCAATGAACGTTCATCATCATGTGAGACACGGCGCTTGTCAATGCCTGCCCTTCTTGCAGGCTTGGCAAAGATATGCAACTCAGAGCGTGGTCTTGTCATCGCCACATAGGTCTTGTTGAGGTTATCAATCAAGACATCGGCCTGCTGCTTGGCGACAAAATCATGTGCCAGCCCCTGGAGAGCTCCATTGTTGTCTAATGCCACCAGCGACTTCTTATCGACATGTAGCAACGGAGGCACTATTGCGGCATCGCATACTCCAGCATCGGCCCGCATCGACTGCAAAAGGCTGATGAAAGCTTCACGGGGCATCCAGTAATTCCTCTCCTGCGAGTTGCCATCCAGTTCCCAATTGGCATAGGGCAGGATTACACAGTCGAACTCAAGGCCCTTGGCGGCATGAATCGTCATAATGTTGACGGCGTTGCCATTGCCGGCACTGCTCACCGCGAGTTTGTCCTTCTTTTCGTCCCAGAACTTGAGGAATTCCCTGATGCTGCCGCCATTGCGCTGTGAGCAGAACTGCATCACCGTATCTTGGAAAGCAAACAGGAATGCCGTTTCGCGGTCCACATCATCGCTGGTTGCCGTATCGCTCTTGAAGTGGGAAATGATGGTCTCGACAATGCTCACAAGGGTAGTCAGTTCGCCATCGGATGGTAACAGACGAGCCAACGTTTGGGCAAACGCCTGCTGCGCCTCTTCCATGTCGGCCTTGGTAGAGCCATTGCTCAAACTCTCGGCCAGCAGTTTGCCCGCCTCGATTGAATCGGCATCGACATGTTCTGCAAGGGCATTGATGAATTTGCTCAGCCCATTATACAGCCGCTGGTCACTGTAACGCCTGCGCGCCATAGCGTTCATCATGCCGCTTACCTCCTGGTCGGTATCGTCGGAATCGTCCTCGCCAGTGCCGTACTGAGTGATGTCGATAAAGCGCAGCATGGCGATAACGCGCCTGATGATGGGCGAATTGTTCAGCAGCAATGATTCGCCCGAGATGATGCTGATGGGCTCGGCATCGGTCTGCTGATTATACTCCAGGATGCGCTCTACCACTTTGTTACCCTGATTGTTGGTATTGACCAAGATGCCGATGCGGCCCCAGTCATAGCGAAGGTGCAACTGCTGAAGATAGGCGGGCAAGACAGTGAGGACATCCACATCCTGATCGTCGTCCAAACCCTGAGGCATGTCGGTCGGCAGCATCGCTCCACTGATGAAGTCATCATTCAAGAGAGACCTGTAATCGCAGGTGAAGAGCCTGACATATCCCGGCACCTTCTTCGTATCGATTTTTGGGGGCAAAGCCTGACGTACATCGCTATAAGTGGCCTGCACCGTGGGGCAATCGGCGAACTGACTGCTCATGAACTCAAACAGGTCATTGTTGAACTCGATGATATGCCTTGAACTGCGGTAATTGGTCGAGTTGGGTTCATCGTCACCGTCGCCAGACGTGTTATGAAAGATATAGTCCTTGAAGTCGTTATCCACCTTCTCGCGGAAGACGGTGGGGTCGGCATTGCGGAAACGGTAAATCGACTGCTTAGCGTCGCCGATGAGCATATTGAAATTGCCGCTGGCAAGGCTCTCGCTGAGCAAACCGCGGAAGTTCTCGTACTGTTTGGTGCTCGTGTCCTGGAACTCGTCGATCATGAAATGGGCAATCGTGGTTCCCACTCGTTCATAGACAAAGTCGGAGCCGCTCTCGAGGACGGTGCCGATGAGTTCGTTAGTATCACCGATGAGAATGGAATTGGTCTCGTGGCGATACCGCTCAAGATACAGGTCTATCATAGCGAGCATTCCCAACAAACCTAAGTTATCCTCGATGTGCTTGAAAAAGTCTTTGGCACTGCACAGGCTGAAGTGATTGTTTACCAACTGCCACAAAGCAGTGATGACCGTGTCGTCCTCGGGGACACACCCTTTCTTGAACTGGGTGCGGATTTTATCTTCATCGGCCGATTCCAGGGAGCTTGACAGTGGCACCAATTCCCCCTTGGCCACCCAGTTCTTGAATGTGTTCTTCAAGCCGTCAGCCATGGGCGCCAAGGTGTCCATCAGCTGCGACAATCCTTGCTCTATTTCCTGCTGAATGTCAGCGACAACATCATGGACATATTTCTTGAATTCCCTTATGCGCGTGAAATCGCTCTTGAAATCGCCATTATCCTCGACTTTTCCCAGATAGTCCCTGACGTCGGCCATGCGCTCCCTGAAGGTCTCGCTATTGATTTGCTGAGCAAACTGGTTCAATTCACCGCCATCGTCAAAGAATTTCCACTTTTTGGTGTCGGCCTCACCACGAATCATGTGGCGCTGGTATTCCTTGACCCACTGGTCCACCTGATTGGGCTTCTTCTCGTGGCCCAGTGACAACAGGAACTTATGAACCGCCATACCGACGGCATACTTCTCCTCCAGCTGTATGTCATAGTTAAAGTCACGGTCGAGTTCGCGGGCGAAGTTACGCAAGATTGACTGGAAAAACGAGTCAATCGTGCTCACGTTGAAGTTGCTGTAATCGAATAACAGCTCATTCAACGCCAAGCGTGCCAGTTCACGCACCGAAGTCTCGTCAAGGGCAGACTCGTTCATGAATTCCTCGAGATAATCGCTATCGGTATCCGGCAGTGACAGTTTATAGAGTTCACCCACGATGCGGGACTTCATCTCATCGGTGGCCTTGTTGGTGAAGGTGATGGCAAGTAGCAGACGGTGGGCATTAAACAGGCGGTCGTCGTTTGGCGACCTGCGAGGTATCAGTTTATCGCCATCAGGACTTTTTGTAAACAACAGGTGCTTGATGTACTGCAGCGCCAGATTATAGGTTTTTCCTGACCCTGCCGAGGCCTTGATAACAAGGAGATTGCGCGAATTGTCGTTGCTCATGTCTGCCATCATGGGAAAGTTAATGAACTGTCGTTAAATGATGCGCACCTTTTTGAAGCCCATGTTCTTGAGCTCGTCGAGCACACGCTGACGGAAGTCGCCCTGTATCAAGATTTCTCCACCACGGGCACTACCTCCTACTCCCAACGCCCTCTTGAGCTGCGATGCAACCTGCTTGAGGGCTGTTTCATCACAATTAAAACCGGTGACAATCGTCGCCTGCTTGCCGGCGCGTCCTTTGCGTTCAAGCAATATGTCGAGTTGCGCCCCACCCTGCTGCTGCATAGCATCTCCAGCGGGCGCGGAACCATCATTAACGTCGGTCAATTCATCATTATTCTCGGGAACGGGCACGTTGAAAGCCTTTCCCAGTGCATCTTTCCAATCAATAGGATTCATATTTTTCTCGAAATTCCAAAAATAGTATTAAACCTTTCGGCCTATCTTACATCAAAGGTACAAAAAAATCACGAAAAGGCGATTATCAAAAACAAAAAATCAACTTGTGAGAAAGAAAAAAAGGCAAAAAATGCTACCAATTCAAATAAAAGCACTATTTTTGCCGCACTGTTTACTTAATTACATTATTAACAAATTCACTTAACATTCACAATTATGGCTTATGTAATTTCTGATAGCTGCGTGGCATGTGGTACCTGCCAGTCAGTATGTCCCGCCGAGGCAATCCACGAGGGCGACATCTACACGATTGATCCCGATACCTGCCTGGATTGCGGCACCTGCGCCGACGCTTGCCCCACTGGAGCAATTGCCCCCGGCGAATAATCGTCAAAGAAAACAGAAAACTGAATTGCGGTTGCACCACGGTTGTGATGCAGCCGCAATATCTTTTTATACCCCACTAACAAAAACTTCGCGCGAGAATCCTGTTTGGATTTCCCGCGCGAAGCGTTATCATAAAGCCTTGATGTCAAGGCATTGTCATCAGTTCGCCGTCTTCAAGGCATCGAGCACGATGAGCTTGTTGATGGGCGTTCCACCATAATTGGTGCCATCATTATAGGTACCGAAGTAGCGGTAGAGGCCAGCAGGAACTGCGTTGCCATTCATGTCCTTCAAATCCCATGCAACAGGGAAGTTGCTGGTTGTTGTCATCCATACCAGATTGCCAGTAGCATCGGTCACGCGTACAATCACCTCGGGAGTGCGAGCCAAGTCAGAATCGATGTCGAAGTTCACTTCCTGTCCCTTGAATGCGGGCAGCTTATCGGCAATAAGCGAAACATTACCGCCTTCACCGACGATGAAGGAGATGGTGCGAGTGGTGCAGTTACCCACAACGTCAAAGACGGTATAGGCCAACGTGTGCAAGCCATTTGCAAGGTTGCTCAAGGGATACTCGATGTTGACCACCTTGGTACCATCGGACAAGGTTGCATAGCTCATTACATCGCCGTAAGAGACTTTTCCGTTGTCAAGAATGAGCGACATACCATACTCAATAGAGTTGGACTGGACACTGATTGCCTGATCGTCGGTTGCTGTGATATAGAGCATCGCCGAAGAGCCAACAGCAGCACCGTTATTGAAGGATGCCTCGTCATTGATATACATTGAGGTAACTACAGGAGCTATGTTGTCAGTAATGGCCTGAGTTTCATCAAAGGGAAGCATGGTTACCTGCTGGGTCGAACCGTTCACCATATAGTCGGTATTATCCTTGTGAGCATAAACGCGAAGCAAGACCGTCTCATTCTTTGCCAGAACCGATTTAGGAGCAATCATCGTGCCTGTGAACACACCATTGGTCACGCGGCCTGTAAGTTCGGTCAGTTTGGCACGGTTGAAATAGACATCACGGTCAACCGTCATGTTATTATCTGAACCAGTGACTGTTGCGAAGAACTCTTCTTTGTCATACAACGTCACGGTAGCATCTCCATTGAAGCTCCTGTCGAGATTACCATCGGCATCAACCACCTGGGCTTTGATTTCGAATTGTGACAACGGTGAGATAGTAGCCATAGCGGCTGAGTCGGTCACATTGGTACCATTCACCATGGTGACATTGAAGCGCGAAATGGGATAATTGAACTTCATGGCAGGGTCTCCCAACAGGAAGAACGACAGTTTGTTCATATTGGAAACCGTGAAGCCGTGTTTTGCTCTCATATAAGCTTCACCAAGAGTGGGCATAACACCGTTCTTGTGATAACTGAACAGCTCATTGATGAAATATTTGTTCAACTGATAATTGTAATCGGCATACACCATTCGTGAAGTGGTAAACAAGGCTATAGCACCACCATCAGGCTTGTGGAACATATACTCAGCAATACCACGGGTATCATTGTCATAGTGTGCCACATCACAGCAAGCAGTGGTCATAATGGGCAGATGAGGGTAGGAGTTGCTTGCCACATCTGAAATATTCCACATGTTATTGGTCTTGGTGAACACAAAAGGACCTGCGTGACCCACATAGGTACCAAAATACATACCGTCCTTAAAGAAATCACCCAATTGCTGCTTGGCAACTGTAGCAGTCCTGCGTGACACGTCATAGGCCGTCTCGGTAGTCGAACGGGGATACATGGTATTGTGAACCGTATTGACATGCATTCCAGTCGAAAGTTCATTGTCAATCATTCCCTTGAAACGGTCACCCTGGAACAAGTACTTGTGATCATCATGTCCATCTGAGAATACCAGAGTATTGTTACGCCATACACCATAGTCGGGATTGGTGTAATACTCTATGATTTTATCCACATCGCTCTTAGCCTCATCAGCATCAGCGCAGGTAATGCGACCGACACCGATTCTCAGCTTTTCGTTAGCGATGTTAGAACCTGATTGGTCATCAAGGAATCCATAGAAGTCATCGGTGGTGTAAGAGAAGTCCTGATAGTTACTGTTATCACTCTGGTAGGTAAGCAGATTTTTGGGATGCTCACCCAAGAGTTCACGGTTGTCGAACGAACCTGGTCCAAAGATGAGGAGATTCTTGAACTTGTTGTGATCGGTATCACGATCATAGAACATCTTACACATCATGCGATAGGCCATACCATCGCGGGTACCGCTCGAGAACTCATTGAAAATCTGCTCATGGTCAACCACTGCGACATCGATGCCGTCAATAGCAGCATGCATATCGGCAAGACGCTGAGCCTGCTCCATAAAGTCCTTGCATGTGATAATGAGCATGTCAGGAATAGGCATGGCATGAAGGTTCTGGTTGGGAACGTCTTCAAATTTGATGATTTTCTTCAAGGTCTTGGTCGGATCGAATGCGACATACAACGACATGCTGGTACCTGAAGCAAAGAAGCAAAGGCCTTCGCCACTTTCATCGCTATAGGACTTGGTCGTTACCACTTTGGGAGCATTGCTATTATCGATGCTCCATACCACAGTGTTGCTTGAAGCGTTAGGCAGCTGGAAACGCTCGGTACCGCTGGTCATTGCATATCCCATAAGAAGCTGATTGTCGGCACTAGGACGGATGATATTCTGCTGCTTGTAGGTCAAGATGAAGTAGTCCAGGCGAGACATCGTGATTTCCAAATCGGTGGTCGTTGAGAAAGTGAGCATCGGCTCAAACTGTATTTGCTCAGTCGGATGAGTCAACTTCACCTCGCCATAGGGAGAAGCGCTGTTATAATATACTGCGGAACTTGGCGCATAGATGCGTGATGAGTTGACAGGATATACCGTACTGTCAGATGCGCCACCACTATGAATAACGGCATTGGCATAACTCAACTTACTGACAGCTGCGGCAATTGAAGTCTGCACCACGATTGTACTGTCTGCAAGTCCAGGGAGAGTGCAATCAATAAACAACTCACCATTAGAGAACTGCTCACCCAGCATGTCCTTACCCGAACGGCTGATGGTGGCCAACTCATTCTCGTGAATGACATAATTAAGGCTGGTGGGTGTATTTACATACTGATAGACGGTTACCGTGGGTTTGTTGGCAGGGGTGGTATCCGCCCCGCTTTCCTCGGTAAGGAAATAGCATCCCACCTGAGAGAAGGAGTTAAAGTTGCGCGTGAAATGCGGCATCGTGTTAAAATTGCTGATGGAGAATGCCACAGGGCCATTACCATAGAAGCAGATTTTATTGTTTGCACGCAGGATGGGGACAGCAACAAGGTCATTGGGGGCCGAGCCGTCAAGCACCTCGTTGATGCGGTGTCCGCCACAGCCATACACCTTCACCTGAGCAGGGTTGTTGAAACCCATGCTACGAAGCTCGTTATAGGTGATCTCGTACATACCATCCTCGGGTATTGAGATCTTCACCCACTTGCCTGTAGCAAGCTTTGATGAAGTCGCATAAGACGTTGAACTGAACGCGCTGGCATAGCTGGCGCAGAATATCGCCAGGAATGCGGTACATGCAAGTTGAATTTTACTCAGTTTAAACATATCTATGAATCATTTAGTTTATATCAAACTTGTTTCATTATCTCTTACAATCTTACTTTAACGTCAAGGACTTGTCTGCCGCCGATGGAGGCAGTCAAGCGGTTACCGGGTTTGAGGACAGTGCCAACGGCAGTGTCGCCGGTAAATATCATGTCACCCATCTTGATGCTGCATCGCGTGCTCACGGCAGCCAGCAGGTCATCAAGTGAAGACTTCATGTCGGCAAGGCGGCATTGTGACAGGACGTTTCCGTCCAACATCACTTCAGCCACGGTATCACAAGCGTTGTCAACGTCGGATACCGAAACCCACTCTCCTACGATAGCGGCTCCGTCAAAAGCCCTGTCGAGTGCCGTCAGACTCACGTTGTCACTCTGGAGAGCCTGCACGGTGAAGCCTGCGGTGAACGCATCCCAATAACGATGAGCGAACTTGGGTGCGATGCACTTGCCAAGGCGACCCATACGCACGATGATTGTGGGCGTTGCCACAAAACGCTGTGCAAAGTCAGGCAGAAAGAAAGGTCTTCCCGAATACAGGATTGATGAGTCGGCCATGAGATAACACTGCAGGGCGCTTTTGCCAATGCCATAATTCCCAGTGAAGCCGATAACTTTCATTTCTTCTGTAACCGCTATCAGGATCAGGTATTATCCTTGCTTATTGTCAATGAGCGTATGCATCTTGTTATAAATGATGGCCAAGTGGGCATAAATCGATGTGTTGGTAATCACCACATCGTTAGGCGCCTTGATGCGGCATGGCGTGAAGTTCCACAAAGCAGGCACACCACTGGCAATCGCCAGGTCGGCAGCCTCTTGGGCATGATCAACAGGAACGGTCAGGATAGCAATCGACACACCATGTTCCCGCTGCCATGCAGGAAGGTCCTTAATGTCGTGGACGGGCAAGCCTCCAAGACGCTTACCTATCACCTCGCTGCGGACATCAAAGCCCGCAACGATGTTCAGTCCGTAGTATTCCAGACCATGGTCCTGCATCAAAGCTGTACCCAAGCTACCGGTACCAATGACCACCGCATCGTGATGACGGTTGAACCCGAGGAATTCCTCAAGTTCCGTCACCAGACTATGAACCTCATAACCGATGCGCGTCTTGCCACGGATGTTCAGGAACGATAAGTCCTTGGCAATCTGTGACGAGCGCACATTCAGCTCCTTGGATATTTGAGTGGACGACACATACTCGACATTCAGGTTGTCGAGTCTGCGAGCATAAGACAGATACCACGGTAACCGCCTGATGCTGGGTTCGGGCAGGATTGCCCTGCTCTCGCTTTTTTTAGCCTCACTCATATTGTTGAAGATGCAATTAACCGACAAATTTACCTCAATTTTTTGAACGTCAAGCAATATAGAGGCTATTTTATAAAAAATGGGGGATTTTTTAACTTTTGTTATGCCTTAGCGGTCTGTTCTGAAACCATTTGTCCAAAATGACACGTCAAAACCACATTGCCCTTTGTTATGCAACAAACACAACAATGGGCAATGGAAAGCACTATCATCAAAAGGATTATTCCCCTGTTACAGCGAGTTTTTTGGCCTTAGTGGCTTCCTTAACGCCATCAGTCGAAATCGTGGCGCGATAGACATATATGCCTCGGGGCACACGGCGGCCTGCCGCATCGTTGAGATCCCAAGTAATGGGAACAGAGGTATACATATCGCTACGACCTGCCTGTGTGGTGCTCCATACCATGCGGCCCATGAGGTCATAGACCTCGATGGTCACGCTTACCACGGCATCGGGACGGTTATGCTTCACGTAGAAAGAAGTTTCTACCGAGGCTGGATTATTGGCACAATAGACATCCGAAATCTCAGGCGCCAAGCCATTGACAACATTGAAAGAGATGGTCTTCTCACTCATGTTGTTATATACATCCCACACGCGCAGACGCAACGTGTGCGGGCCAGGAGTCAAGTCTCTCAGCTGGTAGTTGATGGAGCCCAACGTGCCTACATCGGCAAATTGCGGGGTATAATAGCTTACCAGGTCATTATAGCTGTTGTTGCCATCCAGGGTCAACGTCATGCTGTGACCGATGCCAGCCGAAGAAAAGTTCACACCGCTCTCGTCGCTCACAGTAGCAAGCATCAACGGCGACTCGTTGACATCACTGCCATCGACAAACATTTCGTCGTTGAGGCCAAGAGTGATGATTCGAGGACCAATGGTATCAGTCACCGCATCATCTTCATAACCGTAAATACAGAAGGAACTGTTAGAGCCTTTGGCCTCAAGGGTATCGCGACTGTCATAGGCATACAGGTTGATAAGTGACGGGCTGAAATCATCATACTCATTATTCACCTCGCTGGGGATAATGACACGCACCGTGAAACGGCCGTTAGAAACAGTATCAACATTAATTGCCAAGCGGTTGGGGCGGTCCAGATATGTCACAGGCACACCATTGCCATTGCCGTGGGTAGTCACTGACTGCTCGGGGCCAAAAAGCGTTGAGATGACGTTGCCGTCAAAGTTGGTCGCCAATTCACCGTTACGGTCTACAATCTTACCGCTGAACTCCAGTTGTTCCCTCGCTTTGAATACAGGCATATCCTCGCTATCTACTGGCTTTCCGTTGATGGTTTCGACCTGTACCGAATAAGGAGCCCACGCTATCCTCATCGCAGGGTCACCCATGACAAAGAAGCGCCTGTGATTGTTAGACGAAGGTCCTGGGTCATTCTTCACCGTACGGATGATATCACCCAGGCGACGCTGACGTCCATTCTCGTCGGGCAAGAGCACATACCGTCCCACCCTCTCGCTGAATGGGCCATTCAAGTCGATGAATGCCAATCGTGCAGGGCACACCACTGCAATGGCACCGCCATTGGCGTTCAAGAAGATGCGTTCGCCACTTGATATAACAGAACCGTCAAAACGGATGAATTCACAGGTAGCGGCATACAGTACCGGCAGATGACGGTAATAAAGATTTGTCTCGACATCAGAGCGCATCATCAAACCCTCACCGGTCCAGTTCTGTGTGCTGGCATGTCCTATATAATTCCACCATAGAACACCCTCGTTGAGGGTGGTGAACATCTTGTTGCGGGCATCAGGATAATTGCGTGCGCCACCCTGGCTAACATGATTGAAGGCATCGATGAAAACATAGTTAACGACCATATCGTTACCACCATTTTGACGAATAGCGGCAATCATGTCCTTGGATTGTGTCATGTGATCACCATCGTTTTCATCATCGGCTACAAACATCAACTGATTCTTCCATGACCCATAAGATGGTTTGGTCATGTATTTCTCGAGTTTGTTGACTGCCGTACGGGCATCGGACACGCTCTTGACCGGCATACGTCCCACCGAGATATTCATTATTCCCATATTGGAGATGTCGCTGCCGTCGCCAAGTATACCAAAGAAGTCGTCGGTGGTGATAGAATAATTCTCCATATCACCTCTTACGGTCTGCCACGTGAGCAAGCTTGGATATTTCAAGGCATCGGCACTGGTGCCGATCAGGCGGTTGTCATAACTGCCAGCACCCATGAGCAACAGATAGCCCAAGGCATGTCCCTCATTGTCTTTACCACGGTCATAGAACATCTTGCACATGCGGCGGTAGGCCATAGCATCTCGCGTACCACTTGAGAACTCATTGAAAACTTTCTCATGGTCGATAACAAGAACCCTGAAGTTGTCTAATTTCTCATGCAGGGTTGCCACACGCCTTGCTTGCTCAAGATAGGCACTCGGGGCAATGATAATCATGTCGGGGGTTGGCTCGCCATGTATGTTCTGATTGGAAACCTCTCCCAACGACTCGGGGTGGAGATAAGTCCCTGATTCGTCAAAGGCCACAAACTCCCTTCTGCCACTGATTCCTGGAGTGAATTCCACCGTACCGTCGCCACTCTTTACACTCATTTGCACTGGAGCAAAAGGCTGTGTCACGTCCCATACGCGGGTAGAGGCACCTGCACTCGAAATTCGGTAGATCGAGGCCGTACTTGCATTATTCAAGCCGAACACAAGGCTACCACTCTTCAACGCCAGATTGCGTTCATAGTTCACCGTGATAAAGTCAAGGCGCGCGAGATAAATTGTACCTTGTCCCTTAAAGCTCACAGTGTAGTTGAGTTCATTGGTGCCTTCAAGTTTGAAAGGCTTCCATGAACGAGATAAATAGTAGTGGTCATGAGACAGGGACGACACGGGATCAATCATATCAGAGCCGGTGTCGGTCAGCGGAGTGTTATTGTAGGCTGTGCTGACAGTACTCCTGAAGTCACCTGTCGTTTGTGCGGCAAATACAGTATAGACTTTTACAGTGCTGCCATTCACGAGTCCATCGAGCGTGAACTTGAACGTCTGTGACTTATTGGTCAAAAAACTTTCGCCGAGAAAAGTCCTGCCGGTCTCACCAGGATTGATGATGTCCTGTTCATGATAGAGGCGCTCGATGTAAGTGGTCACCACATCTCCGGCTACGTCGTTGGTGGCCTTATTGATTTCAACATCGCTGTAACGGCTGTCGTTGGTAATCAGGTAAGTACCTGCTTTGGCATACGGATGCTGTTCCTGCACTTGTTGAAATTCATTGTCCAGCGCAGTCCATTTGAGGTTTCCCTGTCCATAGAACAGGATGCGGTCACCAGTCCTTACAATGGGCATTTGAGGCAGATCGTCGGCATAATTGTCGCCTGACATTATCTCGCTCAACGGCGCGCCACCGTAACCGAAGACATGGATCTGTGACAGGTCAGTGCCCAGTCCCCAACTGCGGATGTCATCGGCTGTAATTTGGTAAATGCCACTCTCGGTGACTGCCACCTTCACCCATTTACCGGTAGCAAGACGGCTGGAATCGGCATAGAAACTCTTGTCCAGCGCATAACCAGGAAAAGTAAAGCAAGCCATTACCAGAACGGACACGGCTATACGGACGATATATTTCATCATCTTTTTCATCGTTGATTATTTATCCTATAAACGATTTTTCTCGGGCTTTATTGCCCTGTGCGATAACATTCAACGGCAAGTGGGTGTCGCCAGTGTCAAGTAGTGGCCCTCGACACAACGTGTAGTCAAGCAATAGCGGTTGTCACCACACCGTGCGGCAAAAGTGACCTCTTCGTCTTTCACGGTAAAGGGTTCCAGGCCAATTCCCTCGGTCCAATCCAGCGCACTGTTGCGTTCGGCCTTGATGATGGCTTCCTTGGCAGTCCAGGCAATGATGTGGGCAGCGCGATCCTCAGGCGCAATGAATTGTTTTTCCTTGTCGTTCAAGAACTTGTCACGCACGCGCAGCACCTGTTCACGGTCCATTTGCTCAGCATCAATGCCGATAACGTGTTCCTCGCTCAAGGCCAGTGCCACCAGTCGCGGTGTGTGTGAAATACTGATATTCACATCCAGCCCATTGATGTAGGGAGCTCCCTGCTCGGTGTACTCCAGAGTAATAGTTCGCCCGAAGGCATGAAACAGCAGCAATCGCTCTGCCACCTTCTCGCGCTGACGTTTCATTGGCAATTTCTCCAACTCATCACAAGAAATACCCGCCTCACGGCACAACCCCATCAATTGCGGCACGTCCTCGTCGAGTCGCCACATCAGCACTCTGGTGCCAGCCGGATATTTCAATTCGTTAAGTAACAATGGAGAGGAAGTGATAATCTGGATTTATTTTCAATGATTAGCCGACGCCGTTTTTGGCAAGTTCGATGCGGGTGAGGACATTGGGGTTGTCCTCGCTGGCAGCAATCCAGGAGCGGTAACGGCGGCGGTTGATGTAACGCTCGACCAGATAGGCAAGGATAAACATCACAGGCACTTGCAGCCACAGCATCCAGTACTGATGTGACACCTGATAAAGTGTGGCTCCGTTAGTCTGCATGAGAACGTAACCGTTAACCATCCAAGTTCCTGGCACACAGTCACCTACGAGCCACCACAACCTTGACATCAGGTAGCGTGGCCATGATACACCAGACAAGAACACGAACACTACCGATGAGAACACAAACAGCAGAAACACGCTTTCGCGCTCATTTACTACGGCCGACAGCGTCTGACCCATCAACGACACGACGATGATAAAAGGCACCGCCAGACAGATGATGTGCAACAGGTTGCCATACTGCGGGAATCCGAACATCAACGGCACATAGTGCAATACATAGATCACGGGTAACGTGTAGATAATCTGGTGACACATCATCTTGCCGATAATTGTAGCACCAGGACTGGCCTCGACGGCCATCGGGTCACGACCGCCGTTGCGGCGTCGGCGCTCGATGCTGCCGCCATGCAGCATAGCGATACCCAAAATCATACTCTGTTGCAGCACAAGCGGCAGGATGAACAACAGCACAGCACTGGCAATACCCATAGCCGGATTGCCCACAGGTACCTGACGGTTCTCGACAATGGAGCCGCTCATGTTCAGCACGGGTTCGACAACAGCCGCCATCTTCTCGTTGCCCATCGCTTGAGTGACATTGGAAAGCGCGGTAAACATCGCCTTATAGCGCATCATTACGCTCATATCACAGTAAAGCGACACATGTGCCTGCTCGCCTCGACCTGCACACTGGGCAAAGTCACGAGGTATATGCAAAATGCCGTAACAAGCCTTGGTGTGCATCGCCTCTTGGGCCTCCTGCATATTGGCGGCATAACCCGCAATGGCGACCTCCTGGGTAGCATCCATGCGGCGGATAAAGTCACGGCTCAAGGCGGTGCGGTTATCATCGACGACAACGACACGCTCGTTGCGCACTACCTCGGGATTATAAATGAGAGCATAGAGCACAGGATAGGCAGCGTTGAGTACCAAAAAGAAGATGACCACGCCCGAATCGCGGAACACGAGCAGCAACTCGCGTCCGCACACCCTCAACACCTGTATGAACCACAGGAACAGCCTGCTATGTTTTGCTTTTTCAGTCATATCGTCAAGGCACATATATGGGGTTCATACACTCCTTCTTCAATCGCCATGACAACAGCATGGGCAGGATGGTGAAGCCGATAAGTGCCGCATAATACACTCTTGAATAATACAGGTCGATACCATTGAGCGCCTGATCGACCATGATGAGGAAGTAATACTTGATGGGTACGGTAAATCCCAAGGCTTCGACCCAAGGATACATCGCTTCCTGAGGCAAGGAGAAACCCGTGAACGAGAACGATACCATACCCAGCAGCGTACACAACATCGTACCATAGCGGAAGTTGGGCACGAAGCAGAACATCAACACGGCAAAGCTCTGATTAGCGACCACAAGAAGGAACATCGCAATGAGCATGTTCCACGGATTGCAGTTCAACGGGAAATCATAGCAGCGGAACATCATCCATTGAATGAACCAGCCCACTGCAGTGAACAAGATGGTCTGCGGCACGAGTTTGCCAACAAGCGCAAGGAACATGCTGTCACCCGAAGTCTTGAGCCATTGACGGCTCAAGCCCGACTTCAACTCAATGCCCAACGAAAACGCCGTCACTAACAGGATGAACAGCGACAGGAAACAAGGAATGAACGTGCTGTTCAGATAGTAATTGTAGTTGATGAAGGGATTTCCTATCATGTGGACATGACTCTGGTAAGGCACCAGTGCCGACTCAATTCTTTCGTTGGTGAGACCCACTGTGCGCAACGCCGTCTGCACGATACCGCCGTTAACGAGCAGCGAGATGGTCTTGAATCCCTTGTACTGCATCGATCCAGGGGCATAGTAGGCGTAGTTCACATAGAAACTCACAACGGGCTGACGTCCACCCAGTGCCAGTTCCTCCAGATTATCGGGGATAAAGAAGAAACCGAGCACTTCGCCGCGCTGCACGGCATCGCGCGCCTCGGCAAAATTGTTGTAACGATGGCTGATGTTAACCTGCTGGAAACCGTTCAGATTGCGCGAAATGCGCCGTGACATGTCGCTGTTGTCCTGGTCCACGATACCCACAGGCACAAGTTGTACCGTGCCGTCCTTGATGAGGTCCATCAAGAACCAGCAGCACAGGATGGGCATAATCACCATCAACAGGAAATACATGGGACGCCGCACGAGCTGGATACACCCGCGCTTAAAAGAACGCCCGATATACTTCCTTATCATTTTCATTTTTGTTTCTTTGAGGTAGTGGCAATGCTACGACGCACTGAGCCACTTTTTTCTAAACTGCAACTATTTCTCAAGGATAACTGACATACCCGGGCGCAGGTTGGGAACCTTGCTATCGGGACGCATCCTCACCTCGAACGTCTTGCTGTCGTACTGGCCCTGGGCCTTGGCTGCCTGCCAAACGGCATAGCTGCCCATGTCATGGATATAATAGACCGACATCTTGGTCTGCATGTTGTTCAGCGCGGGGATGTGCACGTTCACTTCCTTGCCCATAGGCAGGTCGTTGAGCACTTCCTCACGCACGCTGAAACTTACCCACATGTTATCCAATTTGGCTATCGACATGATGGGAGTTCCCATGGCAACGAGTTCACCCTCCTGCGGATAAATCTCGCTCACCTCACCGTCGCACGGTGCCACAAGCACCTGATCCTCGAGCAGACTCTCGACCTCCATAACGGTACCACGAGCGGCGTTGGCCATACTCTTGGCAGCGTTCTTGTCCTCTTGCTGAGCGCCCTTCACAGCCATGTCATACTGGGCCTTAGCAGCCTTGACCTGAGCTGTCGCGGCATCATAGGCGGCTTTGGCCTCGTCACGCTTCTGCTGGGTGGCCACTCCCTGCTTGAAGAGGTTCTCCACGCGCTGATAGGTTTTCTCGGCGATGGTCTGGGCTGCGATGGCCTGTTGCCACATGTTGTAAGCGCTCTGTTTCAATTCCTCGCGGGTACCTTTTTCGGCCTTCTGGTTCTGTGAAGCGGCTGCTTCCTGCATCTGCTTGGCCTGATAATACTTGGCATCGACCGTGCTGGAATAGATGCTCACGAGTTTATCGCCCTTGTGTACCGTGTCGCCCTCATGCACGTAGAAGCGGACAATGCGGCCGGGCAGTTTGCCGCTGACGCGCACTGCATCACAATCGGCTTGTCCCTGGATAGTGGCGTCGGCGGGATGGATGAGCAGGATGCCCACAATGGCGATACAAGCCATAACCAGCGCAAACACAGCCAGTGCTGCCAGCAACGCTTTGTCCTTCTTGCGGACCACTGTTCTTTGTTCGTCTTTTTCCATTATTATATAGTTTAGTTTTTTAGTTGTCTGATTCTCCTAAATTGAGTGCTAATAACTCATGGTACCCATCACCTTGTTGAGGTATTCATGTGTTAGCTGCACGTTGATTTCGGCATCGATTTTCTCACTGTTGGCCTTCAGCCAAGCCGTCTGAGCGGCAAGCACTTCATCGATGGTGCCCATGCCCTCTTTAAAGGCAAGGCCCGCAATGCGCAGGTTCTCGTCAGCCTGTGCCAGATTGGTCTTCGTGACCTCATAGGTCTTGAACGCTTCCTGATAGCTGAAAGCGGCCTGACTGATTTGCAGAGCAATCTTCTCCTTGGCATCATCAAGTTCCAGTCGCTTGACATCGGCCTCGACCTTTGCAGCCTTGACCTTGTTGCTCAGCCCACCCCAGTGCCACAAGGGCATCTTTAGGGTTGCGCCTATACTGAAGGCAGTACCGAACCTGTTCTCGAAGCCGTCATAGCTGTTGGGGTTGGTAGTATGAAGCGCGGCAACGGCGGCCAACTTGGGCATCATCTCGCTGCGGGCAACTTTCACCTGCTGGTCATAAATCTTGGTAGCCAGTTCAAGCGAGCGCACGTCATGGCGCTTGTCATAAACCTCATCCAGATTATAGACCGACGGCGCAAGAGAGAGGTCCAGATCGTCACGGCCCTCGTCGGCAAGAGTCATCATGGTGTTTACGGGCAGGCCGCACAGTTGAGCAAGGAGCATGCGCGACAGGGTAACACCGTTATCCACCTTGGTCAAATCGACGTTGGCCTCGTTCAGTTTCACATCTACAGCCAACTGGTTGGCACGGGTGGCCACACCCTCGTTGACCATCGCCTTGACATCATTATCGAGTGTCTGCACCAAATTGACGTAGCTGCGAGCCAGCTTCTGCTTGGCACACAATGAAACAACCTGCCAATAAGCGGCATCCACGTTATAGATGACATCCTCGACCTTGCTTTCGCGCATCTCCTGGGCGAGCTGTTGGGCATACTCAGTAATCTGGTTCATCGCGGTAATTTTGCCGCCCATGTAGATGGGCTGCGTCACTGTCAAGGCACCACCCATCAGGTTGTGGATGTTGTAGGTGAGTCCGCTCTTGGGCAACAGGGCCACTGTCGAGGGGACATATTGACCATTGACTTGAACGGGGTAACTAGTAGAAGGGTCGATAACCAGATTATAGTCATATTGACCCGTCTGCGGATTGAATGACTTGGTGGGCAGCATCTGGTCCTCCTTGATGAGCGACATTTTGCGGGAATTATAAACATATCCCGCCATGAAGTCGAACTGCGGCAGATAGGCTGCGGCAGCTTCCTTGCGTTGGTAGCCCGCTTTCTCAATTCCCAGGGCAGCTTGCTGTATTTCCTTGTTATTGCGCAGTGCCATATTGCGGCACGAGTCAAGCGTCACCACTTGTGCCGAAGTGGCCATTGAAAGGGCGCACAAGGCTATGAGCACGATATTTCTCATTGTTCTTCTTGTCTGATTAGGTCTGTTTTAACGGTACAAATGTACTTCTTATTTTTTAAGACTGAAAAACAAACAATACAAATTGTCCCACAATTAAGGAAATTTGGGACAGTATTTGGAAAATATCACCAATGATTAAGACCAATAAATATTAAATATACATCTTTAATATTTTTAATATTGTCTCATCAAAAGATGAAGTTAACTTTGCCCAATGACATCACCGGTTCTAACCCATTGAAATTTTTTCGCTTTTCGAGTTTGAAAAACGCGGTGTCATGTGTTATATAGATGTCAACACGTTGATAAAAATTAATGAATACTGACGCATTTGAACAACAAGCATCACGACTCAGGGCTCTTGCCCTGAAAGCTTCGGCCCAAGCAGGTGCCGATGCCGACACAGCCCAGGACATCGCTCAAGAGACGATGATTCGCTTGTGGCAAATGCGTGACGACCCACGGTTGTGCAACCCCGACGGCTATGCCGCTACAATTGCACGCCACTTGACCCTGAATCACTTGCGCCGCAAGCAGCCGATTCACATCGACGAGCGCCACACATCAGCTCAGACATCTCCCTCACCACTCGACATCATGGTGCAGAGCGAGGAGGAACAGTGGCTCCGGCAGCGCATCAGGGATTTGCCACCCACGCAGCACACCATCCTGCACATGCGGCAGGTCGAGCTCCGCACCAATGCTCAAATCGCCGCTTTTCTCGGCATCAAGGAGACAAGCGTGAGCACCTTGCTAAGTAAAGCGCGGCGGCAACTGTTAGAACAAATTCGCCAACAACGTGAACGATAAAACGATGAAACGCTACTCACATCAGCAAATAGAAGGCTTGCTCGACAAGTTCATGAACGGACAGACCAGCGTGGAAGAAGAAACCCTGCTGGCCGACTACTTCCGCACCCAAGAGGTGCCTCAGGAGTGGGAGGACTACTGCCTGATGTTCACGTATTTCGACCGAGGGATGGAAGGAGACTTGATTCCGGCATCTGAGCCTGGCAAACCGTTGCCGCTTCTCACGAAGCGCCACTGGTGGGGCATCGCAGCCGCTGCTGCCATCACTGCAGTCATCGCCTCACTCACAGTGCTGCACAATCCAGAGTCCACCATCTCCCAACCTCCTGCCATCGTGAAGACGCAGCCGATTGACACCCCCGTTGATGTGGTGCCCGAGGTAGAGATGCAGCAATTGGCATTTGAATCGCCAGCACCTTCTAAATCGGCATCCCGCAGTCATGCTAAAGTGACCTCATCGAGGACACGCCGATTGCAAAACCAGAACGACAGCCTGCGCGCCGAGACCGAGCGTCTGCAACGCGAACTCGCCGACCTGAAGCGACGCGCTTTCATCATCGACATGGAGGCCAACGGATACAAAACGGTACTCAACGAGGACGGCCGCATCGTCCTGATAGACATGGAACAAGAGATAGAAAACGAATTCAATCAGCAACCCACTAACAACATACCTGAAATATGAAGACTTATCGCTATATCATCGCATTGGTCGCCATCTTGATGCCCATTGTGGCTAATGCCAACATCTACGAGAGCAGAATCAAGGAGGCGCTTGAGGGTATCACTCAGAATGCCAACTGTAGCAGTCTTGGGCTCACTTATTGCACTCACGATGATCCTGAGACAAATCAAAAGGACGGTGAACTCCAGATCGTCAAGTTTAAGATTGGTGGCCAAGATGCTTACTTGATAGACCGAGCCATATCAATCTATCAACAAATAAATGAGGATTCGAAAAAAGAACGGGTTCCTTACTTGTACACCATGTGGTGGAACACCGCCAATGATGACAAACCCTACTCGGGCGTTCGGCTCTATTATAGCCCTGAGAACAGTATCCTTGTGGGCGCTGATGCCGACAATTGCTACACGGTAGGCTTTTTCCTGTCAGAGAACACCGATTATCGCAACACCTATACCCTGGAGTGGAGCGACACCAATGGTGACAGTGTCATGGGGCGTGTAATCACCACCTTTGGTCCCATTGCATCAAAGGCTCATTCCATGTCTGTCAGCACTTCAGGCACCTGGACTCTTGATGACTATGACATCGACACCGATGCCTTCAATGCCCAGATGGAGAAGTTGCAGGCCGGGATGGCACGTTTCAACGAAGGAATGGAACGACTGAAATCGTCAACAGGCTCCATTGTCATCACTTCATCAACAGGCGCGGGCGATGCGAAAGACTGGATGAAAAAATTGCTGTTTTATCTGGACAAGATTCAGCGCGACGGCAAAGATTCACGCTACATCTACCTCTCCAAACTCTACGAACTGTGCAAGAACACCGAATGCCTTGACCAGATGGACCTCAAGATTGCCCTGCAACAGGTGGGCACCTGCTATAAACAAATGAAATCCAAGAAACGACTCACAGAGAACGAACTACTGTTCCTCCAAAACATGGGAGATTTGCTCGAGTCCAAAATCCAATAGCTTAGATTCAGCGAGAGGGTACAATTTCTGACCAATAGTAATCTTTTCTAATTCTTAGCTGCGCCGCACATCACGATAGTGCTGCGCCGCATAGGGGACCGTGGATTAAAACCCACGTTCCCGGCCCTCTCACATCTTTGACAATCACAGATACTAACCAATAATAACCTACAATATGAGTATGATGAAACATTTCATTGCTGCGTTTACGGTTTTTGTTTTGAGCCTCACGTGTCATGCCCAAACGCCTGCCGATTCGACAAATGTTGAGGAAGCCGACACTGCTGCTTGGAGCGTCACGCTCGACGGCGTGACCGTCAAGGCGCAACAGCAGTTAATTAAGCAGGAAGTGGACCGCATCGGCTATGACGTGCAGGCCGACCAGGACTCCAAGACGAATAACGTGATGGAGATGCTGCGCAAAGTGCCCATGGTGACCGTTGACGGCGAGGACAATATCCTTGTGCGAGGCAATCAGAGTTACAAAATCTACAAGAACGGCCACTATGACCCGATGCTCTCCAAGAATGCGAAGGACGTGCTGAAGGCCATGCCGGCATCGACCGTCAAGCGCATTGAGGTAATCACCGATCCTGGTGCCCGTGAGGATGCCGAAGGCGTGAACGCCATCCTGAACATTGTGATGATGGACAACAAGCGCATGGACGGGGTGACCGGCACACTCAGGGCTTCGCACCAAACGACAAACTATACCTCGTTGGGGACCTATCTTGCCGCCCAACTGGGCAAGGCCATCGTCAGCGTGGATTATGGCTACAGCAACATGAGCAAAAAGAGCACGATGAACACCCTCCACAAGGAGCGCACCTATGTTAACACTGGTAACCGAGAAATCTCGGATAACGAGGGCAGCAATCCGGGAAACATCCACTTTGCCGACCTCAATGCCAGTTATGACATCGACTCTCTCAACCTGTTGTCGGCCTCATTTGGCGGCTATTTCTACAAGATGGATGTGCAGGGGGGTGGATTGAGAACGACGCTGGATGCTGCCGACAACGAACTGTACCACTGTGTCGAGCAGTACTGGATGCCCAGCTATAGCCACCACTCGTGGAACGGGCGCATGGACTATGAACACAAGATGAGGCGCGCTGGAGAGCGGTTCACCCTGTCCTACATGCTCGCCTTGACACGACAGCACACCGAACAGGAAACCAATTACACCGATATGGTGAATTTTCCATTCAGTTACGACGGATCCCTGCTAAACGTGAAGGAACGCTTTACCGAGCACACTTTTCAATTTGATTACGCCCGTCCTCTTTGGGAAGGGCACAAACTGGAATTGGGCATCAAGTACATTGACCGCCGCAATAATAGCGAGAACTCGCAACGTTTCTATGATGACGCGCTCACGACTACCAGCGATGCATTTGACCACAAGATGCAGATTGCGGCAGCCTATGCCGACTACATGTGGAGCAGCGACAAATGGTCGGCGCGTGCAGGGTTACGCTACGAGCACAGTTACATGCGGGGGCATTTCCCCGACGGCAAATCCGCCGATTTTAACAAGCACCTCAACGACTGGGTACCGCAAGCCAGCCTGAAATACCAGATTGATGACCGCCAATCACTGAAGCTGGTCTATACCACCAGCATCAACCGCCCAGGCATTATGTATCTCAATCCCGCTGTCAGCACTTATCCCTCATCGGTACAGTACGGCAATGCACAGTTAGGCAGCACCCGCAGTCAATCCGTCGGCCTGCCTTATATGTACGTCGGGCAGCATCTCACGCTTCAAATTTTCCCGCAGTATAGATGGACCAACAACGCCTTGGGTGACATCGTCTATGCCGATGGGGATGTCCGCTATCATACCTGGGGCAACGTCCTGCGTCAGCGCCGGTGGCAAGTCGAGGGTTACATCCAGTGGAAACCTTTTGACAACACAACGTTCATTGCCAACCTCAACTTCTCAAGCAACTACAATGAGAGTCGCGAGCAGCAACTCCATCAGCGTTGCAATTCCATGTTTTGTTACTTGTATGCGGCACAAAAGTTGCCGTGGAAACTACAGCTGTCGGGCTACGTCTTTGGCCAAATCGGACACAGCAGTGTGGACCTTTATTCTTATAGCGAACCGTGGAACCGCTATGCGTTCACGCTACAACGCTCCTTCTTGAGCGAGGACCGCCTCACCGTGAGCCTATTGGCATGCGCTCCGTTCCACAAGGACATGCACTACAAGACACGCACCACCCAGGGCGATGTCTTGTGCCAGGAAGATGTCGTCAACGCCCAAAACGGACGGTATCTCAAACTCAGTGTGTCCTTCCGCTTCGGTTCACTCAAGAGCAGCGTGAAGAAGACTGATACCACTATCGAGAACGATGACCTCCAGGGCGGTATCACTCGCGGCAAGTAGCCCAAATCATCCATTGCAAGGCTTAATCCAATAGCCAAGATTTCGAGAGAGGTAACACCTGCTTTAAAATAGTGATGTTTATTATTTCTTAGGGACGGCATCGCATGTCGCGAGATACCGTGTCGTCAAAAAAAAAGGTTGGGGTATTGCGAAACGCCCCAACCCTTTGCTGTCATGTGTAAAAACTTTATTTCCCGTTATAGTAGCACTTGACCTCGCCGACGGGGAGCTTGCCAACAAGCAGCAGTGGGATGCGGTCGGCCTCGGTAGACATCCAGGCGCTGAGGTTGTCGCTGGACTTCTTGCCGCCTTCCTGCGTGAACTTGAAGTCAATGCGGTGGGCCTTGCGCTTGCTGCCGTCGCGCATCTTGATAGTCTCCACGCCCTTGTAGTTGATGGTAAGGTACTCCTTTTGCTTGCCCGAGAAGATAATGGTGGTGTAGTTCTTGTTGCGGCTTAACTCGTCATAGTCCAGATTGCGCAGCATGTAGAAGACACTCACCATATCGTAGGCCTGGGCCTTGGCGCTCAGGTCAATGGTTGATGTGCCGCTCTTGCGGTAGCGGGTGCAGTGGGCATTGGTGTGGCTATAGTTATAGGAGAACTTGATGACATCACGGGCATAGTAGTCCTTTTCATGCGTCAACTTCTCATAGCGCAAGGGCTTGAGGTCATTGTTCATGGTGCACTTGAGGGTGTCGCGCACGGGGTATATCTTGTCGGCCCACGAACGCGTCTTGCCCGTCAGCTGGGAGTAATAACCGTCCTTGGTCTTGCGCAGGGTCAATGTGGCATCGGCGGCATGCTTCCAAATCATGCCCCAGTGATACACGACGTCATAATTGAGCGTCTCGTTACCGAAATCCTTTGCCGGTGCCTGTTGCGGCAGCAATATCGCAATCAGCAATAATGCGGTTGTAAACAATCTTTTCATCGCTTGTAACAATTTATTTCCCCATTTAGACAAAAATTCCTGCAGGAAGTTTAACCCTCCCCAGGAATCTTCATCAAAGTCTTACACGTCTTCGTTTCAATGTCTTACCGACACCTTACGGCTGCTGTGCTGTCCATCAGGCGTTGTCGTGACAAGAATGGCAACGGGAGCACTGGCAGGCGACGACAGGGGCTGCCCCATAAGGTTGAAGTAGCGTTCGTCGCTAGGCTGAGTATCCACAGGAACCTTGATAAGTGAACTGGTAGGCACCGTCACATTCACCGTGCAGCCATCCATCGGGTAGGTTTCATTGTCAATCGTCGAGCCCAAGCATTTCCATATCTTGATTTTCCCACCCTTGAAGTCGGAATCAGCTATGAAGTGGAGATAAAACGCCAACAAGGTGCCGGGTTCGATGCAAATGCGGAATCCCGGATAAATGATGATCTGGTAGCAAGAATCCTGAGAGATATAATTGCAGACAAACCTCATGTCAAAATCATCCATGACATCCTTAGGAATGGAGCAATCCTCCAGATCAAGTCCATCAGGCAACGTGATATTGAACTGAAAACCTCGCGTCGGATCCTCATTGACGAGAATTACAGGCACCGACAAGGCCGAATCACCCATTATCTCAAAATCCTCGACGATGACACGGTTATTACCTGCCATACCTATCAAAGCCGATGTCACGGCCAACAACGTCACAAAAAAGTGCTTCATATCCAATTAAATTGTATTTCTTTTACGGCCACAAAAATAAAACAAGTATTGTAAAACCGCAAGATTTTTATTCTAAAACATCGCACGACAGAGCTGGCTCTCAAGCGTTCGTCGAGGTCAACAGCAAGTCGATCAATGCAGTCACATCACTGATGGTGACATGGCCATCACCGTCAACATCGGCATTGTCCGGACTAATCGATTGGGCATTGCCACTCAGCAAATAATCGATAAGTGCAGTGACATCGGCGATTGATACCGTGCCATCGTTGTTCACGTCGCCCACCGACTGCATGAAGGCCCTCAGGCGGTCATAAATCAGATTAGCCCTTGACCTGAGCCAGTTGACGGCTTTATTGGATTGTTCAATATAGTCGGTATTATCGGCATAGGCCGTTCTGCTCTTCACCAACGAAGGGTTGGTATAATTGACATATTCTGTACAGAAGTCGCACAACTCGTCAATACGGCCCTCTTCCATGAACGGTTTCCACACTTCATACAATTGACGCAACACCTTTCTATCCTGATTAAGGAGGTTGAAGAACACATACATGAGTCCGTCATCATAGTCAATGTTGAAGAAGTCCATGTCAATCAGCTTGACGAAGTAGCTGGAGGCGGTATTGGCGAAATAGCCGCACGCCCAGTCGAGGTCCCACATCGGGCCGAAGATGAATTTGCAGCTGTCGGCCAACATGTTCTCGTGGTAACAGAAAGTGCTCTTGGGGTGGAATATCTCCTTGTTGCCAATCAGCTCGTTGGCCAGCATGTAACGCGCAAGAGCATCCATATCGGCATGCTCACTGATGTCACCTCCATTCTCAACAGTTGTAATCATATCGTTGAAGCGTGACTCAATCATGTCGAACGTGAGGAACGTGACATCCTCGGCAAAGTCGGGGCTCTTGATGTTGACCGGCAGGTCATAGGACGTTGTCCTGAACTTCTGGCCCTCGTCCTCATCAAAGTATTTGTCGAGCTCCAGCAAGGTTGCCACTGTCTCGTCGGCAAGGTCAACACTGTTGTCGGAGAATCCCACTTTCTCGGTGAAATTATAATTACCCTTGTAGGTGCCGTTAATATACAGATCAACGGGAATGATATGGTTGACAGCAGGTGTACCTATCAGGCTGCTTGCCTTCATGCCATAGGCATTGGTGAGCATCGAGCCATAGATTTTGTTGGCAATGAGCACCCAATTCTTGCCCTTGTGCAGACCCAGTGGCTTCTTTTTAGTAGCAAACTTGAGACGGTAAGGATTTTTGGCCCTGGGGTTGGAAGACCAGGAACTGTTGCCACGGCCCTTGATCTGAACCGAGTCGGTCATCGACGGGAACACACCGGCTCCGTCAATTATGATTTCGGCATCCAGATAATATTCCTTACTGGTGATGTTCACGCCACCCACTGTATTGATGTCGATGCGCGGCACCGTAGTGGCATGATCGGTCAAGAAATCGACATTGACGACATAATCCTTGCCAAAAGGCATGAAGCCATATTGTCCCCCCTCCATCAAAGTCAAGATAAGGTCACCAGGATAACCCACGGTAATCACCCTCGGGGCAGCATAGGACATACGACTCACCTTGCTTTCCATCTCCTTGCCGTCGGCATAGGCCCTCGCCTCTTCGTCCGACAGCAGATATGTCGCCGTCAGCCATTTGCCGATACCGGCAACCTCGACGTTCACCTCATTGTCGGAAATGGTTGCCTCGACATCATCCACCATTTGGTAATTATACTCGTTGTTGAATTTGAAAGACGTGAGGTCTGGCAAGGTCTTGTTGAGTTGGTAGTCAACTGAGTTGAGGTTAGAAATGGAATAAGAGTACTCCTTCCCGCTGAGGTCGGTGATGGTAAGCTTTCCATTCTTTGTCACCATTCCCGAGATGCAGTCATTGGGGAAGACATAAACGTGCCCGTTGGTGAAGGTCAAAAAGACATCGGCTTGAGCACACAAGAAAGTCGTCAAGAGCACCATTGCCAATACTTTCAGCCTCCTGAACCAAGGAGCAGAAAAATGCATGTGATTATCCATAATTAACATGATTTGATTTTGGGCGCAAAATTACAACAAAATCCGTGCAGATGCGGCATAATCGGCAACATATTTGACGTTTGCGCAATCGCCATCGGCCTCATCGCCCACTTGAAACCGCAGGTGAATCATGGTACTGCAACGCGACAGCTTCAGTCAAGCAACTGGGCTATGGTAGCCGAAACGCGGGCGGCAGTGGTGTAGTCAAGGGCGGCCTCGTTGGCGCCGGGACGGCCCATGTAGAGGTCGGGGTTGACATACTGCATGGCACTGGGCTGCGGCTCACGGGCCGAGAAGTGGAACTCGTTCAAGCCCGTTGCCTCGCGTATTTGGCGTATGTTCTGTTCGGTCACGCCGCTACCCGCCATCAAGATGATACGGCCTGCTGCCTGACGGTGAAGACGCGCCAGCAGGTCCACACCCTGAATGGCCTTGGGCTGCTGGCCCGAGGTGAGGATGCGGTTAAAGCCTAGGCTGATAACATCCTCAAGCGCCTGTTCGGGGTTAGCCGCACGGTCAAAGGCACGATGACACGTCACACTCATGCCACGGCTGCACTCCATCAAGTAGCGGTTCTTCTCGATGTCGAAGGTGCCGTCGGCATTCAGGCAACCAAACACTACGCCATCAACTCCCAAGTCACGGCACACGGCAATGTCGGCCGCCATGCGCTCCACCTCCAGGTCGGTGTACAGGAAGTCGCCGCCACGCGGACGGATGATGACATGTAGGCGGGTTGTGGTGAGCACACACCGTGCCACCTTGATTTCGCCATAACTGGGCGTCGTGCCGCCCTCAGGGATACTGGCGCACAGCTCCACGCGGTCGGTCCCACCCTCTTGTGCCGCAATGCAGGACTCTACCCCATTGGCGCACACTTCGACCATAAAATCTTCTCGTTTCATTCTTAAACTACAAATATTAAACTACGGATCACGCCAATGAACAATTGACGTAATCCGCAGTCCTAAAAAGTCATCAAGACAAAATCATGTCGATGATGGCGTTGATGTCGGCGATGTTGACTTCGCCGTCACCGTTCACGTCGCCCGAAGCGCTTACTCGACCCGTGAGAATGAGGTCAATCACTGCATTCACGTCGGCGATGTTCACCTCACCGTCGCCGTTCACGTCACCCGACGGATCGTTGTAATACAGGGCAATATCATCGATATAGTTATTTCCAGAGCCGCCGCCAATCATTGAAATGCGGAAGATGGCAGGTTGGGCAGAAGTCAGATTCAAATTCCAGGTTGCCAGATACTTGCTCTTCTCAGGCACTTCAGCGACATCAAGGCTGTCGATGGTATAAGCCCTCTCCCACGAGGAGCCACCGTCCAGCGAATACTCCAGTTTGAATTTAGACAGCGTTGAAGTGGGATTGAAGAACGTTGCCTGGGCCAAGATGAAGTTGTGGCTTAGAGGTTGAGCCGTAGATAAAGAACAGGGTTTCTTCATCAAGACGGCATTTGTGCCGTTGCAACGGTCCTCGCCCGGAGAACGCACACCACTCTTGCTGAAATTCCATGTGGTGAAACGTCCCTGCACGTTTTTATCACTTGTGCTGTTGTTTGCCGTCATGGTCTCAAAGTCCTCAAAAAGCTCTTGGCATATAGGCAAGACAAACACAGGGGCAGTAACTTCTTCAATCGCATCAAGCCATTCATCCAGCTCCATCATGGGGTTGCCGCTCTCATCTTTGAGCACCAGTGTATATGGGCCCCACTCCGATGGCGCCATAATCTGCATCACATAAGTCCTCACCTCGTTGTTGGGCACCATCACCTCATACAATGGACTGGTGGCTACCTCAACTCCATCTTTCAGCATAGACAGATAGACGTTGCCGATAGGCCCGTCCCCTTCAAACCATGAAGCATTGAAAGACAGGTCCACGCCAACGTTGAAAGGTTTGTTAATCTTTACGTTCCTGGGCACGTCAATCGATTTCACGCTATAGGCTTTGCGCAAGAAACAATCCTTGAAATAAGCCGTGTCGTTGCTCACAATCATCTTGAGATAAAGGTCTTTTCCGCCATCGTAAGACTGCACCTGGTGGTCATAGGTCGCACCATCATCAACCGAATAGAACACCTTGATTTGGTATTCACCATCCTCAAGCGACTGGGGCAAATCCAAAACAAGCGAATCACTCGATGAAATGATATTCCATTCCATATAATTACGAACAGTGAACAAATGACTCTGAATCTCGGTGCCATTCTGGTCATACAAACCCATCTTCATGGGAATCAGAGCATAGGATATCTGTCCGCCATTCCAGTCTTCGTAACCTACTGTGTCGAGCATGTTGGTCTCGGTCAGGAAATCAAACTCTAAGTCGGCTTGAGAACCCAATGGTGCCGAAGGGCTGAGTGCCCACAACTGGCTGTGAACGTAGAAGACATCATCGATAGCATCGGACTGCGTCTCGGGAACCAGACCGAAAAGACCGCTCTGGTTATACCTAAAATTCAGGTTTGACATGGGAGCAAGCAGCGATACGAGAAAATAGCCGTCGTAATATCCGCTCCAACCCCAGTTAACATGGAAATAACCGTCTTCGTCAATGCCGTCAAGAATAAAGGCGTGGCCAGTGTCGATAGTAGTTCCGATATACAACACAGGGCGGTTCTTGGTAATCTCATTGATCAGGAATTGGTCCCAGTCATCGGCAGCATAGCAGTCGCGGTGAAGCCAATAGCTCCTGTTACTGTAGCCGAAATAACGTTCCAATGCCACCGAAACCAAATAGCCCGATGTTGCGCTGCTGCTACCGTAGCGCATATCCAACGAGACGCCCACATCAAACATCAGCTTGGCAACAGCGTCACATGATTCTTCACTGCTACTGTCAGTATAGATGTCAAGCATCTGGTCCCAACGATAGACCGACTGGCTGAAGTCCACACCGAGATCAACATGATTATCAGGGTTATTGTCCACATTGCAGGAGTAGGAATGGCTTCCACGACCGACAGCCGGCCACTGATGGTAGTTCATCATCTGGGACATGGCTGTAGCCACACATCCTGCAGCAGAGCGAGTGCCGCCGCCGTAAGTGGGACAGTAGTTGTTATAGGGGGCACCTTGGTCCCACTGGGTTGTCACAAGAGGCTCTACTACTGTCGCCTGCTTGGCAGGCTGATGTGCCGATACGCCACTGTGGGATTGCAAATAAGCAATCTGCCTGTCCATCTCATCCAGCCAGTATTTCACTGACGGGGGCAGAGTGTTTGCCGTGAAATCACCCTCGGCGCCGTAGCCCAACACCTGAGGCAGGCGGTCATCACCAGCCACGACCACAAAACCGCCGCGACTGCCACGGTCAAAGACATAGAATCGGTTATCCTGTGCTGTATAGGCAAGCCGCATTGATGATTGAGCTGCCGATGCCCTTAACTGGGAAGAGTGAGCCGAAAAGAACTTATCGGCCACTTGACGTGCAGCCGCCTCACCCACCTGAGCGGCTTGAAGGCTGCAAAACGTTGCCATCGCAATGGCTACTACAAATAGTATTCGTTTCATAATTAATAATTTAAAATGCTTAGAATTAAATAATTAGGGGTTTTCATAACTAAGCATCATATTCATGTTATAAGGTTATACTGTTACACGTGACACGCAAGTGTCATATAGGTCATTTTATGATAGAATCAGGTCGATAATCGCATTGATGTCGGCGATGTTGACTTCGCCGTCACCATTCACATCGGCAGTGGAGATGCCTGCAGCACCCGACAATATAATGTCGATGATAGAGTTGATATCGGCAATGTTGATCTCGCCGTCACAGTTCACGTCACCGTAGATGGGCTGATGCTCATCGGGCGGCATGCTGTCATAAACCAGTTCCATGCCGGGAATCTTGAGGCTGTATTGCTGCCCCACAACAAGTGAGTTGTAGGTGATGTAATAATAGACCAGATGCAAGGGGAAATTGCCCAGGTCGGCTGCATCACAGATGTCGGTCATAGGAGCATCGATGACAATCTCGCTGCTTGTAATGCCGTCAAGGGGGTACTCGACGGTGACACGTTCACCGTAAGCTGTCTCGAGAAGCATCTTCAACGATTTGAGCTGGATATCGCCAGGCAGCATGCGAAAGCGCAACGTGTCGGGCAGTCCCCACATCTGCACCGCCTTGGCGATCTTGATGTAGGGATTGCGTGACGAGGCACCTGTGAAGTCTATCTGCATACCATGATCCAGGGCTACCACCGTGCGGTTATTTCCACCGCTCTGGGTGATAGTCCAGGTGTCGGGGTCGATGGGGGCATTCTCCACCGTGGTCACACGGCCTTTGGGATTTTCCACCCTCACGAGCAATGAGTCGGCAAGCAGTGGATGAGTGGATCCGACAAATGTCTGTCCGTCGGCAACAGCGGTAATGATACCGCTGGCGTCCACAGTGCACACACTCTCATCGGCCGAGGTCCACTCAACTACCGAAGGGTCCACCTTATCCAAGCCATAACCGCTGATACCGTTGATGTTGATGGAATAAGGGTGAAACTGATCGACGACGACGCTATCACTCACGAGTTGCCACTGCGCCTCCATGATAGTCACATGCTGGGAGGCGGTAACGCCGTTGTAGTTCACGTAGAGATTGCCTGACGAGGGTGTGGAGGTGGCATGGAAATAGCCCTGATCGTCAAAAAATCCCACTTGCGGGTCGCACGAGAAGGTGCAACCCTGCAAGTCGCGCGTCTTGAGCACACCATACTGGTTATAGCCCCACACGGCAAACGAGGTAGTTGCCGAAATCGACAGGTTATAGCACCTGGGTTCAAAGCTTATGATGCCTATCTCATCGTCTTGCGGTGCGGTTGATACGAACAGGCAGCCGTTGCCCACGGCGCGTACCGTTCCGTCGCTGGGATGGTTCATCACCTCTCCATTGACCAGGATGCATGACGAGCCGCCACCATCAAGGTTCACCGCATTGACAGCACCAAGCGCATCAAAGATACCTTTCATCTCAAGCAGCGTCACACCCACCGAAGTCAAATGACGGCCATCCACCACAACAAAGTAGAGACGGGTGCTGTCGGCATTGAAGCCGATAGCCGTACGGGGATGCCGCTCGGCCCAGTCCTCCATGAACTGGCCGTTCTTCATGATGATGTGGTTGCTGCCACCAACGAGCTGATGGATGTTGATATCCTGAGACTCGTTATTAAGAGTAAGCCTAAAGGAGATAGACAGTTCGTCGCCCACATTCAGTGACTCGACATAGTTGGCATAAGTGCCTTTCAGCCACAGGATGGCTTTGCCGTCGGGTATCGTTGTCGAGCCGTGGGCATCAAAAATGTCCTCGATGATGCACTGCTCCACACCGTTGGCGTTCCACTTGAAAGGATCGCCCGCCGGACGTAGCAACAGCATTTTGCCCGAGTTGGAGGCGTCATAAGTGGTAGGTCCGTAGCTGCGGGTGAACAGGAAAGACTGGTTGGTGGCGATATTCTCGTAGGCGTAACGCATGCGGTTCACCAAATTCAAGGCAAACGACGTCTCGCCGCTGGTTACACGTCCCGAGAAAGACAGTCGGTCGATATAGGGACGGTTAGCCTCATCCAGGACCAAACAGGCCCTGTTGTGACTACTGAGCACCAATTCATCGTCGCGCACCTGACCGCTTACAGGCAGGCCCACCTCGTTGGTGGGCGAGGTCATGAAAAAGTCGCCGTTGACAGCGCCCACCACCTCGTGGCCGGGGCGCGTGTTGCGTGTCGCCATGTTGACGGGGGTCTCAGTTCCCACCGATTTCTCGGCGCCCAGGCAAGTCTCCATCACCATGTAGGGATTGGTCAAGTCCATCTCAACCACACTCACCTTGAGCGGCAAAGCCGGGATGTCATACTTGGCGGCGATGACGCCCGGTCCCGCCAGATGCGGGAAAATGAGCGTATCGACATCGTAGGCCTTATCGCCAATGACCCACTGGTCGCGCGCGAACCCAGGTCTCGCGCACAACACAGTCAGGACAATGACCGACAGGACAAGACAAAACTTTCTCATCCTTTCAATATCAAGTCTATCACCGTATTGATATCGGCGATATTTACTTCCCCATCGCCATTCAGGTCGCCTGCTGCAGTGCTCTTACCTGTCAAGATGAGGTCGATGATGGCATTCACGTCAGCGATGTTCACCTCGCCGTCGCCGTTCACATCACCCTTTACAACGGGCTGGGGCTCAACACCGCCCACGTTGCGGCCAATCTTATAGACGGCCATACCGTTGTAGGCCTTGAAAGTGAGCAGGGTCACTTCCTCAAAGCCCTCGTCGTCAACACCGTATTCCACAGCGAAGCAGTGCACGCGCAAGCCGCTGTCGTTCACCTTACCCATACTGTCGGCGGGAATCTTCCAATACTTGGTCATGCCACCCAAGGACTGACCTTCGCCCAGTTCACAGATGTTTGCCTGGCAACCGTGTCCGTTGCCGTTCATGTCGGAAGTGACATACACAAGGAAGTCCCGGTCTTCCAGTTTGAACTCAATGCAACCATTGGGTGCAGCTTTAGGCCAGAGCTCGGGATCGGTGTCCTCAAAACTGTCAATGACAGAACCAGAGAAGTCATAAATCACGGGCGCAGTATCAAAGCAGTCGATGTAGAACATCTCGCCACTGTAGCGGGATTCCTCATCGGGACCCTCAATCATCTTGATGACAGGAGCCAGCGAGAAACCGGTCTTAGTCTCGGGATAGAAGTTGATGACATCCATATAGGGGTCGCCGTCAAAGCCGCCTTCCCAATCGCCGCCCTGGTCGGCATGCATGCGGTAAAGGGTCGGGAAACCGGGGTCGGCAGTCGAGCCCGAGACGGTCATGATGTTGCACTCGGCCTGCTCGAGGGTAATGTCACCGATGACATCCAGATAGTCGGTGCGCTGAGGAGCATCGCCCTTGTCAAGTTCCACGACAAGCGTGAGTTCACCGGTCTCGGTATCCACCAGATAGACGGGGACATACTGCTGCACGGTGCTGGTCATGGGAGCCACCCAAATGTGGTGGAAACTGTCCTTACCGATGCTTGCTACACCCAGGAAACGTCCGTAAGGAGCGCCGTCAAGGTACAGGGGCAAGTCCTCAAGCTGGCTGCCGTCGGCTGCCGAGAAGCGATGGATGATTGATTGCGAAATGGTATCGGTGCCGATGATAACAGCACGTTCCTCGCTGCGGGCCACGTAGATGATGCCCTGGTCCATCGTCGCCGTACGGGCGCGCTGGTTGCAGATGTCATTGTTTGTATAATTTGTGCCGCTATGCACGCGGTCAAATATCCACTGGTTCACAATCTTAATGCCGTTGACAGGCTCATAGGTCTGTCCGTCGGTAATTGCCATCGCGGCAAACGATGCCGTGAACAGGGTAAAGAGAAGAAGAAATGTTTTTTTCATCGAAGTTGAGTTTTAGTTATTTGTAATAAAAAAGGTTGCGGATTGACGCGGATGTGTGTTCACTCCGTAGAATCCGCAACCATGGATATTATATCGTTACTCCTTTCAAGTAGGCATCATCAATTCAGGATGATGTCGATGATGGAGTTGATGTCGGCAATATTCACCTCGCCGTCGCCGTTCACATCGCCCGAAGCGCTTACACGGCCCGTAAGGATGAGGTCAATCACTGCATTCACGTCGGCAATGTTCACCTCGCCGTCGCCGTTAACGTCACCCTTCACACCAGGATTAGGATCCTCGCCACCGACATTGGTACCGATCTTATAGACGGCCATACCGTTGTAGCACTTGAAGATGAACAGGGTGATTTCCTCATTACCCTCAGCATCGGTTCCATACTCAACGTTCATGCTCTGAACGCGTGTACCACCGTCGCTGACAGCACCCAGCTCGTCGGGCACCATCCAGTAGCGCTGCATTCCACCCAAGGTCATACCCTCGCCGAGCTCACAAATGTAAACCTGGCAGGCCTTGTTCACCATGGTAGTCTCGTCAACACCCGTGTACTGGGCTGCCACGAAAACGATGAAGTTGCGGCCCTCGAGATGGAACTCGCAAACACCGTTGGCACCAACGTCCATGGGCCAGAAAGCAGGGTCAACCTCCTCGAAGTTGTCCACCATCGTACCCGTTACGTCATAGAGAATGGGAGAGCTGGAGAAACCATCAACATAGAATAGTTCTGCACTGTAGTCTTCCTCGTCATTCAGCACCATCTTCACAACAGGAGCATAGCCCCACTGAGTCACAGTCTCGGGATAGAAATCAAGGATAGCGAGATAGGGGTCGCCGTCAAAGCCACCCTCAAAGTCACTGCCCTGGTCGGCATGCCAGCGATAGATGTACTCAGAGCTGGCGCCCACGGTCATGATGTTGCACTCGGCCTCTTCACGTGTGATGTCACCCATTACGTCGATATAGTCGCAGCGCTGCAACGCATCGCCCTTGTCAAGCTCGTCGATAAGGGTAAGCTCACCCGTCTCCTTATCCACCAAGTAAACTGGCTGGGTGGTTGCCAGGTTGCTGGAGAACGGAGCCATATACAGGTGGCCGAAGTTGTCCATGCCCACAGTGTTGCTGCTCAATGTGGCACCACCATAGATATTGCCGTCCAGCGTCAAAGCCAATTCCTTGACCAGTTCACCGTTGGCAGCATTTACCTTGTAGATGACACTCTGTGACAAGGTATCGGTACCTTGAATCACCGTGTTGGCGTTGGAACGGGCAATGTAGATGTAACCGTCCTTCATCACTGCGGTACGGGCACTGGTGTTGCAATAGGGTTGATTGGACCAAACGTCGGGAGTGTGGGCGCGGTCCTGAATCCACATGTTCTTGATTGAGATACCATTGACGGGTTCATACGTCACGCCGTCGGTAACAGCCCACGCCGACGCAACAGTCGAAGCCATAAACAATGCAAAAAGTAATAATTTCTTCATAATCAGTAGTTTATTAAATATTTTTATGTAATTATTTTTTCTATTTTGTTTTAACTTAGCAAAATAACAAAAAATTTAGGTATTTTCAAAACGATAATGAGGGTTTTATTCCAAAAAAAATCAATCTTTTGTTTTTGATACAAAAACAAGACACCTCCTCACGGCGAGGTGAGAAGGTGAATCATGTCAAGGAGCATATCCCAACTGGCTGTCCATCCATTCTATGCGACGGTGAATCCATTCCTTGAGATAAGCGATTTCGTCCTCATAATCGCTGGCGATGTAATAGATGGGCCATACATAAATGCCCCAATGCGGCCATGCTTGGCTGTCGCGCTGCACGGCGCCGTGAGAGGTCAGCACGGTGGTCATCGAGTCAATCACAGCCATCAAGCGGTCCTCACGCAGGTTGCTCTGGCGGTACTGCGCCCACCGCGCCCGGAATTGTGCAGTAAAGGCCTCATCACTGTTCAGCCGATACCACCAGAAAGGCACAAGAAAGTCCTCATTATTCCTGTAGAGGGTGTCGTTATTCATATAGGCCCACGTATCGGTGCGCCAAGCCTGCCTGATGCGGCAGTTACCGTAAGACAGATCATTGTCCCAAACAACCAACTTGAATCGCCCGTCCACACTGTCGCGCCGCTTGTAGAACTTGGCGCTTTTGCGGTAAGCGTCGATGTTATGACTCAGCTCCATGGCAATCTGGTAATCGATAAAAGACATCACATCGATGTACTTGCTATAGCCGTTCACAGGGTCGGCAAACTGAGCCGACGCCAGCACCTGCTCCATCTCATCAATGCGGCCGTTGATGTACTGGACTTGTGCATCGTCCAGATTATCAAAATCGGGTGACTTGTACTGGAAATGAATGAATTTGTCCTTATAGGGAACGCCCGAAGCGCTCACAGGATGAAACTTGGAGACATAGTTCACGTCGTCATCATAGTCCACCTCCATTAAGTAGTCACCGGTGATGGCATCGCCACCCCTGCCCGGCTTCTGTAAGTCCAAACGATGCCTGCCCTTGGAAACCACCTCACACAGAATGTACACGCCATAGTAGGTACCGTCAAGAATCACCTCGCAAAAACGTCCCTGGGGCGTATATTCCATCCATGGGCGTGACACCTCAAAGGCCAGCATGTCGCGTATCATGCTCTTGTCGCTGTAGGGGGCCAGCAACGCCCAGTTGTTGTCCTTGCCCATGCCCAGGATTTTCACCTTATCCTTCTTGGAACTCTTGCTGTAGGGATGCTTAAGCGTGCGGAACGAATAAGGCTTTTTCTTGCTGACGTTGAACGAGGAATTGCCGCGATAACGCAGGGCTATCTCGCCCTCATAGTCGATGCGCTGACCCTTGTGTGCCACAGTGTCGGCATAGTTGAGCTGGCCCTCGCCGTTATGGATGATTTTCATGTGTGCCCCGGTGCGCTCATAACGGCTGATAGAGTCGCCGCCCACCTCAATCCAAACGATGGGCAAATTGGTCGAGGTGAGCGTTACATGCGGGTCATCGGGCGGGTAATTCACAGGGTGGCGGTTGCATGCAACTGCCACCGTCAACAACACCGCCATGAAAATCATTTTCTTTATCATCTGCAGAACACTGAAATTGATTACGTCAATTATTGAGGATAAGGTCAATGATTATATTGATGTCGGCGATATTGACCTCGCCGTCACCATTCACATCCGATAGCGAACCCGCTTGCGCACCACTGCCCAAAATCACGTCGATGATGGCATTGATGTCAGCGATGTTGATTTCGTAGTCGGCATTCACGTCGCCCCTGAGGGTTTCGTGATAGACAAACGTACGGATGTCGCAATAGTCGGTATACTGCGCCGTTGTACCGGTGGCAAGTGTGCGATAAGCATAACGGGCACGGGTGTAGTACGTCTTGCCGTCTTCCAACTTGCCCGCACCGCGGATGGTTCCCAGCTGGGGTGTCTCGAAGGCATCCTCAATAGTTCCATTATATGACGTGCGTGTCGGGAACGTCTCCGAAGTGCTGATCTGCACCCTTAATGAGCCGGGGCCTTCAACGGGCTCGAAGCGCACCACATCACCATAATACAAGTCCATGCCATCACGCAACGGCATCACATACACTGGCACGGGAGGTATTACCTCCACAGTAGTGAATTGACTGACTGGCGTCACCACCGATGTGCCGTTATCGGCCGTGGCAGTGACACGGACAAAGTAGTTCGTTGCACCCGCCAACTTGTATCTGGGTACCTGCCATAAGGGTTCGGTCAAGTACACCGTATCAGGATTGTTCATGTTGGAAGTGGTGGACAACTCCAGCAAATAGTTGGTGCCCGGGCCACCTGCCGTCCACGTGATGGTCGGCATCAATGGAACGCCGCCCTCTCCTTGACCGGGTGAGACTATGCACATGGGTCCAAATGAGAATTGCCACAAGTCGCTCACGTTGTCTATCTGGTTGAGCCCTCGTGCCACCACGCGCCACCAGTAGTTACCCTCATTGAGGAAAGGAATCTTGGATAGCGGGCAACGGGGTGAGTCCACATCTATTTGGGTAATCAGTGACTCCATCTGGGCATCGGCAAATACCTGCACCACAAAGTTGGTAGCGGTGCTGCTCCACTGCAGAACCGACATTTCAGTCACCTGTGTACCGTTCTCAGGGTAAATCAGCACTGGCTTGTCGGCCTGTACAGGTATCACGCCCGGCATGACCGGTGTGTACTCGTTCTCCCAACGGTCGAGAATCGACACGGCATAGCGATAGCCCTCGCGCTTGGCGGCAGGCAAACTGTAAGAAGCCCAATAGGACACTCCGTCGATATATTCGGCCTGACTTCGGAAATCCTTGTCCTCCACCCCATCAGGAATGGTATAAATTACATAGCGCACATTGGGAATACTGTCCCACATGAGCGTGCCGTCGCTATAGGTAAGGTTCGTGACAGTGGTATAGGTCTGTGCCGGCTTGATCCATGCGGGAGCAGGATTCAGGGCAATAGTCGAGTAGAGGCTGTCCTTGAGCCATGTGCGCAGCTGGCGCACCTTGCCATCGATGACCTCCTTCTTGTTGCGCCACGTTCCATAGCGGAAATAGACCATACCGGGATTACCGCCGGCAGCCATCGCATCACGCATGACATGACCTTGCTTAACGAACTCGGCAAGCGTCCAGCCCTCCTCGTCGGGTACCCACTGGCTGATGAAGATGTGGCGGTTAAACCTTGCCGCCATCTTGCCCCACCAGGTGGTGACACCGGTGAAAGTACCCGTTGTTTTCCAATATACCTGGGGCGCCAGGAAGTCGATGGTGCCGCGTGTCACCCATGCCATCGGGTCGCTGTAAATCTGGTTATACTGCCAGTCGCTGCCCACTGGACAAGGCTCCACGCCATACTGGTTTGCTACGGCCTGTGAGGTACACGCTACACCGGCAGGGCCGATGCCAAAGCGTACCCACGGTTTGGTGGCTTTGACCATGTCGTTGACGTCCTTGACCATTTGGTTGACGTTCTCGCGGCGCCAGTCGCCCTGCGACATCGTGCCACCAGCATCCCTGTATGCGTTGTACAGGTTGGCATCGAGCGAAAACGACGGATTGTCCTGATTATAGAAATAGTCGTCAAACACCAGTCCATCGATATCATACTTGACCAGAATGTCCTTACACACGTCAACAACGCGCTGACGCACCTCGGGAATACCAGGGTTGAGCACCGTCTCATAACTGGTTGTCAGCAGCCAGTCGGGATGGGTATAGACATAATCCAGCTCACTCTGTCCCCACATGTTGTCACCGTGGCCATAGCGGTAGGGATTGACCCAGGCATACACCTCGATGCCCCGCTTGTGCGCCTCCTCCACAAGATACTCAAAGGGGTCGAACGCAGGAGCCACACCTCGTGTGCCCGAGACATAACTGGACCACGGCTCGTAAGCCGAGTTGTACATCGCATCACACATCGCCCTGACGTGGTAATAAATCGCATTGATGTGGTTCACGCGCAGCGTGTCAAGCATCTTGCGGCAAGCATTCTGCATGATCGGCGTGTTACTTTGCGTGATGGCGCCACTGGGCCAGTCATTCAGGTAAGATGTGATCCACATGCCTCGCTGCTCACGCTTGGGCGGCGCATCGACAGCGATTACAAAACTGGCGGCAAACGCCGCCAGTAATGCTATCAGGATTAATCTCTTCTTCATTTCAGTTTCAAATTGTTAGTCGAAACCTAAAGCCTAAAACCTACAACTTCTTAGAACAAATTGGTCTTGCGCGGGTTGATGCACACGCCCAGAATCTTGTCCTTGTTGCCGTTGAAGTTATAGACCTTACCGTCATCGGGATTGAAGTAATACAAGCCGGTGGTATAGGTCTTCTCGGTCGTGGCGGCACGGAAACCGAAATAGACATAGTGCGTCTGAGCATCAACCGCCATCTGAGTGGTATAAACGCCCTCGGCATCGGTCGTGTTGATGGGATCGGCCTCCATAGTGATGAAGTGAACATACTTGTCATAGGTCACCGTGGCATTGTCGGCGGGAATCTCATACTGGGTGAAGCCCACACCAGGCGTGGTGCCCTTAGTCATCCACACATACAGGTAACCCAGATCCTCATCGAGCGTGAAGCCACGCGGCTGAGTTGTCTCGAGCACGATGGGATAAGGAATGGGCACACCGGTACCTGTCTTGCCGATGTCACTGGCTTTGAAGCGATAGATACCGTTACCCGAGTAATTCTTACCCCACCAGAACTTGCCTGTACGGTCAAGGTAAAGTCCAGTATGGATTGCACCATAGGCAATACCCTGTCCGTAGTAGCTCAACTGGTTGTTGATCACGAAATAGCCAGCCGTGCTGGTGTAGTTGGTCTGCTCGGTCTCGCCACGCGTGGTGAGCGGGATGCGGCGAATACCTGTGTTACGGTCGGTATAGTACAGGTTCGTCCCGTCGGTGCAACCCTGGAAGGGGTCATTGAAGGCGGGACCGCCCACATTGGTAATCATCACATTGGTCGTCAAACCGTCGGCACTCATGACGGTAATCTTGCCGTCACCCAAGTTGCCGGCCTCATCGTTGATGTAATAGTACTGCTTACCGCAGTCCAGGATATAGACGTTGTCCTGCTCGATGGTGGCGCTGTCGGTCACCATCTTCTCGCAGGCAAACACCAGCGTGGTAGGCATATTGCCTGAGTTCACGCCCATGTCAAACGGCAGGTTCTTGGTGCCTGCGGGCAGTTGGGAGAGGTCCACGAGTTTCACAGCCATGATATTTCCTCCCTGGGTTGCATAATACAACGTGGGAGCAGGTATCGATGAGCCTACCTGAACATTGACATAGCTGTCCTCCAGACGGCGGTTCTCGCCATTGATGTCAAACCAGGTCTGAAGGATAATCTTCTGCGAACCGATGTTGCTGAAGGTCAACTTGCCGGGGTTGTCGATGGTACCGTCCTGATGGCTGTAGCCCTCGAAGGTCGAGATGATGTTTCCGTCCTTGTCGCGGGTGCCGTCGGGGAAGGTCCACACATATTTGCAGGTCAGATTCTCGGGGTTGGGCAATTCGATATCCAGAAGCACATCCACATCGTTGATAACCACGGGAGTGGCGCTCTGCTCGGCAACGCTCAACACAGGAGCGATGTCGTAGATGAGCAGCGGATAAGTGCGGCTTCCCACACCTTCAACCGTCAAAGTCACCTGATAAACGCCTGCCTTGGCATACTTGTGCGAGGGGTTCAAATCGGTCGATGAGGTGCCGTCGCCAAAGTCCCAGGACACCGCGCCCGACTTGGACGAGGTGTTGGTGAACTCGACGGTCGATACCACATAGAAGTCCAAACCGTAACGGTCGTCATCCACCCTATAGGTGAAGTCCACATCCTTGGTGGCGAAGTTGCCGTAGTCGGGCGTTTTGTCAACACACGACACGACCGTCATCACCGTCAGGATCAGAAATGCTATTTTATTGAAAGTCTTCATCATTTCTTCTTCATTAAAGGGTTAATTCAGCGTCACTTCTTTGTTATCGGTAGTCACACCCACCTTGCCGTCGGTGTCATACACACGGAACTCGGGCTCCAGGTAATAGGTGCGGTTGAAGCTCACGGTGTAGGCCTTGTCGGCAGTGTTGTAAATCCACTGTGTAAAGGGTATCGTCTCGAGCATACTCTTGAAGTAGGGCATGTATTGACGGCGCACCGTGGTAATCTTGCCACCCGTGTCATCGCTGTAACGCGAGAAGAGCCAGAAGGCCGACTCGTAAACCGGCTGCACATTAACACCTGACGGTGCATCGCTCTCGCTGGCGATTTCATGGAAAATGGCTTTTCCGTCATCGCCCACCGTCGTGTAATAGTAGTGGTCCACCTCATCGGTGGTGTACCATGCGTTGGACTTGTCGGCAGTGGTCGTGTCGGTCGGGAAGTCGATGCCGTACTGGGCATTCAACTGCTCGAACAACTCAATGGGGAAGTTGTACTTGATATAGACATTGCGCAGGTCGTTGTAGTAGGTGCTGTCCTTGGTTAAGGCATTGACCATGTAGTCCATGAATTCCTGCTCAAATGTCGAGGGATAGTAGTTGTCAAACTTCTCCTGGTCCCACTCCTCGGGATTCACCCATGCCACAGGAGCCAGGGTGCGCGAGGTGGGGAAGCTGTCGGTCAAGACATACTCATAGCCGTCCCACTCAGCCTTGCTGTGGGGATAGGTGGCCACCATCTGGCTGGAGCGCACCGTGTCGGTCAGTGAGTAGTTCTTGGTATAAGCGAGCGAGGTCGTCAACTTGCTGGTTGCCGTAGCGGTCTGCTGGCGCTTGATGAGGCACCACACCTCGCTATGGTCAATCGCTTTCTCGGCCGTGGTGTAGTACTTGCCCTTGAAAGTGGCATAGCGTCCTGCCTTGACCACAGTCGAACCTTGCTCCCAGTCCACCGTGGGCAGCACCTGACCGAGCTCGCCGTTATCGGCAAACGGGTCATGTATCGCGCACGAAGTCGTGAGCAGGACCATCAGGGCCAAGAGGCCAAATATCTTGTGTCGTTTCATATTCTTTATCAGTTTTTAGTTTCTTGTCCCTAATTCTTAGTTCTCCTCTGTCAAAGATGTTACTTCACCATAGTTATGAGCCCAAATCATGGGTTCCTGGAGCCACTTGTAATTCTTGTAGGCACCCAGACGCTCGAGTTCTTGGCGGTTGTACTTCTCCTCGGTCTCGGGGTCGTAGTTGATGCGCTGAATCCAGGTGTTCTCCTTCTGTTCCTCGGTCAAGCCGTCAATCCAGTAAGCGGCATACAGGTTATAGGGCCTGCGCAGGGTCGGATAGACGATTTCCTGATTGTCACCAATGCCGTAGTGGTTGCGGTTGTTACTGTAGTGGTAACGGCGCATGTCGGTCCACTGCTCGGGCTGCAGATACATGGCGATGTACTTCTGCTGCATCAGGTCGCTCAACGAGAACTCGCTGGGGTTGAAGTACCAGTGCTTGTTACCGCGGTCGGTCACTTTGTGGACAGCCACGTTATTGCCACGGTAGTAGTCCTCATTGTCGAGGAAGGCTGCAATCTGGCCAAACCAGTATTCGGCAGGCTGGAAACCGGGCTTACCGCCTGAAACCGAGTTGCCGGGATACTTGTTGTCGGTATTGGCATTGTAGTTTTCGTTGGGATAGAGACGCAGGAATGCGGCAAGGTGGCGCTGAATGTTCCACTCGGTGGCTTCCTTGGCCAGGGCGCATGCCTCGGTCTTCTTGCCCATCCAGTACAGAGCCTCGGCCTTGATGAAGTAGAGCTCCTCCATCGTGAAGATGGGATTGTAAGCGTCGGCTGCACCGGCGTAAGCACCCATGTACAGGTTCGGATAGTTGGCAATCTTGTAGGATGTACCCATACCGATGTTGTTCTCCAGGTAACGCATCTTGATGCGCTCACTGGTCACCGAGGGGCTGGCAGGTCCCGTGCGGGCAATCATCAGCAGACCGCAGCGCGGGTCATTGGCAAAGCCGTCATGGGCACCCTCGGCGTTGAACATACCGCAGGTCATCTCATTGTCGGGCTTACTGATACCCATCAGGTCCACCATGAAGAACTTGCTGGGGATGGCGCTACCCAAGAGGTTACCGCGCGACTCCCATGAGTTGATGACGGGCTGTGCAACGCTCCAAACAGCGTTCTGCGTTCCCGTTCCGCCGTCCCAGTAGTAGCGGGGCTCGTTGCCGAACCAGGCATCGCGGCCGCCCTGATAGTCAAACACGTCACCCTTGCGCCACTGGTTGATGGCAGCATCGGCAGCGTCGATAATCTTCTGGCACTTGGCTGGCGAGCGGTCCACATTGGGGATGTTGCGCAACAACAGGCGCGCCTTCACGGCATAAACCAGACCTTTCCACTTCTCCAGGTCACCGCCATAGACGCGGTCCTCCTTGGGAGTCAATTCCTGATTATCAGGATTATTGATGATTTCAGGGTCCTCATACATGGCGATGAGGTCATCACACTCCTGCATCATCCAGGCATATACTGACGCCTGGGTGTCGTAGGTGGGAGCGATGCTCTGATAGGACTCGCTGCGGGGAATGTCACCGAAGGCATCGGTCGTCAACTGGGTAGACATCAACTGGATGGTGCGCCCTATGAGTTCATAGTTGGGCGAGTTGATGGCCTTGGAGTTGTTCACCAGGTTGAGCGTGTTCTTACCGATGTCATAGAAGTGGCGACGCCACATCGGGTGACGGTTCATCGTCAGCATCTCCCACTCGCACTTGTAACTGTAGGCGCCCACCGAGCTCTTGCCGCCCGTGGTGAGCATTTGCGAGAAGTAGGCATAATATTCACTGTGGTCATAGACAATCTGCTGGGCATAATAGATGATGACTGGCAGACCGTTCTTGGCTTCAATCGCATGGGCCCTATCGGGGTTGACGTTATCATCAAGGATATCGTTGCAGCTCACCGACACCAGGCCAACCAGCATTAACAATGCTAAAAATTTAATCTTTTTCATAGTTCAGTCGGCCTTTAGAATGTTGCTTTAAGCGTGAAATTGAAACTGCGTGTGCTGGGCACATTGTAATTGTCGATACCAGCGCCACCCGTACCACCTGACGTGGATGCCAGAACAGCGGGGTCATTGCCGCGATACTTGGTCAACAAGAACAGGTTGCGGCCTGTGGCGGTCAGCGACAAGCCCTTAACGGGCCAAGTGCGCTTGAAGTGCTTACCGAAGTCATAGCTCAGCGTCACATAGCTCAAGCGGATGTAGGAACCGTCCTCGATGAAGTTGGACGATACAGTCGAATAGTAGGTATTGATGAAATAGGAGTCGAGCACGATGGGCGTGGTGTTCTTGATGTAGGTCACCGCACCATCGGCGCCGGTCACGGCCTGTACACCGTCGATGATGTACTCGCGGTTGCGATATTTGTCATACAGGCTGCTCATACCGTTGGTAATCTGGCTACGGCCCGTGACGTTAACCACGTCACCGCCCTTGCGGCCGTCGAACAGGAACGACAGCGTAGCGTTCTTGAAGCGCAGTGTGCTGCCGACACCCAACAGCCAGTCGGGCTCACGGTTACCGATGTAAAGGCCCTTGGCAGCGTTGATGATGGGATAACCATTCTCGTCGCAGACAATGTGACCATCCGGGTCACGCACATAGTCCTTACCCGATATACCCGTCGAGGACTCACCCAAGCGGGCAACGGGGAAGATGTCGCCGTACTGTGTACCCTGAATCTCGGTGATGTCATTGGGAAGGTAGAGCACCTTGCTGCGGTTGAACGAGAAGTTGGCAAACGCACTCCACGAGAAGTCGGTGGCCTTGATGATGTCCTGGTTCAACGAAATCTCCATACCATGGTTCTCCAGGCTACCCTCGTTACGGGTCTGGAGGATAGTACCCGATGCGGGCGATACGCGCACGCTCACGATCTGGTTGTCAACCGTGGTCGAGTAGTAGGCAATGTCAAGTCGTGTCCAGTTGTGGAAGAAGCGCAGGTCGGCGCCAATCTCCCACGATTTGGTCATCTCAGGCTCCAGGTCGATGGCGCGTGACGTGGTGGGATCCACACCGTAACCGCCATCGGGGAAGAGGGTCCACTGCTTGTAAGTATCGGTGAACAAGTAGCGGGGGCTGTCCTTACCAACCTTTGCCCAGTTGCCACGCAACTTACCGTAGCTGAACCAGTCGTTGCTCAGGTTGAACAACTCGCTGAAGATGACACCTGCAGTGATTGAGGGATAGAAGTAGTTGGTCTTGGACGCCTGCTTGAAGGCCGACGAACCGTCCATACGGCCCGTAACCGACAGCTGCGCCATACCCTTGTAGTCAAACCTCAACTCACCGAAGTGGCCATACTTGTTATACTTGCTGTGATACAGCGTGGGATGGTTGCTGATGAGCAGGTCTCCGTTGGTAAAGTCGGTGTTGTTGAAGCTGTAGAACTCACCGCCCAACTGGAAATGCTCATTATAAATCGAGGACTCAAGGCCCTTCACCTCCTTAAATTCCAAACCATAAAGGGCGCTCACCGTGTAGTCCTCGGCGAATGTATGCTGATAGGTTGCAAGGAACTGCATGTTCAGCAAGGCGCCACGCGAAGGCTGGAAGCTGTAGGAACCGTAACGATCCTGCATGTCAGACAGCTTGGTCTGCACGTCCTCGGCCGTGGGATCCACCAGGTCGCCGTCATAAAGGCGGGGAACGGTGTAGGAGTCATACATCGAATAACTCTTGTCATAACCCATCTTGCCGGTGAACACCAGGTTTTTGATGGGTTCGTAGCTGATTTGACCATTGACAATAAAGCGGTTGCCCTCGGTCTGGCTCCAGTCCATGTAGCGGCCGAAGTAAGGCGACACGGCACCGTTGATACGCTCGGTGTCAAGCAGGTTCTCCCAGTGGTCGTAATAGGCCCACCAGTTCACATGTCCCTCAAGGGTGCGATAATCGCTCATGTCCTTGTTGATACCCCAGTTATAGATGGTGGACATCGAGTTACCGAAACCACGGCTGGTGCGGTTCATGAAGTTGGCACTCAACTGCACGGTCACCTTGTCGCTGGGCTTATAGGTTCCCTTAATCAAGAGGTTGATCTGCTTACGGTAATCCTTGGGCACGATACCCTGGTTGTCGGTGTAGGATACCGAGGCATAAGAAGAGAACTTCTCGGTTCCGCCGCTCACGCTCACATCATACTTTTGCATGATGCCCGTCTTCAAGAAATTGCGCAAGTTATCGTAATAGACGTCATCCTCGCTCATGTAGGGGCCCCAGCCGCCGCTGCCCATGTTCTCCTTGTACATACCCTTGGCACCGGGAATGAAGGTACTCTGGATTTTGGGCAGTCGTGCAGGCACGTTCAGCTCCAGCGTTGCCGCTGCAGTGACGGTGACCTCGCCATTCCTGCCACCATTCTTAGTGGTAATCATGATGACACCGTTGGCACCTTCCTGACCGTAGAGCGCCGATGCGGCTGCACCCTTCAGCACCGTGATGTTCTCGATGTCGTTGGGGTTCATGTCGGCCAGCGTCGAGGCACCGCCACGAATGGCCATACCGTCAACAATCATCAGCGGCTCGTTGCTCTGCGAGTTATTCATCGACGAGATGGCACGGATGATAACCTGTGTCGAGGAGTTAGGCGAACTACCGCCGGTACTTACCTGCAGACCGGCAATCTTGCCTTGCAACGAGTTGGCAAAGTTGGTGGAACCACCAGCGGTCACCGCCTCCTCGTCAAGGGTCTGAACGGCAAAGTTCAGTTTCTTCTTCTCCTGGGTCTGGCCCATAGCGGTCACCACGACCTCGCCCAGCACTTGAGCGTTCTCGTCAAGGGCGATATTGACCACCGATTGCCCGGCGCCAATCTTCACGCTCTTGGGATTCATGCCCACGTAGCTCACTTCGAGCACGTCGCCGTCGTTGGCCTCAATCGAGAAACGGCCGTCAAAGTCGGTCGCCGTGCCGCGCGATGTGCCCTGCACCTTGACCGATGCGCCGATAATCGGCTCACCGTCGCTCGACTGCGTGACCACGCCTGTCACCACACGGGCCAAAGCCGGCAGGGACAAGAGGCTCAACAGCAGTAGCAATAGTAACTGTTTTCTCATTTTAAAATTGGTTTATTGATTAGGTAATGATAATGTCAAAAGTGATTCTGCATTCAAACTACAAACTTACACATTATTTTTTTTCCATTAAAACTCTGCAACGTTTTTAACACTCAAATCCCTAAACTTTTTGATTTAACAACACTTTTTTAAGTATTTTTACATAAAACCACAACAAAAAAATCAGAGTTCTCAGTGTAAACCGAGAACTCTGAGAACTCTAAAAATGGTCCGTTCTTTTACTTGAATAAGTAGGTCGTCACGCTCTCGCGGCCCAAGTAGAAGGCCTTAGCCTTGATGACCTGGGGCTGCGACTTGATGGCAACGGGAGCCGTCCAGCGGGGTGAGTCGATGGTGGGCTCTGAACCATCGAGGGTATAGGTCACCATCTCGTCGGGGTACTGCGTGTTGATGTGCAGTTTGCCGTCAATCAACTTAATGCCCGGAGGACCCACACGGAAGTTGTAGCCCTTGCCACGCAGGAGCGGCAGTTCGCGGGTACCGATTTTGAGATTGTACTGGTGACGTGCCTCGTTATAGGCAGTGGCATCGGCAAGGTTCTTGCTCCATCCGGGAATAGCGTTCCATGCCCTCTCGCTCACGCCCATCATCTTGGGCAGGAGCATATACTGCACCTCGTCGAAGCTGCGCAACGTCTCGCCCCACAACTGGGCCTGGACACCGATTACATTCTGCGGTTTCTCAAGCGCCACCTTGCCTGCGCCAGCAGTGGTGATGTCGATGGGTGTGCCGTCAACGGCAGTGCGCGCAGTGGCGTAGATGTTGGCGGGCAGAGCGCTCCAGGCGTCAAACTCATCGACTTTGCCGCCCCAGTGCAATCCCTGTTCATTCTGGTGCCAGCTGTAGGCCATATCCATATAGAAGTTGGTCACGTTCGACAAGATGACGGGATAACCATCGTTGGCGAGGCGGTAGGGCACATCGGCACGTGAGCCTATGGTGCTCCATGCATTCACAGCAGCTACACGCGGAGCCACCATAGCATTGAACTCGGGCTTGTGGTCTAGCGCCACTTCCTGCCAGCCCTCGATGCGAATCTTGCGGGCCTCGAGCATAGCGCTGATGCGCTTGATGTAGTACTCACTTACCTCATGCTGGTTCTTCAGGCCCTCGCGCTGCATCAAAGCCTGCACATCGGGGCTCTTGGACCAAGCGTTTGCGGGCACCTCGTCACCGCCCAGGTGGACAACTTCGAGCTTAAGACCAGCCTCTTTATACATCTTTTGCAACTCCTCAACCACGCGGTCAACAAAGCGGTACACGTCATCACTGGCCACGTTGAGCACATTGTCGCGATAGTTCTGGGCCGAGGTAAAGGCTGAGGTGTTCTTATCGTCCCACAGGCGGAACTGTTCGGCAGTGGGATTGTTCTGGGCTCGGCTCTTCATAGCCACGATGGCGGCACGCGCATGGCCTGGTGTCTCAATCTCGGGGATGACACGCACGCCGCGTGACCAGGCATAACGCAAGAAATCGATAAATTCGGCACGCGTGAGATAGCCGTTGGCGCACTGAGTGGGGTCATCGGGGTTGCCGTTGCCGTCAAAGATCTGGGCGAGATACACTTTCTCGTCAAGGGTAGCGCCACGGCGTGCCGACACCTGCGTCAACTCGGGTAATCCGGGAATCTCAAGCCTCCAGCCTTCATCATCGGCGAAGTGGAACTGCAGATAATTAATCTTATAGTAAGCCAGCAAATCGATGAAACGATACAGGTCTTTGCCCTTTGTCACAAAGTTGCGGGCAATGTCGAGCATAACGCCGCGGTAGCCAAAGTCGGGCCAGTCGATGACAAAGCAATTCTGCAGACGGTGGCCCTTGCTGTGGTCCAGAGCGGCGACAAGCGTCATCACGCCATTCATCAAGGCAGCCTGTGAAGCGCCCAGAATCGTGATTTTGCCGTTATGCACACGCAGGGAATAATACTCACGGTTGGACTTGTTCTTCTTGTCGAGCAAGAGCTGAATCTCGGTTTTTTGACCATTGGAAACATACACGCCGCGCTTCTCCAACTCACTGGTGAGCAGCTTCTTTGCACGGCTGTAACCACCCCACTGGAAGAGTTTGCCGGTCTTGATAGAGACAAGACTGCCCACAGTAGTGAAGCCGTCCTCGATATCCACCTGCTTGGGCGTGGGGAAGATGTCATAATCGTTGCCAGTGTAACCGTCGCCAAAGCCGTTGATGGCCTCATTAAAGGCATACATGTAGTTGCCGTCGGGGTAAGCCTTATGGTCACGCCACTGGCCGGGCCTGTCGAGCGGGGCACGGCGAATGGGAGCCGGGAACGGGCGCGACATGTCGCCTTTCATCACCACATGACCGCCGGCAGGCATATAGTTCTTGCCTAAGACGGCTCCAGCCATCACCACTTCAACAACCAAGGAGTCACCCGCAGCCAGCGGTTTATAATTGGCGTTGGGTTTCATGCGGTAATAAGTCGTCGAAACTTCCTCTATATCGACAGGCGAACCAGCCGGCAGAGTCACCGAACGCGAGAACTGGTTGAAGAAGAACTGCCAGGTGCTGTCCAAGGGCTGCTTGGAGATGTTCTTGATGATGAAGCGGGAATTGTAATTGTTTGACGCAGTGTTGTTCTGGCCCATGCGCCAGTCCACAGCGATAGGAGACTGGGCACTCATGGCCAGAGCAGTCATTGCAAACACGAAAAGCGCTAAAAACTTGAATCTTTTCATTTTGATATGTTGTTTTGTTCAATAATCTGGTTCAACAGGTTGTCACAGGAATCCTCCAGCAAGTCGAGCACAAGCTCAAAGCCCTCGCTGCCCTCGTAGTAGGGGTCGGGCACATGGTCGTAGTGCGGGTAGCGGCGGATGTAGTCACCCATCATCACCACCTTGTCTTGCTGCTCGGGCGTCGCTGCCATGTATCGCAAATCGTCGATGTTGCCGGCATCCATGCCGACGATGAGGTCAAAATCCTCAAAATCAGCAGGGCTCACACGGCGGGCACGGTGAGTCAACTCATAGCCGCGCGGACGAGCATGGACACGCATGCGCTTGTCGGGCAAGTCGCCGACGTGCCAGCCTCCGATGCCTGCCGAGTCGATATCAAAACGGTCGGTCAAGCCCCGCTCATCCACCATCGCCTGCATTACAGCCTGGGCCGCCGGCGAACGGCAGATGTTTCCCAGACATATGAAAAGGATGCTGTATTTACCTGATTCTGTCATTTTGAAGGTGCAATATTACAAAAAATGTGGCAATAATGATATGTATAGGTATGGTTTTTTCGTTTATTATATGTAACTTTGCTACCTCAAACGTGAAATGACTGCCACTTGAATGTGGTTTCTATAATGATGAACCGGAACATCTTGAGCCTGCTGCTACTACTGCTGCTGATGGGACTTGCCCTGGCAGGCTCATTGTCGTGCGGAAGCTGCAGCCGAGGGCCGCAACAGGACACCACAGCATGGGACTACAAGGCACCGCCAGCCATGCCCATTAACCGCAGCATCACCGGCGACAGCATGGGCTTCATCACCGGCGCCGAGATTCACCGCATTCCGTCCTATATCGAGCAAAGGCCGCTGAAGGAAATCTTCAACGACAGCAATGCCATTCAACTGGTTGCCGCCGAGGCCAACGGATTCAAACCAGTCACCTCGCTGCACGATGCCTACAGTATCGACAAGCCGCTCATCAGAATCTTCTCCTGCGATGCCTATATGCTCGATGACCTTACCGCATCAGTACCCTATCTGGTGCCTAAAGCCGCACAGCTGCTCAAGGAAATCGGCTATGCCTTCCAGGACAGCGTGCGCAAGCGTGGCGGCAAGGCCTATCGCATCAAGGTTACCAGCGTGACACGCACCGAGTACAGCGTGGGCAAGCTGCGTCGCCGCAACCGTAATGCCACCGAGAATTCATGCCACCGTTTCGGCACCACGGTTGACATCAGCTGGGTGAAGTTTGACTGTCTGGACCCCAGCATGGTTATCTCGCTGGAGGACCTGAAAAACATCCTTGCCGAGGTGGTGCTGGACTTCAGGCGGCAAGGCCGCTGCTACGCCATTTTTGAACGCAGGGCGGGCTGCCTGCACATTACTGTGAGATAAGAATTATTGTCATACATTATAATAATATATTACACAATGACCTTACAACAAACTATAGCCGATTACCTGCAATATACAGGTCACAAAGGCTTCGACATCAGAGCCGCACTCATCGACTGCGACGGAGTGCTTTACGACTCAATGAAGTATCACACCCAGGCTTGGGTGAAACTCATGAAGAAAAACGGCATCAAGTGTACCCGCGACGAGTTCTATGCCATGGAGGGCATGACCGGTAGCGAGATCATCAAGACGAAGTTCAAGAGCGGTGCCGGCAAGAACATCACCGACGACGAGGCACGCGCTCTCTACGGTGTGAAGACGCGTTATTTCAAGGAGCTGGGCGAGGCTCCCGTGATGCCTGGCGCCGTGCGGGTACTGCAAACCCTCAAAGAAGCCGGCGTTGACCGCATCCTGGTTACCGGCTCACAGCAGGACGCCCTGCTGCAACGCATCGATGAGGATTTCCCCGGCTTGTTCAGCGACGTCAAGGTGACCGGCCACGACGTGCGCCACGGCAAGCCCAACCCTGAGCCTTACCTGAAAGGAATGAACAAGGCCGAGAAAAAGTCCAACCAGTGCATCGTGATTGAGAATGCCCCACTCGGTGTACAGGCAGGACATGCATCAGGCTGTTTCACCATCGGTGTGACCACCGGTCCCATCCCCGAGAAAGACCTCTACAAGGCAGGTGCCGACATCGTCTATAAGAACATGGACGAACTGGCTGCCGCACTGCCCGCCCTGCTCGTGGCACTGAGCATGATCAAGGCCTGATACCCGCAGCATGACTCTGAGCGCTCAGAGCCCTCAGGGAATACTATCCCATAGTTTTATGGAGCAGAACCTCATATTCACCAACGACGTTGCTGGGGCGATTGAGCGGCTGGAGAACAGCGGCAACCACAACATGACGGTGTGGATTGCCGACACCAACACTGCGCGGCTCATCACGCCTGCCCCACCCCGCCTCATCACTATCCCCGACGGCGACGACAACAAGACGCTGGATACCGTCACACGCGTGTGGGACGGCATGGAGCGCTTGGGGGCGACGCGCCACTCGCTGGTGGTAAACCTGGGTGGCGGCATGGTGACCGACCTGGGAGGATTTGCCGCAGCGACGTTCAAGCGCGGCGTGAGGTTCATCAATGTACCTACTACCCTACTGGGCGCCGTCGATGCTGCCGTGGGCGGCAAGACGGGCTTCAACTACAATGGCCTGAAAAACGAGGTCGGTGCCTTCGCCCCTGCCAGTGATGTCATCATCTCGACCTGCTTCTTTGACACGTTGCCTGTAGAGGAGATGAAATCGGGTTTTGCCGAGGTGCTAAAGCATGCGATGCTGAGCGACCGTGACGAGTTCCTGCGTCTGCTGGACCATGATTTTTCACGGCCCATCGACCACGACGACATGCTGGAAAGGCTGCGCCGCTCGGTACAAATCAAGGTGGATATCGTCGCCCGCGACCCCAACGAACAGGGCGAGCGCAAAGCGCTGAACCTGGGGCATACCGTGGGCCACGCCTTTGAGAGTCTGGCGATGCAACGCGGCAAACCCGTACCGCACGGCTTTGCCATCGCTTGGGGTTTGGTCACCGAGGCGGTGCTCTCGCACATCAGGCTGCAGTTCCCCAGCGAGGACGTTCACCGCCTGGGCAACTTCGTCCGGGACAATTACCGCGGATTCCCCTTCACCTGTGATGACTATGACGAGCTATTGGCGCTGATGCGCCACGACAAGAAAAGCCGTGACGGCGAAGTCACCTGCTCGCTGCTCGCCGACATCGGCGACTACCGCATCGACCAGACGCTCACCGACGATGACGTGACCGCCGCCCTTGACATCCTGCGCGACTTGCTGGGCGTGTAAGCACGCCACACAAACAAGAAACAGGGCGTTTCCTTTGTCGGGAAGCGCCCTGATTTTCATTCAATGATTAACCGTCCTGGTTACTGCTCTTTTTTCTCGCAGCACTTGCAGTCCTTGCAGCAGCCCTCTGAGGGAGGTGCCATGTCAGGACCGCCATGCGGTTTCTTGTGGAAATTGCGGTGTCCTTTACGGTCGCCTTCTTTCTCCTTCATCTCGGCATACTTAGCCAACTGCTCAGGAGTAAGTACAGCCTCGACCTTGGCGTCCACAGCGTCGCGCTGAGCCTTCATCTTGTCGGCATAGGCCTTCATCTCAGCACGGTCAGGAGTCGAGCCTTTCTCCATCTTGGCAGGCTTGTCCTTGTGCATGGTTTTCATCTCCTCGGTATAGATCTTGGTGATCTCGGCCTTCTGCTCGTCGGTCAACGACAGGTTCTTGTCCAAGCGTTCAACTTGGTTGGCCACCATACGCTCCGGATCCATGTTGGGACGACGGGGCGGTTGCGCGTTCATCACGATAGTGCCCATCAGGGCAATCGTCAAAGCAAAAACAATCTTTTTCATTTTCTTCTAAACAATAAATTGAATTAATACTAACTAACTATGTGCAAAAATATTTCGGTGGCAAAGTAAAACATAATCATTGGAACAAAAAAATGCCCAAACGCCACTTTATGACCAATTAACCAATCATGTTGACAAACGGCCTAAAAAGCAAGACAAAGACAAACCCTGAAATTGCCACCCAAAGAGCCACATCTGACAATTACCCCAAATTTATGTCAAGAAATTAAAAAAAATGTATACAAAATGAACAACGTAATGAAAAACGATGTATATTTGCACATCTATAAGAATACCTGGAATGTTGACGCAGATATATAATGGTCATGTCCTTACCCCCGAGGGATGGGTCAACGGCGGTTCAGTGATTATCGAGGACAGCCGCATCAAGGAGGTGAGCAAGAGCAGCCGCATAATGGAAGGCATGGACAAGACAATCGACGCCCATGGCATGCACGTTGTGCCAGGCGGCATCGATCTGCATTGCCACGGCGGTGGCGGCAGCGATTTCCAGGAATGTACCCGCGAGGCATTTGAAAATGCCGCCAACACCCATCTGCGTCACGGCACGACAGCCATCTATGCCACGCTGTCGTCCTCGCCTCTCGACATGATTGAGCACGCGTGCCAAACGTGTGACGAGCTGATGCGCGAAGGCAACACCACCATCATGGGTATGCACTTGGAGGGACCATACTTCAACCCTAGCAAAGCTGGCGCCCAGATGCCTGAGGTCATCCGCATTCCCGACCCCAACGAATACACCCACATCGTCGAGGACTTTGACTGCATGCGTCGCTGGTCGAGTGCGCCCGAGCTGCCTGGAGCGCTGGAGATGGGCAAATACATCACCGGCAAGGGCATCGTCGCCGCCATTGGCCACACCGCCGCCGAGTACCCCGATGTCAAGGCAGCATGGGACGCAGGATACACGCTGGCCACCCATTTCTATAACGGCATGCCCGGCTTCCACAACGTGCGCGAGTTCAAGCATGCGGGAACCGTCGAGAGCGTCTATCTGCTCGAAGACATGGCGGTGGAGGTAATCGCCGATGGCATCCACGTGCCCTCAACGCTGCTCAACCTCGTCTATCACATGAAAGGCGTGGAGCGTACCGCCTTGTGCACCGATGCACTCGCCGTGACCGACAGTGACAGCGAGCACGCCTTCGACCCCCGCGTCATCATTGAGGACGGCGTGTGCAAGCTCTCGGACCGCAGCGCACTGGCAGGAAGCATCGCCACGATGGACCGCCTTATCAAGACCATGGCACGCGTCGTTGACGTGCCACTGCAGGATGCCGTGCGCATGGCGAGCGAGACACCCGCAAGAATCATGGGCATCTATGACCGCAAGGGTTCGATACAGCGTGGCAAGGATGCCGACATCATGATTTTTGACAACGACATCAACCTGCGCAGCGTCTTCTCGATGGGCGCCTTCGTCAAGGGCAGCGACCACATCGCCCCTGCCGCCATCGTCGAGAAATAAATCACCAAACCGGTAATTAAACAAAAAAAGACAGGCATTGTGAAAATACCTGTCCTCTTGCGGAGTGACCGAGAAGTTACACATGATACCCTATGAAACTGTCCGATATGACAAATAGTTAAATTTCAGGTAATTAGAGCTCTTAAAGTCTCAATTTGACAAGTTAAATCTTATGGAATCTCACAAAAGGGGGGACCTCCTGAGAAATGTAAATGCGGCAACCAATTCGATGGGAGAAAGTTCAGAAAAAATCGGGCCAACAGATTCTGCCGATGAGGAGGGAATGAGCATTGACAACGAAAACTATCTGTTTGTACTGCTGGAACCATTACAAGGGCATAATCAGGAAAAGGGTCGAGACTGATTTCTCTCAATTACCGACCAGTTCAACATCATGCGCAACTATGCCAAGCAGCACATCGGTTTCTTCACAAGAAAACAATAAAGACAACTAGAACAACTCCAACAACTGTCAATCAAAAAGATAGTTGTCTAAGTTGTTCCAGTTGTTTTTTTATGATAAAAATGGCTGGCCCCTATTATTTGCACTTTCCATGGGAAAGCCCTACCTTTGCCATTGGATTGCAAGCGATCCGCAACATCGTGTAACAAGACCTGGAAAAGAACAACTAAACAATACCTCATCATGAAACATCTCATCAAAGCCACCCTCCTACTGCTGGCCCTACTATTGCTGACCATGATATCATGCTCTGGCAATCAGAGTGTGCCAAATTCAGACTCCACGTTCGAGGTCAACGGCATCAACTACAACAAAATCGATAGCAATAAAGTTGAAGTCACCAACAAAATAACATCATATTCCCCGTATTCCAATGATTACTCTGGCTCGGTGACCATTCCCGCTACCGTCACCTACCACGGCACGACCTACTCCGTCACTTCCATCGGCTACGGCGCGTTCGATCACT
>JAFRRT010000023.1 GCA_017427945.1 Muribaculaceae bacterium | reverse complement strand
GCCGCCGCCGGTGGAGCCGCTCACGCCACCAGTTGTGGTCACCTTGATGGTACCGCCGTTAATGGTCATGTTGCCCTCGCTGCGGATGCATTTGGGCGAGGAGTGCGTGTCGCTGTTGTCTTGACCGCCGCCGGGCCAGCCGCCGCCACCGCTGCTGGTCGTGCCATAGCGGCCGCCCGTGGTGGATACGGTGATGTTACCGTCATTGATGGTGAGTGTGCCATCCACGTTGATGCCCTTGTCACCGGCACCAGTGGCGTTCAGGTTGAAGGTGCCGCCGTCGATGACCATATTGCCGTCGCACTTGAGTCCGGCGCTGGCAGCAGTCGTCTGATCGTTTTGGTTAGTCTCGCCGCCACCGCTCACGGTGCCGCTGATGTTACCGCCCGTGATGTGTAGGTCACCCTCGCACTTAACGGCCTTGCTGGCGGGACCGGTAACGGTATAGTTGATGGTACCGCCGGTGATGTCCATGTTGCCCAAAGTCTTGATACCATGGTCATAGGTGTTGAGCGTCAACGTGCCGCCGCTGATGAGTGCGGTGCCCTCGCTGTAAACACCGATGGCCTCGTCCTTGGTGGTGGTAACCTTCATGGTAGCGCCATCCAGGATAAAGGCATAGTCGGCCTTGGCACAACGCACGCTGCTGGTGTCAACATTGCTGTAGGCCCAATCGGCGCCCGAGCAGTTGATGTCGATGTTGCCGGCAGTGCAGGTCATCGTGCTGTCGCACTTCATGCCGCGTGCACCGTTGCCGGTCATGGTGATGTTCACGACAGCCTCTTCACCGTTGATGGTGAGGTTGCGGTCGGTGCCAATGCCAGTGGCTTCCTTGATTTTGAGCTTGTCAGTGTCCCAAACGGGGATACCGGTGTGCTTCAGTGTCAGGGTACCGCCCTGGATGTCCACGTTGCCTTCGGCCTTGATGCACTTGGTGCCGGCTGCGCTGCCGTTGATGGTCAGGGTACCGCCCTTGATGAGCACGTGACCGTCCTCTTCAGGATTGGCAGTGTCTTCGGCATCAACCTGGATACCGTCGTCACCGCAGCTCTGGATATTGATGGTACCGCCGTTCATCTGGAAGTACTGTGCCACGTTGATGGCGTCGGCTACCGAGCTGACGATGGTAATGGTGCCCACGGTCTTCTTGACCTCCATGTACTCGTTGCAGGCAAGAGCGTGCTTCTTAAGACCAGTGATGGTCAGTGAGCCGCCCTTGGCAAACTCGGCATGGCCCTTTACGAGGAAGGCAGCCTTCTTGGTGTTGCTGCTACTGTCCTTCAAGGTGTTGGTCGTTCCGTCGGCCAGCTGCACGGCGATGCGCTTGCTGTTCTGGATGTTGATGGCAGCACTGTCAGGGTTAACCAGGTTAACACCGTTCAGTACGAGTGTCATCTTGTAGGAACCCGCATGATAGAAGCAACCGCTGCTGCTTGTGCCCTGCAGGGTGTAAGTGTACTCGCTGGCCACAGTGGCGTCCTGCATCAAAGCGACACGTGCGCCGTTCACCTGGGCGGTGATGTGGTTGGCGATGTTACCGGCAACATACACCTCGGCGGTGTTGTTGCTGTACTTGACGAGGACATTGTCGTCGGCAAACGTCTCGTTGGCGACGGTAACACTGTCCACATCAGCAAGGGTGAACCCCTTCTCAAGCACGGTGAGCAGGTTGGCCGACGAATACGGCATGGTGCCCACCGATTCAGTGTTGTAGGCCCAATGCACATGACCCGTGTGAACCCACATGGTCTGCTGAGCATAGCCCAAAACACCCGCCATAGCAACCAATGTTGCTAAAAGGAATCGTTTCTTCATAAATGTGTAATTAATTAGTGTTTTGATGTGATTAAAACATGATTATTTCCCGCAAAGCTATGTATTTTCGGTAAATAAGGCAACCTGTGATTGGGTGTTTTCAATAAACCCCCGCTTTTGTTATGCCAATCAAGATTTTAAAGCAAGTAATCTCGTAGCATCTCAAACAATAAAAATGAAGTAAGTGGTGAAAATGTCGATAAATGAAACACAATCTGTTATTTGTTTTGCCGTTTTTATATTGCTGTTTTAAAAAATATATTAATTTTGCCACAAAATGAACACCAAAACAATCGTTTAGATAATAACCAATAATTATTTATAACCGAGCGCGATACTTACTCGTTATTGCTGCGACGTACCCATTCTTTAAGATGATACAAACAATGAAACAGACTTTACGATTATTAGTTTTGATGATGACTGTGCTTTACAGTTCATCGGCTTTTGCTGTGGTTGACCCCTATGAAGTGATGGAAATCACTCCAGCCGAGGGCGAAGTGACAAGCCTGCAGCACTTCACCATCACCTTCGCCGACCTGCCCGTGGTGGTGAGTCAAGGAGCCATTCCCACATTGCAGAAAGGTGGCGGCGCTACCTATGAGGGTACTATGCGTGCCGATGAAGCAGGAACCTCAGTCATAGTGGATTTTGACGTGTGCTGTACCGCATCAGGTCAGTATTTCCTGAATCTCCCTGAGGGCTCCCTTACGGTCAATGGCCAGCACCTCCTGCCGCTGACGCTCCGTTTCATCATCAATGGCAGTATAGAGTCTTTTTATGAGCAAATCACCATAGACCCTGCCGAAGGCCAGGTGGAAAGGCTGCAGTATTTTTCCATTTCATTGCCTGAATACGTGGGCGAGATTGAGTATGGTAAAATGGCCACGTTGACCAACACCACGACGGGCGCAACCTACCAGTCCGACATGTACGATGTGGGCTTCAACGTGCTGGTGTACTTCGGCGAGGAGATTACCGAGGCCGGTAACTATACCCTGACCATCCCCTCGGGGTCAATCGTCATCTATACGCTGAGCGAAGATGTGCATGAGCTCAACTTCAACTATACCATTGCTGGCGGTGCCGATTACATCATTGGTGACGTTGACGGCAATAACCGCTTGAGTATTGCCGATGTGACGGCGCTCATTGATTTGCTGCTGAGCGGAGGTGACGCCCCCGATGCTGCTGATGTCAACCGTGACGGTGGCGTAAGCATTGCTGATGTGACTGCCCTGATTGATTTGCTCTTGGCAAACTGATAACCAAGGATTGATGAAAATCAGGTCATTCCCCGAGAATTGTTGATTTGAACATTACATATCATTAACTATCATATTGTGAATGCCGAACGTAGTATGAGCAATATTGCCTAGGCTTTTCAACTTTAGACCAAACACATTCAAACAATGAAACAAACAGTAAGATTTTTAGCTTTGTTGATGGCTGTCCTATATGGCTCGTCGGCATTTGCTGTCGTCGACCCTTATGAAGTGATGCAAATCACTCCCGCCGAGGGCGAGGTGACAAGCCTACAACAATTCACCATCACTTTTGATGGCTTGCCTGTGGTGGTGAGTCCAGGAGCTATACCCACCCTGCAGAAAGGTGGCGGCGCTACCTATGAAGGTAGTATGCGTGCCGATGGCGCGGGAACCACCGTGATAATCGACTTTGAGGAAAGCTATACCGCCTCGGGAGACTATTACCTGAATCTCCCCGAAGGCTCCCTCACGGTCAATGGCCAGCGCCTCTTGCCGCTGACGCTGAGGTTTAACATTGAAGGAGATATTGACTCGTTCTATAACCAGATTACCATTAACCCCGCCGAGGGTGAGGTGGAGAAGTTGCAGTACTTCACGATCTCTTTCCCGCAGTATGTGGGTGAGATTGCCGATGGCAGCAAGGCCACACTGGCCAATACCTCGACCAATAAGACCTATCGCGGTGAGATGATCAGCGTGGGCTACACCGCGGTTGTTTACTTTGCCGATGAGATTACCGAAGCTGGTAACTACACCCTCACGATTCCTTCTGGAGCCGTCGTGTTCTATATGCTGGATGAGGCGGTGCATGAGCTTACCTTCGATTATTCGATTGCAGGTGATACCCTGCCTTCGTTCTACGACCAGATTACCATTGACCCTGCCGAGGGTAGGGTGGAGAGCCTGCAGTATTTCACCCTTACTTTCCCGATGGAGGTGGACTACCTTGCCCCTGATGTGATGGCGACCTTGACCAACAACACGACGGGCACGACCATCGATGCGGCAATGTCTTCCTTGGACAACAAGGTGTATGTCAACACCGCCGAAGTGGTTACCGAACCGGGCCGCTACACCTTGAACATCCCCGTTGGCGCTGTCATCATCGAGTCGCTGGGTGAGATAATTCAGGAACTCAATTTCAATTATTTGATTCCTGAAGACGGTATGCCCGATTATACCATCAATCCTCCCGAGGGTGAGGTACACCTTTTGCAGGTTTTCACCATTGTTTACGGTGACACTGTGTTCGTTGACGAGGAGGCTATTTCCATACTGGCCAATGATGATACCGGCGAGACGTTTGAGTGCAACATGTGGGAAATTGGCGGTAATGCTGTCATTTATAAGGAATACCCGTTGAGTGTTGAAGGCAACTATACGCTCACTGTTCCCGCTGGCTGCATCACCATGGTTGCCACGGGACAAACCAATCCCGAAATGGTCTTCCATTACAACCTTGTCGAGAAAGAAACCTATGTACCTCCTGTTATCGAGCAGCAGCCTGCCGGTGAATTGAAGATGTACATGCGCACGGGCGGCATCGTCAAGGAAGTCGAGAAAGAGCAAGAGGTGCCTGAGGGCGTGAGCCCCTATGAGCTTGTCTATGAGCAGCAGGAAGGCGCCTTGAGCATCGTCTATGCTCCTGAAAACAAAGTGTACATCCAGCGCCCGGTTTCCTGGTCTTACTACGATGGCTGGATAGAAGGCACCCTGAGCGAGGACGGCAAGACCATCACCGTTCCCATGGGCCAGTATATCGCCTATGCCAAGTCGCTGGAGATGGCCGTACAGGTGGCCATGTTCACCTATGTCGATAGTCTGAATTCCTACGTCTATGACCCGTCTGTCGAGGAATTGACCTACACGATTAATGACGATGGTACCGTCACCCAGAACGGCACCAATGAAAAACACATCCTGGGAACGATGAACCGTGTCTTTGGCGATGTGTTCCAGTACCTTGACTACGAGTGGCTGCAGTCGGGCGATTACTTATCGGTTTACATCCCTGCCGAGGAACAGCCTCTCACGCCTCCTGTCAATCTGGCAACCGAGGATTACTACTTGACGACAGCCATCAACGATGGCATGGATTGGGATCCCTATAGCGCCGTTGTGGCAATAGGCTTCGACGGTAATGACGTATGGTTGAGAGGCATCTCGCAGTACTTACCCGGCGCTTGGATCAAGGGTGTGCGTGACGGCAACAAGGTCACTTTCCCCAATCCCCAGTTGTTGGGCTCCTATGAGTACTTACTCTACTTCAAATCTGCCGACTACGATCCGTTAACAGGCATCCCGACTCAAAAGGACTTGGAGTTGACGATAGATGAGAACGGCGTTTTCACAACGTTTGATTATGTCTTCATCACCACCGACAAGGATAACCTCGAATTTGTGAATTACTATCAAGGCCTCACGCTCTCGAAGTACACCGACACGTCAGTGTATGTACCCGAAGACCTGGATTTGATAGAGTACACCTTCTCTTACAAGAGCAGGTCCAGTGTCTCTGAATACCTGGTTGAAGGAGAGCACAAGGTAAAGGTGGGCTTCTTCAATGACTTTGTTTACATCCAGGGCCTGTGGGACTTCACGCCGCAAGCATGGGTCTTCGGCCGAATGGTTGACGGCAAACTGGTGATGGATGTCGCTCAGTTCATGGGCACTTTGAAGGATGAGTACAGTGTGGTTTATCCCATCTTCCTGACGGCCTTTGACATCAACACTGGACGCTTGTTGCCTCAGGTGACATTCGACTTTAACGCCGAGGATGGCTCGTTCAGCAATCCCAGCTCACCCTTGAGCATCGGCATCAACAAGACGGGTTACCTGAGCCTTCAGGACTACTTCGAGTGTGTATTGACTCCCGATAATTCAGGCGTTAATTCCGTCGTTGCCGATGATGCCTATGTCGTTGGTTACTACGACCTGCAGGGCCGCCGCTTCGACGTGGCTCCTGACTCGGGCATCTACATCGTCAAGTACTCTGACGGCACCGCCCGCAAGATTTTGAAGAAATAAGCACCCCTGTTCCATCAGGGCAAACAATAGGCATCCTGTCAAGATTCTTGGCAGGGTGCTTGATTTTTGAGCCCCTAGGGTTTAGATGGTGGGGAGGTGGGTGATGGTGCGCAGGACGGTGAGGGCGCTGCTCACGCTGGTGATGTTGCTGATGATGATGCTGCGGCGGCCGTTCTTCTGGCTCAACTGGCAGCGATTCGGGTTCTGCTGCAGGTAGTTGAGCAGGCGTCCAAAGGCGGGCGACTGGTAATAGGCGACATTCTCCTCGCCCACCAGGAACAGGTGCATCCTGGTCTGGCGGATGACGAGCTTCTCGATGCCCAGGCGGCGCGCCGTGCGGCGTAGCGGCACGATGCGGATGAGCTCGGAGGCCATTGCGGGGATTTTGCCAAAGCGGTCCACCATGCGTTGCTCAAAGGCCTCGACCTGCTCGTCGGTCTCCATGTTGTCGAGTTCGCGGTACAGCGTGATGCGCTCGTTCTCCTGAGGCACATAGCTGGCAGGGAACATCAGTTCCAGGTCGGTGTCCACGACGCAGTCGGTAACAAACTCGGTCCCGCTGTCTTGCTCCTCGCCGTCGTCGCCCGTGGTAGTGAACAGGGATGAGAACTCCTCGTTCTTCAATTCGGTGACGGCCTCCTTGAGCACACGCTGGTAGGTCTCGTAGCCCAGGTCGGCGATGAAGCCGCTCTGTTCGGCGCCCAGCAGATTGCCCGCACCGCGGATGTCCAGGTCCTGCATGGCAATCTGGATGCCGGCACCCAGGTCGCTGAAGCTTTCGATGGCCTGCAGGCGGCGCCGTGCGTCGGTGTTCAGCGGCTTGCCGGCGGGTACCAGCAGGTAGCAGAAGGCCTTGCGGTTGCTCCTGCCCACGCGTCCGCGCAACTGGTGCAGGTCGCTCAGGCCGTAGCGGTCGGCATTGTTGATGATGATGGTGTTCACGTTGGGCATGTCGATGCCGTTCTCGATGATGGTCGTCGCCAGCAGCACGTCATAGTCGTGGTTGCCGAAGTCGATGATGGTCTGCTCCAGCTTCTCGGGCGGCATCTGTCCGTGACCCACGGCAACGCGGGCGTCGGGCACCACGCGGTGTATCATGTTCTCCAGCTGCTCCAGCTGCTCGATGCGGTGGTTCACAAAGAACACCTGGCCGTTGCGCGACAGCTCAAAGTTGATGGCCTCGGCAATGATGTCGTCGTTCAGCGTCCCCACGGTGGTGAGGATGGGGTAGCGGTTGGCGGGCGGTGTGGTCAGGGTGCTCAGGTCGCGGGCGCCCATGAGCGAGAACTGCAGGGTGCGCGGGATGGGAGTGGCGCTCATCGTCAGCGTGTCCACGTTGAGCTTCATCTGCTTGAGTTTGTCCTTGACGGCGACGCCGAACTTCTGTTCCTCGTCCACCACCAGCAGGCCCAGGTCATGAAACTGCACCGTCTTGCCGATGAGCTTGTGGGTGCCGATAAGGATGTCGATTTTGCCCTCCTTGAGGTCGGCGAGCACCTGCTTCACCTCTTTGGGCTTGCGGGCGCGGCTCAGGTAATCCACGCGCACAGGGTAGTCCTGCAGGCGTTCGCTGAAGGTGCGCCAGTGCTGGAACGCCAGCACCGTCGTGGGCACCAGCACGGCGGTCTGCTTGCCGTCGGTGGCGGCCTTGAAAGCGGCGCGGATGGCGATCTCGGTCTTGCCGAAGCCCACATCGCCGCAGATGAGGCGGTCCATCGGCTTATTGCTCTCCATGTCGGCCTTCACAGCTTGGGTGGCGGTCAGCTGGTCGGGCGTGTCCTCATAGATGAACGATGCCTCCAGCTCCTGCTGCATGTAACCGTCGGGCGTGTAGGCAAAGCCCTCCTGCTCGCGGCGCGCGGCATACAGCTTGATGAGTTCGCGTGCGATGTCCTTCAGGCGGCTCTTGGTGCGCGACTTGATGCGTGCCCAGGCGTTGCTGCCCAGTCGGTTCAGCCTCGGTGCTTCGCCTTCCTTGCTGCGGTATTTCGAGAGTTTGTGAAGCGAGTGGATTGACACGTAGGCCTCATCGCCGTTCAGGTAGGTGAGTTTGATCATCTCTTGCGGCGTGCCGTTCATCGAGGTGCGGATGAGTCCGCCGAACTTGCCTACGCCCAGGTCCTCGTGCACGATATAGTCGCCCTTCTCTATCTGGTTCAGTTCCTTGAGCGACAACGCGAGTTTTCCCGAGCGGGCCCGGTCGCTCTTCAGGTTATACTTGTGGAAGCGGTCAAAAATCTGGTGGTCGGTGAAGACGCACAGCTTCAGGTCGTCATCGACGAAGCCCTCGTGCAGCGTGCGCAGCACAGGCTCAAAGGTGATGTCGTCGCCGCGGTCCTCAAAGATGTTGCGCAGGCGCTCAATCTGCTTGGCGCTGTCACTCAGGATGAGCAGCTTGTATCCCTTGGCCAGGAAGTCGCCGAACGACTGCCCGATGAGGTCAAAGTTCTTGTGGTAGATGCCCTGCGGCTTGCAGTGCAGCGTCAGCCGCTTGATACCGCGCTGGGGTGCCGCCTCGCCGTCGGTGAAGTCGATGCGCCGCAGCTGCTCCAGCCGTTGCAGGAACAGGTCGGCGTCCACCACCTTGTTCACGGCTTGCGTGTCGCCCTCGTTGGCGATGAGGGCGCTCACCGACATCCCCTCGCGGGCAATCTCGCGGATGCGGCTGGCAAGCCACTGGTGGCTGCGGCACAGCACCACGGTATCGTCGCCCACATAATCGAGCAGCGACACGTTGTCCTCACGGCCGCCGCCCGTGTCGTTGTTTAGGATGCTCACGTGCTCCAGGCGCTCCTCGCTGAGCTGCGTCTCGACGTTAAAGGTGCGTATCGAGTCGATGTCGTCGCCCCAAAAGTCGATGCGGTAGGGCAGCTCGTTGCTGTAGCTGAACACGTCGAGGATGGAGCCGCGCACGCTGTACTGTCCTGGCTCATAGACGTAGTCGGTTGCCGTAAAGCCCAGCTCACGTAGCCGTGCCGCCACCTCCGTCAGGTCCGCCGTGCCGCCTGCCTTGAGCTGCACGGTGCTCGCCTCCACGTCCTCGCGGCGGCGCACCCGCTCGGCCAGCGCCTCAGGGTAGGTTACCACCCAGCGCACCTCCGCGTCGTCATACCAGCGATTAAGCACCTCGGTGCGCAGAATCTCGTTCGGCGCGTCAATTTGGCCGTATTTGATGTCGCGTTTGTAGCCCGACGGGAAAATCAGCACCTGCTTGTCGCCCAAGAGCTGGCACAGGTCGTTGTACATGTAGCCCGCCTCGTCAAGGTCGTTGACCACAATCAGGTAGGGGCAGGCCTGCTTGGGCAAGGCAGCAAACAACATCGCCGCGCTGGACCCCGCCAACCCGTCGATCACCGCCCTGCGTCCGTCGCCGTCAAACAGTCGCTTTAACGCCGCCGTACGCCCCTTACTGGCAAACAATGTACACAACCCCTGTATCTCCATGACGACAAAATTACACATTATTCCTTAATCATCGGCACGACAACAACAATTCTTATATTACGACAACAATAAGTACAATAAAACTATGTGTTGATGTTAATTCGTTCGATGTGTGTAATTGGCTTCGCCGAGCTAAAGGTTCGTGGTTAAAGAAAGGCGTAACGCGAGTAGCGTCACGCCTGATGTCATGATTGTATTTATTGTTTTCCCTAACAGCTAAGGAATATCATTTTTTCTTCTTTTTGGGGGTTGAAGATTTCTTGGCGGGGAGGTTGAGGATGCGGCGGTATTCGCCGGGTTTGTCGAACATCTCTTTTGCCTTGTCGATGCACTCGTCGTCCTTGATGGCGTTCTCGACCTGTCCGCGCTGATAGTAGAGTCGGTCCATGATTTCCTGAGAGAGCAGGGTGGAGATGTCGCGGCGGTGAATGTCGAGGTCGTGGTCAAGGTCGTGCTTGAGCAGGGCTTCGAGTCGGTCGAAGGCGGCTGCGGTGGAGTCGTTCATGTAGCCCTCGGCGGTCGCGGTCTTGCGCAATGTGGCGAGCTGCTGCTCACACACCTTGTCGTATTCGAACTTGTCGGGGTTGATAGATGCCTTGAATTCGTTGAAGATTTCGTCGGTGATGGTGAAGTCGGCAGGGCTGGCAATCTCGTTGCCGTGCTGAGCGACATAGCGAGTGGCGAAGTCGAAGTCCCAGTGGTCGCGCATGATGTTATAGACGATGCGCTTGAGTTCGCGCGGCTCGACCTTGATGTCGGGGGCGATGCCGCCACCCTCGCGCACCTCACGGCCGTGGGCGGTGTGGAAGATGCGTGCGGTGCTGTCGGTAGTGGTCTTCTTGAAGGAGCCGTCGGCGTTGCGGTTGCCGTAGTCCACCTCCTGGATGAGTCGTCCGCTGGGGATGTAATACTTGGCGATGGTGACCTTGAGCATGCCGTCATAGGGCAGGGAGCGGGTGGACTGCACCAGTCCCTTGCCATAGGAGCGCGAGCCGATGATGACCGCGCGGTCGAGGTCCTGCAGCGCTCCCGCGGTAATCTCGCTGGCGCTGGCCGATGCACCGTCGATGAGCACCGCCAGGGGGATGTCGGTATCCACAGGATCGACGGTGGTCTTATAGGTGCGCTCGCTGGTCTTGTCGCGTCCGCGCATCTGCATCACCTGGGTGCCCTTGGGGACGAAGCATCCCACAATCTGCATGGAGCCCTCGACGATGCCGCCGCCGTTGCTGCGCAGGTCGAGCACGATGTTCTTGACGCGCGGGTCTTTCTTGAGTTCAATGAGTGCCTGACGCACCTGCTGTGCCGACTTCTCGTTGAAGGTGGTGAGGTCGATATAGCCGATGTCGCCGCGTGTCACGCCGTAGTAGGGCACGGGGTTGACGCTGATGGTCTCGCGGTTGAACGAGAAGGTCTTGATGCTGTCCTCGTCCCAGGGGCGCACGACGGTGACGGTGAGGTGGGTGTTGGCCTGCCCCTTGAGGTGCTTGCTTACTTTCTCGCTGTCCCATCCGGCAGTGCTGTCACCGTCGATCATGATGATGCGGTCACCCGAACGCAGTCCGGCACGTGCGGCGGGGCTGCCCTCATAGGGTCCGCTGATGAAGACGCACTTCTTGCCATCGACGGTGCGCTCCATGAGGTAGCTGCCGATGCCGCCATACTCGCCGGTGCTGATGGTGATGAAGTCGTCGGCCTCCTTGGCGGGGATGTACTCGGTGTAGGGGTCGATGTCGTCGAGCATGGCGTTGATAGCGTTCTCGATGGTCTTTTGGGCATCGATGGTATCGACATAGAACGTGTTGAGCTCCTTGTAAAGGGAGTTGAAGATGTCGAGGCTGCGAGCCACTGCGGCATCGTCGTTCACGGCCTTGTCGTCGTCGGCCAGCGCCACGGTATTTGTCAGGCAGAGTGCCAGACAAGCCCAGGCTATATATTTAATGGTCTTTTTCATTAGCTTGATGATAAAGTGTATTGAACTGTCAAAAGTACTACTATTCCGTGAATTAGAACTGTAATCAAGGTCTAAAATTATCGCAAAGAACGAAATTTTTCAAGTTTTTTCAAAAATTTATTGCACAGTTCAATTTTTGGCAGTAACTTTGCACCGCATTTTTCGGCAGGTATTGCCGCAAAGGTGTTGGAAAGGCTTCTTTAGCTCAGTTGGTTAGAGCATCTGACTGTTAATCAGGGGGTCCTTGGTTCAAGTCCAAGAAGAAGCGCTATTCACCATAATGTTTAGATATTATAAAGGCTTCTTTAGCTCAGTTGGTTAGAGCATCTGACTGTTAATCAGGGGGTCCTTGGTTCAAGTCCAAGAAGAAGCGCTGGAGGCGAGTCTGCGTGAGCAGCCTCGTCTCGGTTTTTTATAGGGTGATGCGGTACAGCGGGCGGTGGCCAAAAATGTGGAGGGTGAATGCCGCCATTCAGGAAATTAGTTGTACCTTTGGGCGGCTTATTCTAATAAAAACTGATTGAGAATTATGGGAAACGTGCTTGATGCGTTGAGTAACTGGATAGTGGCCGCGAGCGATGCCGTGTGCGGCTACCCTGAGTTTTTCCTGTTGATAGGCGGTGGCCTGTTCCTGTTCATCTATTCAGGAGCGGTGTCGGTGCGGCGGTTGCCGCGTGCCCTGCGTGCCCTGCGCGAGAAGCAGGCGAGCGACAGCGGCAAGCAGTCGGGCCAGATCAGCTCGGTGCAGGCTTTGCTGAGCGCCATTGCAGCCACGGTGGGCATGGGCAACATTGCCGGTGTCGCCATCGCGTTATCGATAGGCGGACCGGGCACGGTCTTCTGGATGTGGGTGAGTGCCCTGGTGGGCATGGCGACCAAGTTCTTTGAGGGTACGTTGTCGATCATGTACAAGGGCCGCGACAGTGCCGGCGAGGTGCAGGGCGGACCCATGTATATCATCACCGAGGGCCTGGGCAAGAAGTGGAAGCCGCTGGCCGTGGCGTTCTCGATCTTCGGCCTCGTGGGCACGTTGTGCTTCATGCAGGCCAACCAGCTGGTGGAGTCGGTAACGACGGTGTTCACCACGCCCATGGGCATTGAGAACACGCTGCTGCTGCGCTTTATCATGGGCATGGTGATGGTGACCATCGTGGGCGCCGTCATCCTGGGCGGTATCAAGCGCATCGCCCTGCTGGCATCGCGCATCGTGCCGGTAATGGTCATCCTGTACCTGATTATGGTGCTCGTGATTATGGCAGTGTATTACAAGGACATCCCCGGGGTGTTCGCCAAGATATTTGAGAGCGCGTTTGACATGAGGGCGGGCTTTGGCGCGTTTGCCTATGTGGCCCTGACGGGTGCACGGCGTGCGGCGTTTGTCAACGAGGCCGGTGTGGGTACCGCCTCGATGATGCACGGTGCCAGCAAGAACACCGAGCCCATTCGCGAGGGCCTCATCGCCATGCTGGGTCCCGCCATCGACTCGGGCCTGGTATGCACCCTCACGTCGATACCCATCATCATTGCGGGCAATTACGTGGGCCTGACCGACCCCAAGGGCCTGTACGTCGCCTTGGGCGCTTGGGGCCAGCTGCTGCCCGGTGTGGGCCACCTGCTACTGATGGCGATTGTGTTCTTCTTTGCCTTCTCGACAATGTTCTCCTACAGCTACTACGGGCAGAAGTGTACCAACTACCTGTTTGGCGCGCACAACGTGAAGTGGTACAATTACTATTACCTGGCGATGATTGTCGTTGCCGCGATGATTCCGCTTAAGGTGATGGTGAGCATCATGGACCTGGCGTTTGCGTTGATGGCGCTGTGCACCATGTTCACGATTATCGCCCTGAGTCCACGTGTCAAGAAGCTGATGAAGAGCTACTTCGCCAATTGACACCATTATCAATACCCCTTGTCACCGATGGCAACAACCTGTGAAAATACCGCCCCCGTGAGGCACCAAAATCCTGAAACGAGATGAAACCGGCAATCATACTGTTGGCAATACTGGTGCTGGGCGGCGCCGTGGTGTGGCTCATCGATAAGTTGTTTTATCGCCGTGATGCCGGTGATGCCGCCGTTGCTGAGGAAGCCGAGGAGACCGAGGAACCGACGTCGACAGGCTGTGTCGACGAGGGCTGCGGCCTGCGCCCGGTGTGCCCGACCGAGCAGCTGCTTGCCGGGCAATGCGAGACAAAGCCCACCTACTATGACGATGAGGAGCTGGACCTGTTTGCCGGTCGTGCCGAGGACGGCTACACGCCCGAGGAACTGGAACAGTGGCGCGACGTGCTCTACACGCTGCAGCCGAGCGACCTGCTGGGGTGGGGCCAGAGCATCAAGCACCGCGGCCTGGTGATGCCGTCGAGCATCCGCGAGGAGTTCCTGCAACTTGCGGCTGAATATCGCAGTAACCAAGCCTCAGGGCAATAAAATCGCGATAGCCTCGTTTAATAAGAAACTAAAGTAAAAATCGACGGAGTTGAACAGGACACGACGTTTCATACCGTGCATGATTTTAGCGATGCTGGTCTTGCTGGCTGCGTGCAGCACCAAGACTAACACCGCCCGCTCTCGTTTTTGGCAGTCGTTCACTACCAAATATAATGTCTATTATCACGGCAAGACCAACTATGACGAGCAGCTGAAATCGATGCTGGACTCCTATGAGGACGATTACTCGCAGCACCTGTACATGCATCCTGCCGAGGCGCGTTCCAACCCGAAGGCTCCGCAGCCCAGCGGCAGCTTTGAACGTACCATCGAGAAGATGGAAACCGCCATCGCCAAGCACTCCATCAAGAAGAAACCCAAACGCAAGAGCGGCAAGAACCGCGACCCGAAGTATCAGGAGTGGCTGGCACGTGACGAGTACAACCCCTTCCTGCACAACGCATGGTACCTGATGGCCAAGGCGCAGTATATGAAGGGCGACTTCCTGGATGCTGCCGCCACCTTCCGCTACATTGCGCGCCACTTCACGTGGAAGAAGGACCTGGTGCAGGAGAGCCAGGTGCGTGAGGCCCTGTGCTATTGCGCCATGGGTTGGCCCACCGAGGCCGACAACGTGCTTGCCCACGTACATCTTGACGAAATCACCAACAAGCGCGTGCGGGCACTTGCCAATGCCGCGTTTGCCGACTATTACATCAAGGCTCAGCAGCCCGAGGAGGCCATCCCTTATCTTGCCCAAGCCGTGAAGGGTTTCAAGGGCAATGAGAAGGTGCGCATGTGCTTCCTGCTGGGTCAGCTCTATGAGGATGTGGGCGACAAGCACAATGCCTACCTGGCATACAAGCAGGCGGGCGGCAGCAGCGGCTCGACCTACCGCACCAAGTTCAATGCCCGCATCAAGCAGAGTGCCGTGTATGAGGGTACCAACATCGCCAGCGAGGTCAAGGCGCTGAAGCGCATGACGCGCTACGACCGCAACAAGGATTATCTGGACCAGATTTACTATGCCATAGGTAACCTCTATTATTCCCACGGCGATGTCCTGAGCGCTATCGAGAACTACAAACTTGCTGCTGAGAAGAGTACCCGCAACGGTGTGGACAAGGCCATTAGCCAGTTGAAGCTGGGTGGCATCTATTTCGACCGTCGCCAGTATGACGAAGCGCAAGTATGCTATGCCGAGGGTATTCCACTGGTCAACGAGGATTTCCCCAATTACAAGCTGCTCAAGAAGCGCAGCGACGTGCTCGATGAGTTGGCCGTTTATTCGCAGAATGTCACCCTGCAGGACTCGTTGCTCAGGCTGGCCGCGATGACGCCCGAGCAACAGAAGGCCGTTATTGCCAAGATTATCGAGGAGCTGAAGAAGAAAGAGAAAGAGGAGGCCGAGGAACAGGCCCGTGCGGCATACCTGGCCGAACAGGAATCCAAGGGTAACCCGCTTGAGGACAATCAGAAGAACTATACCAACGTCACCGACAATTCATGGTACTTCTATAACACAGCTGTCAAGACCGCCGGTAAGACACAGTTCCAGAAAAAGTGGGGTAGCCGCAAACTGGAGGACAACTGGCGCCGCCATAACAAGTCGACCTTCTCGTTCGACGACGAGGAAGTGCCCGACAGCGTTTTGATGGCCCTTGCCGACAGCGTGACGGTAGATGAGAACGGTGATACCATCAAGGTGGATGTCGAGGCGCTGAAGCGTGCCGAGGACCCGCACTATGAGGAATATTACCTAAAGCAGATTCCCAAGACCGAGGAAGAAATCGCGGCAGCTCACGAGATTATCCAGGAAGGTCTGTACAATATGGGTACCATCCTCAAGGACAAGATGGAGGACTATGATGCTGCGGCCTATGAGTTCAACCAGTTGCTGGAGCTCTATCCTGACAACACCTACCGGCTCGACGTCTATTATAATATGTACATGATGTACATGCGCAACAACCAGGAAGCCGACGCCCAGCCCTACCGCGACAGCATCCTCACCGAGTTCCCGGAATCGAAGTACGGCATGGCGATGCAGGATCCCAACTATCTGGAGAACCTCAAGAATATGAACCGCGACCAGGAGCAGATGTATGAGGCGGCCTATGCCAACTACCTTGCTAACAACCATACCGGTGTGCATGAAGCCTATGCCGAGATGATGCGCAAGTATCCGCTGTCGAAGATCATGCCCAAGTTCATGTTCATTGACGCGTTGAGCTACCTGACCGAGAAGAACCACGATAAGTTCAAGGAAACCCTCAAGGACATGTTGCAGCGTTACCCGCAGACCGATATCACCCCGACAGCGTCGGAGATTGTCAAGCAGCTGAACCAGGGCCGTCGTCTGGAGGGCGGTGGCAGCAACGTGCGCGGCATGTTATGGACCACCCGCCTGAGCAACGACACCACGCCCATGGCGCTGGAAAAGACCTTCACCCCCTTTGCCGAGGACAACGACAAGCCGCAGGTGTTCATCCTGATGTATCCGCTCGACAGTGTGAACAGCAACATGCTGCTCTATGAGGTGGCCCGCCACAATTTCAATGCCTTCAAGGTTAAGGACTATGATATCGAGCAGATGAACTTCGGCTCGCTGGGACTGCTCGTGGTCAAGGGTATGGACAATTTCGCCGAGGCTAAGCATTACCGCTCGATGTTCGAGCAGGACAATACCATCAATATTCCTCGACAAGTGCACTATGTTATCATCAGTGCCGCTAACTTTAACCTGTTGCTGACCGAGGGCCGCACCTTTGAGGATTACTTCAACTATCTGGAAGAGAAGAACGACAAGGAGCACAGCGACCTCGAGAAGAAGGAACTCGACGAGGCCCAGAGGAAGGCCATGGAAGAGGCCGAGGCCGAAGCTGCCGCACGTCGTGAGCGTGAGCGCATCGAGAACGAGCAGTATGAGCGTGAGGCTGCCGAGATTGCCAAGAGAGATGCCGAGGAGAAGGCGCTTGAGGAGGCCGAAGAGCAAGCACGCCTTGAGGCTGAAGCCCTTGCCGAAGAGCAGGCCCGCATCGAGGCCGAGGAACGCGCCCGTCAAGAGGCTGAGCGCACCCAAATCAAGGCCAACGATTACAGGAACCGCTCGACCGTTGCCAATACCCCGACAACCACCCTGAGCAACAAGGAGCGCAAGGAGCAGGATCGCCTGGAGGAACAGCGCTTGAAGCAGCTGGAGCGTGAAGCCAAGGCCCGCGAGAAGGCCGAGAAGAAGCGCCAGAAGGAGATTAATGACAGCATCAAGAAGGAGCAGAAGCACGAGCGCAAGCTGGCCCGTATCGCCGAGATTGCTGAGCAAGACTCCATCGAGCAGGCCGAGAAGGAGAAAGAGAAAGAGCGTGACTTCCGCTACAAGTGGCGTGAAGACTCGGCTAAGGCTGCATACAAGGCTGCTGAACAGGCTAAGAAAGATGCCAAGAAGGCCAAGGAACAGGCCCGCAAGGATAAGGTGAAGGAGCGCAAGCGCCTCGCCAAGGAGCGTGAGAAAGAGCGCAAGGAAAAAGCCAAGGAGCGTGAACGCGAGCGCAAACAAAAGGCCAAAGACCGTAAGCAACAGGCCAAGGAACGCGAGCAGGAACGCAAGCAGCGGCAAAAGGACCGTGAGCAGGAGCGCAAGGACAGAGCCGCCGAGCGACAACAGCAGGCTAAGGCCGACAAGGCTGATAAGGCGGGCAAATCGGGAAAGTCTGATAAATCCGACAAGTCCGACAAGTCTGACAATCCCGACAATGGCACTGTCACTACCAAGCCCGATGGCACAAATCCTGATGACAAACCGGCCGGAGATGGCACCAACGCTTCGAAGCCTGCCAACAATCAGGGTCGCTCTGTCAGACCTCAAAAGAAGAATGACTAACAACACTTTAACGATTCATCAAACCGTATGAGCAAAGAAAGAATATTGTGGGCCGACGACGAAATCGACCTGTTGAAGCCGCACATCCTGTTCTTGCAGAACAAGGGCTATGAGGTGGAGACTGTGACCAACGGGCGCGATGCCATCGACGCCTTGAGCAACCAGATTTTCAACCTTATCATCCTTGACGAGAACATGCCGGGCATCAGCGGGTTGGAAGCCCTGCAGCGCATCAAGATCATGCAGCCCAATGTCCCCGTCATCATGATTACCAAGAGCGAGGAGGAGGACATCATGAACCAGGCCATCGGCAGCGAGATTGCCGATTACCTGATCAAGCCCGTCAACCCCATGCAGATATTGCTGTCCATCAAGAAGAACCTGCACAGCGATGAGCTCATTGCCGAGAAGGTCACCGGTGACTACAGGCAGGAATTTATGCGCATCGGACAGATGATTAACTCGGCTCAGACCATCGAGGACTGGTACGAGTTGTATTCCACCCTCGTGCGCTGGGAGCTGACCTTGTCGAATGCCGACACGCAGATGGACGAGATGCTGCGCATGCAAAAGGTGGAGGCGAACAGCGCGTTTGCCAAATTCGTGAGGCGCAACTATGAGGACTGGATGACCAAGCCCGAGCACCCCCTGCGCAGCAACGAGCTGTTCAAGACCAAGGTGCTGCCCCTGCTCGACAAGGGCGAGAAGGTGTGCTTCGTGGTCATCGACAACTTCCGCCTCGACCAGTGGCGTACCGTCAGCCCGTTGCTTGCCGACTTCTTCAATATCGAGAGCGAGAAGCTGTACACCACCATCCTGCCGACGGCGACACAATATGCCCGCAATGCCATTTTCTCGGGCCTGATGCCTGTTGATATCGAGCAGATGTTCCCCGACCTGTGGGTCGATGAGGAGAGCGAGGAGGGCAAGAACCTCAACGAGGCGCCCCTTATCCAGACGCTGCTCGACCGTTACCGCCGCAAGGTGCATTTCTCTTACAGCAAGATGAATGACAGCGCCGCCGGCGAGAAGCTGATGCAGAACTTCGGCATGTTCAAGAACTACGAGCTCAACGTGATGGTGTTCAACTTTGTGGATATGCTCTCGCACGCCCGCACCGAGTCGAAGATGATACGCGAGTTGGCGAACACCGACGAGGCCTACCGCTCGGTGACCGTGTCCTGGTTCAAGAACTCCAATGTGCTCGACATCTTCAAGCTCATGGCCGAGAACGGCTACAAGGTCATTCTCACCACCGACCACGGCACCATCAAGGTGGACCGTCCCATCAATGTCATCGGCGACAAGAACATCAACACCAACCTGCGCTACAAGGTGGGCAAGAGCCTGACCTACAACAGCAAGCAGGTTTATGAGATTAAGCAGCCTAAGCGCGTGGGCCTGCCCGCTCCCAACATCTCGAGCACCTACATCTTTGCAATGAACCGCGACTTCTTTGCTTATCCCAACAACTACAACTACTACGTTTCCTATTACAACGACACGTTCCAGCACGGCGGCATCTCCATGGAAGAGATGCTCGTGCCCATCGTGACGCTATCTCCAAAGTGATTCAAGTTTCACGAAACTTGAAGTGTAAAGTTTAAAGTTTAGAGAAACTGGTGCAAGTTAACAACAAGAAACCAACAACTAACAACTAAGGACTAAAATGAAAACATTAGAGATACCTATTCCCAACCTTGAGGCGCTCGAGGAAGCCGCCTACAAGTTCATGACCGAGATGGGCGACCTCACGGTTTATGCCTTCTACGGCGAGATGGGAGCCGGCAAGACCACATTCATCAACGCCCTGTGCAAGCAGCTGGGCGTGGAGAGCGACGTGACCAATTCGCCCTCGTTTGCCATCATCAACGAGTACCGCAGCGACGCCACTGCCGAGCTGATTTACCACTTCGACTGCTATCGCCTGGAGAAGGAGGAAGAGGCCGTTGACTTGGGAGCCGAGGACTATTTCGACAGCGGCGCCCTGTGCTTCATCGAGTGGCCCGAGCGCATCGAGGGACTGCTGCCCGACGATACCGTGCGTGTGGACATCACCGTCAACGACGACGAGAGCCGCACCCTCAAGATGACCTTCCCCAACGTCTGAAACTTCGCCGTCATGCCTCACTACATCAAAGTAAGCCAGACGGCGAGCACCAACACTTACCTGTCCCGCTTGGCAGCCACGCTGCCGGGCGGTACGGTCATTTATACCCCCTGCCAAACGGCGGGACGGGGCCAAAAGGGCAACTCCTGGGAGAGCGAGGACGGCAAGAATCTCACCTTCTCGATGTTGCTCAAGCGCCCCCCTGTCAAGGCCCGCGACCAGTTCTGCCTGAGCGAGGCCGCCGCCGTGGCGGTCGTCGAGGCGTTGAGTGCTGAGGGCGGCGACGGCTTTACCGTCAAGTGGCCCAACGATGTGTATTGGCGCGACAAGAAGGTGTGCGGCATGCTCATCGAGAACTCCCTCGACGGCACCGCCATCGCCACTTGCATCATCGGCATCGGCATCAACGTCAACCAGCAGCGCTTTGTCAGCGATGCCCCCAACCCCGTGTCGCTGGCGGGCATCACCGGCCGTGAGCACGATTTGGAGCCCCTGTTAAAGCGCGTGTGTTCCCGCATCGAGCAGCTGGTGAGCACCCTGGGCGACGAAGCCGCCCGCGGGCAGTTACACGGGCAGTATATGGCGGCGCTGTACCGCAACGACGGCAAGTTGCACCCCTTTGAGGACGCAGCGGGCAACCGCTTCATGGCCGGCATCGCTGCCATCGCCCCCGACGGCACCCTCACCCTGCAGCACGCCGACGGCACCCGCCGCGACTACCTCTTCAAGCAGGTACGCCACGTCATCAACAACACTGTACTATAACAACAATAAAAACTACTAATTACGCAAATTAAACAAAGGTTACACGGCGGATGCCAAACTCCCCCTCTTAGAGAAGAGGGGGTGCCCGTTAGGGCGGGGGCGTTTGACCATGTGCGTCAGCCAAATAATTAGATTAATTAGCGCAATTCGCCGACAATAAAAGAGGTATGCGGATGCCAATTAGTATAATTAGCGTAATTTGTAGTTTTTAAATTAGACTTAGAAAATGAATATCGTCGTTTATTGCAGCTCTCAAGAGGGCCTGGAAGGTAAATATCAGCAGTTGGCCACCGCTTTGGGCACATGGATTGGCCGCAACGGCCATACGCTGCTCTATGGCGGCTCAAACGCGGGACTCATGCACGTTACCGCGACTGCCGTCCGCCAAGCGGGCGGGCATGTCGTCGGCGTCATTCCCGAGATGTTCAGGCACCGCATCGACCCCGTGTGCAATCAGGTGATATATACCGCCAATCTGGGCGACCGCAAGCAATACATGATTGAGCATGGCGACGTGTTCGTGGTGCTGCCTGGTGGGGTGGGCACCCTTGATGAGTGGATTTCGACCCTCGCGGTGATGTGCATCGGCGATGACGATCTGCGTCCCATCATCGTAGCCGACCTCGACGGCATGTTTGCCGGCACTGTTCAACAGCTCGCCGACCTGACGCGCACACCCTTTGCCCGCGGCAAAGACCTCACCCGCACCCTCGTCGCACGCAACGCCGACGAACTCCTTAATGCACTCGCATTTAGGCGTTAGGCATTAGGCAATAGGCGTTAGGCGTTAGTTGGCTGCCTCATCCCTCATGCCTCATGCCTCATGCGGCCAGGCCCTACGCTCCTCCCAAAACCTAAAACCTAAAGCCTCTTTTCGTCCGTTTTGTCCGTTTTGTCCGCGCGTACACGTGCGTCCCAGTTCAATTAATTGTTTTTGTCAAGCGATTTAATTGCATTTTCAAGAAAAAGCGTTACCTTTGCATCCATCAACAAGTCAAATGATTATGGATATGACTTCCATTACTATCAACATCCCCAATAAAGAAGTCGGCTTTTTCAAAAAGATGATGGAGAAGCTGGGCTGGACTTATCAGGTCATTGAAAAACCACGTCTCATCGACCCAGAGACAGGGAAGAGTCTGAATGATAAAACCATGAGAGTTATTGAGGACGCCCGTAATGATAAAGGAATTGAATTCACTGGAACGGTCAATGAATTCAAGCGCTGGGCCGAGACATTATAATCATCCCATGGCAGTTTATCATGTATCTCTGACAGGTCAATTCAAAAAAGACCTGAAACAAGCCAAAAAACGTGGTCTTGATCTTCAAGACCTCTTTGCCGTCATTGAGTTATTGGCAAATGATCTTCCATTACCCGAGAAGAACCGTGATCATCAACTTCATGGAGATTATATAGGTTACCGAGAGTGCCATATTTCACCTGACTGGCTACTCATTTATCAGAAAGACACTGACATTCGCATTATCACCCTCTATCGCACCGGTACACATTCAGACTTGTTTAACAAAAAAAGACGATAAACTAACTTGAGGAGTGAGGGGTGTGCACCAGCCCTGCTGAGCTAATGCCGGTTGCGCCAATAAAAAGTATTTTTGTTGTCGAAAATGGTGGGATTGATTGCAAAATTTCATCAGTTTTTGGCGACTTGAAAGGTCGCTTTCGACCACATTATCCCCAAATGAACTTTTTGTTTTTCAAATAATTGAAAATCAACAATTTACAATTACTGAAATGAAGTCAAAATGATGCCGATTTTTTTGGTCGGTCTAATTGGTAATAGTAATTTTGCGATGAGCGTTTTGGGTGTCTTCCCATGCTCTTATTGACGCTTTTATACCATTGAATAGCGTGCTCAAGAATTGACTCAACAGTTATTATAATCATTCATATAATCAAATTATGCTGAAGACAACAAAACACTTACTGCTCGTGTTGATGATTACCCTGTTCACCTGGCAGCCTGCAATCGCCAAGGCAAATCCAGATGATTACAAGGTTATCCTCACGCTCAATGACGGCACTGTTATTAACGGGTTCTTGAAGGGCGATATCATGGGCGACAAAATCAAAGTGAGCGAAAAGTTTAAGGGTAAAGGCAAAAGATATGCTACAACCGATATCAAGTCGCTAGTGTTCCCACCCACCGAGAGCGACCAGCAGGAACTCACGTTTGTACCTGTCATGGTGTATGACTTCTGCGAACTGACAGGCAAGAAGCCCAAAAGCCCTCGACTGTTGATGAAAGTCTATGAAACTGAGCGAATGATAGGCTATATTTCTCCTGCTGAGGACTTCTCCTTTACGCCTACCATGATGTCATACTGGAATTCAACGAAGTACTATTATTATGTGAAGGGAGAAAAGCGGGCCTATGCCTATTGGAAGATTATCGTACACGCCAAGGTTATAGGACTGAAGAAAATGTTGAAAAACCGCTTCAAGCGATTCCCGTTTGTGCAGGACTATATCGACAGTAAAGCGTTTGACAGCAAGGAGTTTTTCAATCATCCCGAAATCCTCATGCCAGTTGTGGACGATGCTTTGAAATCAGGCAACTGTGCCGCTGAAGAAGAATAATCCGTTTGCCGTCAATTCTAAGTAATCAAGTAATAAAGATGAAACGTTTCATATTGGCAGCAATCGTGGCAATCTGCTCGGTGACAGCAAGCGCCTTTGTGGCTGATGTCCTTGAGTGGACCGTTGGCACCCAGTTGGTTTATGGGACCGAGGGGAACATGCCCGGTGCAGGGCTTCATTTCAAGACACACTATCTAGATTCATGGCGGACCGCTTTGTCAGGCAACTACTACTTCGAGAAAAACGGAGTGAGCTGCTTTGATGTCAACCTAGAGTGTAACTATCTGTTCAATGTGGGAGAGAAGATACAACTCTATCCGTTGGTTGGTGGTTGTGCCGCCATTTGGCGTCAATCCGACACCGATGTGGACGGATGGAGATTTGAGAGCGGTGACAAAACCCACTACGAGATTGGCCTGAACGTTGGCGGGGGTATCGACTACCTGCTTGGAGAGCACTGGTTAATCAATGCCGAGGTCAAATATCGATTCATGAAAAACGCCGACCAAGTGCTGTTTGGCGTCGGTGTGGGGTTCCGCTTTTGAGGCAATACAAATAATCATGTATTAACCTATAAATAAATGTTTAATGATGAAGAAGTTTTTATTGTTATTTGTGATGTCGGCGGCCATGTTGATAGCCCATGCCGAGAGTGGAGAGTGGACCTTTGGCGGTCAGGTGGTATATGGCACCAAGGCTGAGACCGCAGGCATCGGCCTGCACTTGAAGAACAGCCTTACTGATGCTTTCAGAGCCAGTCTGTCAAGCAACTATTATTTCAAGCATGAGGGTGTGTCGGCCTTTGACGTGAACCTTGAGGCCAACTACTTGTTTGATTTGGGCGAGAAGGTGCGCATCTATCCTCTTGCAGGCGTGGTTTTGGGCATCTGGCATGCCGATGGTGTTGATGTCAGCGTCGGGGGCTATGACTTCAGCTCTGACAGCCAGACGGATTCAAAGTTCGGCTGCAACCTGGGCGGTGGCATTGATTACCTGATAGGTGATCATTGGTGTCTGAATGGCGAGGTCAAGTACCAGATCATCAGCCATGCCAGCCAAGTGGTGTTCGGCGTTGGGGTGGGTTACCGCTTCTGATATCCCGAATAAGTGAATCGTAAGCAAGGGAGGTCATTTGCGTGGCCTCCCTGCTTTTTATTATAAGGACAACTTTACTCGGCGGGTTGTGCCTCGGGCCCTTTGTAGGGTTTTACGAAGTCGTCGAGGTTGGCGACACCCAGTTTGTGGGCAATCTGGACTTTCTTGTTCGATACAGTTCCCAGACTCTTGTACTTCATGCAAATCATGATGACGGTGCGTGAGAAGCCGCAGCAATGCAGTGCGAGGTAATTGATTTCGTCATCACGCAACGTGCCGCCTGCCGTCTCTTGCGCCTTAACAAGCACATTGTCAAACAGATCGTTGACCAACTGTTGCAGATTGTCCCAATAAGAGGCGTTATCGCTGCCTGCCTCAGGCATGGTCATCAGCTCATTGAACTTTTGGGCAAATCGGGTGCCGTCCAGCTCATAGGAGGATTGTATCAACTCATGGACGATTTTAATTTGTTCGTCAACGATGGTGCGAATTTCGTCGGTGTTGGTCAGTTTTTCTTGCAGTGCGGCGATTTCGTTCTCGTTGCCCTTCAGCTCGGCTTGTGCTGCCTTCAGTTCGTTCTCATAGTTGCTGATGTTGGCCTGCATCTGCTCCAGACTTAACAGTGATGTGTCAAGGTCACTTTTCAGTGCTTCGGTTTCAATGGCCATGTTTTTCAGGCGGTTACGGTAGCGTAACAATCCCAACAATAAGGCCAGAGCAGCGATGATGACTGCCGCCAGCGCCAACAGTGTGCCCCTGAGTTTGGACTGGTATTTTACCTTGTTCAGCTCCGCCAACTGGACATCATATTTCTTCTCGACAGCCAGCAGGCGGTGATTGAGACCTGCCACTAGAACGGAGTCGCCTATTGCGTTAGCCTGTTTATACAAGGCCAAAGATTTGTAATCATTGTTGCGGTAATGCTCTAATTCAGAGCAGGTTTTAAAATATACGAGACTATCGACGGCAGTCATGGGTTTGGGGGCGATGTTGATATAGTAGAGCGCCGAATCCAAACGGCCTGACTTCAGATAACAGTATGCCAAGTGGTATTGCAGCCTGGGTTCTTTGTCATTCCCAAGGGAATAAGCCTTAATGCCCGAAAGGCCATCCAATCCATATTTAATGGCAGTCTTATAATCTTCTTCCTTAAGCATATAATACTCGAGCAATGCAAATTTCCCGTCAAGTTGCTGTAACGGTTCATTCAATTCTTTGGCCAATTCTATGGAATGATTTAATAAGACAACAGATGAATCGTGTTTTTCGTCAATATTGCGATAGATGTTTCCGATGCATCCGGCACAGACGCCTTCATAGTGCTTATCTCCAAGGGCTTGATACAGAATCATGGCTTCAAGATACTTTTGTACCGACAGCGTTTCAGAGCCGGTATATTGGTCATGGTATAAAGCACCTAATCGCAGTTTTGCGTAGGCAATCAGTGCGCTGTCGGTTGACAGGGGCAAAACTTCGGCATGATGATAACTGTCAACCGCCTTGTCAAGATTGCCCATGTCTTCGTTGACACAACCCTGGGCGACAAGCGCTTTCAAATAATACAAGTCTTCACCCGACTGCTTGAAATAGCTAACCGCTTCATTGATAGCCAAGTCGCTAGTGCAAGGAACGTAGTTCTTGTATTGTGCCATCGACAGCAGCACGGTGTAGTAGGAGCGCTCTTTTTTGCTGAAACGTTCGGTATTTATCTGTTGCAGCATGGACAAGGCCTCGGCTTCTCCTTGATGATAGACCATCGAGTCGATACGTGACAGTTCCTGCATGGTGGCCGATGGAGTGCCGCTATGGCAGCTCCATAGTGCCAAGATAATTGTCGTGGCCACGAGGGCACGTTCAATCCATTTCATCATGATTCAATTGTTTTGTCGTCCGGATTTGTGGGATTCAGTGCAAAATTACATCAAAAACGGCTGTCGGTTGTTCCTTGGGAACCCGAATTTACCCCAAATGAACTTTTAATTTTTTAGATGCTTGAAAATCAGCACAATATAAATTTCCAAATGAAGTCAGAATTATGCTGCTTTTTTGCTGATAATCTAATTGAATGTAGTAATTTTGCAAACGACAGATTATGTCCTCAAACCGCCTAATGACCTTATGCAAGAAATCATGAAACGGACAATGACATATTGGGCTTTGGTTGTTATTATGCTGCTGTTGCCGATGGTGGCAAGAGGCTATAGCTTTGTGCAAGACGGCATATACTATGACGTGGTTGACGGTGAGGCTATCGTTACCAACAACGGACAAAGCAACTGCTACAGCGGCGATGTCGTGATTCCTGAAATGGTCACCTCCGGCGGTACAACCTATGCCGTCACAGGCATCGGCAAAAACGCCTTCATGCTTTGTAGCAATTTGACTCATGTGACGATCCCTGGCACGGTGACATCTATTGGTAATAATGCCTTCTGCAAGTGTGACGCTTTGACCAGCATCGACCTGCCTAGGTCATTGAGATTCATTGGCGCATACGCATTTTCAATGAGTAATATCACCAGCGTGACCATTCCTGACGCGGTAACGACCATCGATCATTATGCCTTTTATGCATGCACCGCTCTGGAAACGTTAAAAATAGGCAAATCGGTCACATCTATTGGCGATAATGCATTTAACGCATGCTTTCAGATAACCACATTGATTTGGAACGCCAAGCATTGTTCTTCGACGGGCTCTATGATAACAGCCGGCATTGACAGTGTTGCAGTTGGCGATAAGGTCGAACTGATTCCCGCTGGTTTTCTCAAAAGTTCAAAAGTTACCAGTGTCACCCTCCCCAACTCGGTGACCATCATCGGCTCAGAAGCATTTTTTGATTGCACCCTACTTTCCGGCATTTCAATCCCCGGTTCGGTCACCTACATCAGGGATTATGCATTTTATAATTGTAGGGGCCTTACAAGCATTTCTCTGGGTCATTCGGTCGAGACAATCGGGGAGTCGGCTTTTGAGAACTGCTCGGGTCTTGTCAGTGTCATCATCCCTAATTCGGTGACTACCATCGGCGGGTATGCGTTTGAGGGTTGTAGCCGACTCATCAGCGTCACTATCGGCAAAGGTGTCACCAATATCGGCAGTCTTATCTTTTATTCCTGCAGCCAACTGACTAATGTGGCATGTTTAGCAGTAACACCTCCCAGCATTGATTATGGTTTGTTTGATGACATGGGCTATTATGACCATGCAACGCTTCATGTCCCGCAAGAATCCCTCGGAGCCTATCAATCAGCCTTGTATTGGAAGGATTTCTACCAAATCATAGGTGACATAACCGAAAACTACAGCCCTGCCGACGTGAACCATGACGGTGAAATCAATATTGGAGACGCCAACAATGTGATTGATATTGTCATCTTGGGCGGCAACGGCGGTCACACCCGCATACCTGTGGATGGCGAGGGCGTCATTGGCGACGTGAATGGTGATGGCGAGGTCAACATCGCCGACATCAATGCCATCATCAATGAAATCATCAGTGGTGTCGGCGTACATTAATGTGCCGCCTTGATGACGCGAGAAACATATAACACAACAATACTATTACTATGACGAAGAAGACATTCACCACACCTCTAAGGACAGCACTGCTGGCGGTATTGCTGTTAGGTACCTCCTTGAGTGCTACGCCATACTCTGTTGAGGTTGATGGTATCTACTACAATTGCATTGCCGCCAACACCTTGAGCGTTACCTATAAGGATGAAAGTTTTAACTCCTACAGCGGCGATATCGTCATTCCCGGCAACCTCATCATAAACAACCACAATTACAAGGTCGCTGCCATCGACAATTGTGCCTTTAAGGGTTGTACAGGGCTGACCAGCGTGCAATTGCCTGGCATGGTGACAACCATCGGTGATGAGGCTTTTACCGGTTGCACGAGCCTCACCGAGATTGATATACCGTTTGATGTTACCAGCATCGGGGCACACGCTTTTGACGGTTGTTCGGCACTCACGAGCATCGATTTGCCCGACAATGTGACCGACATCGGCGTTTATGCCTTCAACGAGTGCATGGCGTTGACCACTGTCACGCTGCCCAAGAACCTGAGAATCATCAATCACCATCTCTTTTTCAAGTGCCGTCAACTGACCGAGGTAATCATCCCTGATCAAGTGACCACCATCGGCGACAACGCGTTCCAGTCATGCACAAGGATGACAAATCTCGTGATTGGGCGGAATGTGAACACGATTGGAAACCTGGCCTTCCGCGGATGCTCTGCACTGAAGGATATTACCTGCTTTAAAGATGCGCCCCCGACATGGAACGGAACGGATTGCTTTGCCGAAGCCAACTACACCCAGGCGACACTTTATGTACGTCTTATTCGCATCAACCTGTATCATGAAGCAACAGGTTGGAAAAAGTTTCAGCACGTTAATGAGATTCCCTATGAGCGCGAGGACAAAGGAGTTTATTACATTCAGCTCAACTGGTCGGGCTGGACCGAGTGGGGCGTGTCGTTCAGGGACTACAGTTACAACAGTTACAAGGGCGACGTCTCCATCCCTTCGGCCACAGGCGGTGGCAGCCCCCAAGGCAAGGTGGTCAAGATTCTGCACGATGCCTTCCGCGACTGCGACTCATTGACAAGTGTGAGCATGCCCGGCACCATCCATACCATCGAGAGGCGTGCTTTCCTGAACTGCACCGCCCTCAAGGAATTGACTATCTCCAATGGGGTGACCGTCATCCCCGACTCGGCATTTACGGGGTGCTCAAGTCTGACAAGCCTCACCCTGCCTAACGGTCTCAAGTCGATAGGTGCCGCTGCCCTTGACGGCTGCAACATGCTCGAAACATTGAACATCGGTGAGAATGTGTCCAACCTGACCTTTGACCCGCGCGCGTTTGAGGGCTACACAGCTCTCAAGGCCATCAACTGCTATGCCATGATGCCGCCTGTTGTCACGGGTGAGGGTTTCACCCAGGAGCAGCTGGCCAACGTGGTGCTCTATGTCCAGCCGTCATCACTTATCGACTATAAGCTTGATCCCTATTGGGGACGCTTTGCGCACATCGAGTCGTGGACCTATGACTTTTGTCACAACGGCATCTACTATATAATTACCAGTCCCACCGAGGTGGCTGTGAGCAACCATGCTCCCACAGGAGGCAGCTACACTGCAAGCACCATCACCATTCCGGAACATGCCACCTATGCCGGCGACGACTACACGGTGACAGCCATCAACAAGGGCGCCTTCATAAACTGCCCTAAGGTCAATACTGTCAACTTGCCCGAGACCGTGACTGCCATAGGGACTCAAGCCTTCAAGGGCTGCTCGGGGCTGAAAAGCATCTCTTTCCCCAAGAAAGTGAGTGTCATTGACAGGCAGGCCTTTATGGGCTGCACCAAACTCACCAGCCTGACCATCCCCAGCCACATCTATGCCGTGGAAGACAGTGCCTTCTATAGCTGCACAGGGCTGACCTCGCTTGACTTGGGTGCATCGGTGACTTTTATCGGTAATTATGCCTTTGCGGGTTGTTACAATCTGCCACAGGTGTTCATCCCCTCCTCGGTCATCGCCATTTGCGGAGGAGCTTTCCAGGATTGCACCAACCTCAAGAATGTGACAATCGATATGAACCATCAAGGCTTTTCGGTCGATGGTGACGTTTTCCGCGATTGTTATGCATTGTCCACCATCACTTGTCTGCCACTCACCCCGCCTGAGCTCGACAACCAGCGCGGTGGCTTTACCGAGAGCCTGATGGAAACAGTATCGCTCATGGTGCCTCACTCGTTTGTTGACGCATACCGCAACGCCGATGTGTGGAGCGAGTTTGCCAATATCCAGCCGTTGAGCTATGACATCATCGACAACAAGATCTATTACCTTATCACCGGTGACAACACTGTGGGCGTCATTCATAATGGCTACACCAATGGCTATAGCGGTGTAGTGGAAATCCCCAGTGCAGTTTACATCAATGACAAAAGCATGAAGGTGACCTCCATTGAATCCTATGCTTTTTATGGGTGTATTGACCTGAGGAAGGTTACAGTTCCTAACACGGTGACCGAAATAGGCACCTATGCGTTTTATGCAACAGATATTTACGAGGTCACCCTGTCCAAGAATATCACTGAAATCAAGGAATTTACCTTTGCAAGTACCAGCTTGTCGAGTATCACTATTCCCGACAAGGTGACCAAAATTGGTGATGGGGCATTTTTCGGCTGTGCCGATTTACATGATGTGGTGCTACCTGAGAACTTAACAACAATTGGTGAAGGTGCGTTCATGTCTGCAGGATTTTTACCCGGATACCTTAACATCAACCTGCCTAATACGTTGACACAACTCGGCAATGGAGCCTTTTTGGGATCTTATGTTCGTAATGTGACTATCCCCAATTCATTGGATTCTATTCCCCCGCAGGCCTTTGCGATGTGCATGAAGCTTCAACATGTAACCATCCCAAATTCCATCAAAAAGATTGGCTATCTTGCCTTTTATGCCAACAATTCGCTACGGAACGTTACCATTCCCAATTCGGTGAAGTACATTGACTATGGTGCATTCATGTGGTGTGATGTCCTTGACAACGTGTATATTGGCAGCGGCGTTGAGTACATCGATGAGTGGGCATTCGGAAAACTTGATGAATCATATTATGAAGATTTGATAGCTACGATAGAGGAGGCCTTAGGTGAAGTTGATGATGAAGACATTGAGGAATTGATTGAAGAATGGAAAGACTATATCAGTGAACTCATGGGTGATATACATCCTATCTCATCTGTGACGTGCATGGCAACCACACCGCCCGTATTAAAGAACGATGGATTTGCTGCCAGCTATTATTCGGCGAACCTCACCGTTCCTCAAGGGTCTTTAACCAAGTATAAGAATGCCGAGAACTGGAAAAAATTTGTTCACATTATCACAGACAACCTGACTGATGTGAACGGCGACGGCGAGGTCAACATTGCCGATGTGAATTGCGTCATCAACGCGATTTACAATCAGGACAGCTCCTCATCAAGGTTTGATGCCAACCAAGACGGTGAAATTAACATTGCCGATATCAATGCTATCATCGATTACATTCTGCAAGGTAATATGCATCCTCTTTAATTACAATCCACGATTATGAAAGCAAGACGATTATACCAGCACATTGCGTTGCTCATTTTGGTTTCCCTGGGAGCAACAGGCACGGCCAAAGCCTATGATTTCTATGAAATATGGGGCGTGCCGATTTATTATAATGTGGTAAACGGTGAGGCCATTGTCACCAATAACGGCCAGCCAGGCTGCTACAGTGGAAGTATCAGTCTTAGGGACTATGTCACTCACGATGGCGTGACCTATCCTGTGACAGGCATTGGCGAAGGCGCCTTCATGAATTGCCGCAACCTGTATAACGTATATTTAGCATCGAACATCAGGAGCATCGGTCGTTCGGCCTTCAGCAATTGCAGCAGGATGAATTTCGTTGATTATTTCCCTGACTCGTTGACCACAATCGGAGATTATGCCTTCAGCGGTTGCACGTCGTTAGAAGCCATCGGCCCGACGATAGTTCGTTTGGGTAAGGGCGTGAGGAGCATCGGCAAGGGCGCTTTCAAGAACTGCACCAGCATCAAAACACTGATCATGGCAGACTGTTTGACCACAATTGGCGACAGCGCATTCATTAACTGTACAGGGCTCAACAATGTTACCATGGGTTATGCGACACAATCGATTGGTATGGGTGCCTTTGCGCAGTGTAATAACATCAAATCCTTCACGTGCAAAGCGGATAATCCGCCAGCCGTCGGCGATGAGACTTGTTTTGCCGCTTTCCAGAATCAAGCCACGCTCAAGGTGGGCTATTTTGCCTCCCACAAGTATCAAGAGGCAGAATACTGGAAAGAGTTCCAGACCATCGAGACTTTTAATGACGGCATCGATGGCATCTATTACCAGATTGACGGTGACCAGGCTATAGTGACCTATCGCGACAACAATTACAACAGTTACAGCGGCAATGTGGTCATTCCCGAGAGTATTGAGCATGAAGGCGTGACCTATCAAGTCACGGCCATCGGTGACAATGCGTTCAAGAACAGTAAGGAGCTCATCTCGGTCATCATCCCCAGTTCTATCAACCGGATAGGCAGCTATGCATTTAAGAGCTGCACGGGATTGTCAAGCATTAGTTTGCCCAGGGAGGTGACGACAATCAACGAACATGCCTTTGACAGTTGCGGGATTACAGCCATCATTGTCCCCGATGCCATTACGGCCATTGCTCCGGGTTGTTTTGCGAACTGTCATCAGCTGGAAACTATCAGCTTGCCTGCTGGATTAACCGCCATCGGCAAGGAAGCGTTTTATCGTTGCAATTCCTTGAAGTCGATTGACTTGCCTGAGAGTATCACAACACTGGAGCAGGGAGCCTTCAAGTCAAGCGGATTAACCAGTTTCACCTTGCCGCCACAGATTACCACCATCAGTGCTGAATTGCTGAGGTATACCAGCAACATGAAAACCGTCACCCTGCACGACAAGTTGACCACCATCGGCGCTTATTCATTTGCGAGCTGCGGGTTTAGGAGCATAGACATTCCCTTATCGGTCAAGGAAATCAAGGCAAATGCATTCTATAGCTCTTATTTAACCAGCATTGTCATTCCTGACTCGGTTATGACGATTGGGAAAAATGCCTTCACCTATTGTCCAAATTTGATGAGCGTACACATCGGCAGTGGTATCAAAACCATCAGTGACTCCACTTTTTACTGGTGCACATACAGGCTTAAAGAAGTTACTTTTAGTGACTCCAGCCACCTGACCACGATCAGTAAAAGCGCTTTTGCCAAATGCAATAAGCTGGAACGAATCAACCTGCCGAAAACAGTAAGAACAATAGGGACACGTGCTTTTGAATCATGCAAATCGCTCAAATCCATCGAGTTGAGCGACTCACTCACCACTATAGCATCACACGCATTCGAGAGTTGTGATGTTCTGGAAGAAGTGAAGATGCCCAACTCCGTCATGTCAATTGGCGAAGAAGCCTTCATAAAATGCTACAACCTGAAGGAAGTCAATCTGAACGATTCTTTATTGGATATTGGCGAGAATGCCTTTAACGGCTGCCGCAGCCTCAAGAGTATCAGGATTCCAGACCTGATTACTCAACTGAAATACGGAGTGCTTTGCGGATGTACGGCTCTTGAGCAAGTCGTCATCGGCAAGTCGGTGAGCAAGATAGGGAATACCGTATTCTACAACTGTCCTAGTCTCAAGTGCCTCTACTTCCTCAATCCTGTACCTGCCACCTATAGCGAGACGTACGTATACGGCCCGCTCAATATCGATTATGACATTTATGTGCCTGATCTTACTCCATACACCCAGACTGAGATGTGGAGCGGCTTGAAGCTTCACGGTATCTATAAGAGAGAAGACGTCAGGACCAGCATGGCGACTATTGCCGGTGATTGCGGGTTGCCGCTCACGGGGGCGACCTTCTACCGCTGCGACGGCGACACCATAACATTTGAGCCACAGGACAATGTCATCGCCCTGAAAGGGCTTGTTCCCACTCACAACGATGTCGCTATCGACTTTGTCGCCACCGACGGCGAGCAGTACCGCATCGACGATGTAGTGGTGACCGACAGCATCGCCTTCAGCAACTGCCACGGGCAACGTCTTTACAGCCAGTATTTCTCGGTCATGTTCACCATCACAAGCGATGAGGGCTTTATGCCTGACTCCTGCGGTGTCTTTTATCCATATAAGAACAAAGACTATCTGGGCAGTGTCGTGTTAAGCTGTCGGGACAGCAGCATTATTCAATGTCCGAGCGTTCCCATCAGGGCAGGATGGGACTATGATTTCATTCCTTGGGTGGCCTACCATGGGGTTATCTATCGGGCCGGAACCATGCACGTCACCCCTCCGAACTACTCCTATAACAACTTCCCCGAAGCCGAAATTTATCCCACATCGGTCAACATGCCAACCAAGAGTGTTTTAGGCACCGACGAGGTGGTAAAGAGGGCTTATTTCAAGATGAATGGCAAACGCTATGACAAACTGAAGGAGACTGGGCTGGACCCCGAAACGACTTATCATGCCCGATGCATTGCCGTTTATGCCGACCGCACTGATTCGATTGACTTTGCCTTCACCACACCGCCGTTGCTCATGGTGGGCAATGAGGTGCGCACCATTGGCCAGAATGTCGTGATGTTTAGGGGTTTGAGCAACATGTCGGACGATGAGAAAGGCTGCGGCTATGAATGGGAGCGCGTGGGCGTTGAGGGCACCCTGCAGCAGAAGCCTGCCTACTCGTTTGGTGGCAATCTGGCAAACATCGTTAACCGAATCGCCCTGAACGCGCCCTACCGCTATCGTCCCTATTACAAGTCGGCAACCGACAGCACCTATTATGGCGAATGGACGGAATTCAGCATCACCGATGCTGTTGGCAACTATGAACCGACATTATATAATTATGGTGTGGTTAAACTGACCCCGACGACCGCCACGCTGCGCGGCCTGGTTCTTGCCGGGACAAGTGAAATCCAGACTCAGGGGTTTACCTATAAAGTCAGCAGCTGGTCATCAGATACATACTATGTGGGCGGAAGCGGTCAGCTCATGGAGTGTACCATTACCGATCTGAAACCCAACACGCCCTATTGCGCCCATGTGAGTGTCTATGCCGGACATAATTATGTAACCGGTGACGTTTATTTCACCACGCCAAAACGCTCCACTGATGTGAACGGCGACGGCGAGGTGAACATCGCTGATGTGAATGCCGCCCTCGACATCATCATGAACGATAATGAGGGCGACAACCTCGACATCGATGTGAATGGTGACTACGAGGTCAACATCGCCGACATCAATGCCATTATCAACAGCATTCTGGAGAACTGATGAAATGGAATTAATCGATAACTGCAGCAAATAACAGTAATGAAAAAGAACTTGTTGTTAATACTCATCATGGTGGGCGTGGCCCTTTGCGCGCAGGCCGAGAGTTTTGTTGATGACGGCATCAGGTATGAAGTCAACCGTGATGGCACAACCGTCACTCTCATCTACCTGTATGGTGATGATTATTATACAGGCGACATCAGAATTCCAGAGTTTGCCACATTTGAAGGGCATACCTACGTTGTTACGGCCATCGGGGACTATGCTTTTCAGGACTGTGATAGTTTGCTGTCGGTGTCGATGCCCGAGACCATCACGAGCATCGGGCGAAAAGCATTTGAGGGCTGTACAATGCTGCCATTCATCTCGATACCTGACTCGGTTACCGAACTTGGGAACGAGGCTTTTGCGCAGTGTGAAGCGCTGGAGGTTGTCGAGATCGGGGCCTCGGTCATGTCGTTGAATCCCGGCATCTTTGCTGGGTGTACCAGTCTCGCGCAACTCAGTGTTGTTGCAAGCAATGCCTGGCTGGACTCACGTGACGATTGCTGTGCCATCATCGAATCGGCAACCAATATTTTGTTGCTGGGGTGTAAAACCACGTGTATTCCCGAAACGGTGACCGCTATAGGCCCTTCGGCATTTGAGGGCTGCACAGGACTTACGAGCATCGATATCCCCAACTCGGTGACCACTATAGGAAATGCGGCTTTTAAGGGGGACTCGGCATTGATATCAATAACTCTGCCCATGGCACTTGAGGTCATCAGTGACAAGACCTTCTTGGATTGTTCTTCGTTGTTGGATGTCTCAATTCCTCCATCGGTCACAACAATTGGAACTTCGGCATTCAGTGGATGTACTGCGCTGCAAGCCATAGAGATTCCCTCATCGGTCACACTCGTGCGTTATTCAGCATTCGTGGGCTGTTCCAGCCTGCAATCCATCGTCTTTCCCAACTTGGTGACAACTATCGAAGAAAGAGTGATGGCGAATTGTAATAGTCTCACCGAAGCCGTCTTGCCTGATGAACTTACCTTAATTGCAGGTTATCTGTTTCAAAACTGCAAGAGTTTGACCACCGTGAATATCCCCACCACTGTAACAAAAATCGAATCATGCGCATTTCAGGGTTGTAACAGTCTTGAGGAATTGACATTGCCTGACGGGCTCATAACAATCGGCAACTCTGCATTTGCCGGTTCTGCGCTTCTCTCAATTGACATTCCTGACGCAGTGAACTTCTTGGGTTGGAGCTCATTTGAAGGCTGTGCCTCGCTCAAGCAAGCCACTATAGGCAATGGTGTCACAAACATTGGTTCAAAAACATTCTCGGGGTGTACTTCCGTCGAACAACTTAATATGGGTAATGGCGTGACCGAAATTGGCCAAAGGGCTTTCTCCAATTGCTATAGCCTTAAGACCGTGTCTTTGCCCAACTCGTTGAAGAAGATTGGTTATGCTTCATTTGAGAATTGTCGGGCTTTGCAGTCGATTGATTTGGGACAAGGGGTGTCATTTATGGATTATTTCGCTTTCTCGGGTTGCACAAGCCTGGAGGAAATCAAGTTTCCACAGTCGTTGAAGGAGATTAATAATTTGGCATTTAAAAACTGCAGTGGCCTGAAAAGCATTGACTTTGGCGCCATCGAAATCATTGGCAATGCTGCTTTTGAGAATTGCACCAGCCTTGAATCAATTACGCTGCCTGTCTCGCTCGAAGTCATTGGCAATGCTTTCAAGGGATGTAGTAATATAAGGACAGTGCATTTAAAAGCTAGAGATTGCTCTGGTGGCTTCCAGTGGTTTGATAGCGGCACTATCACGCAATTGACGTTTAGCCAAGGAGTCTTGACAATTCCCGGAGGAATCGCTATGAATCAGTCCAAGCTTGACACGATTGTGATACCTTCAAGTGTAAATAAAATTGGCGATAATGCTTTTTCTGGGTGTTCAAAGATTACCGACTTCAAGTTGCCCCAAGGTTTAAGAACCATCGGAGCATATGCCTTCAGCCATTGTAACGGGTTGACAACTGTCACCATTTCCAAAAACATCTATAGCATAGGCGAGGGAGCGTACTCGGGTTGTGCTAACTTGACGACAGTCAATTACAATCTCAAGAACTGTGCGAGTGTTTCTGAATCTTTGTTTAGTAATTCACCAATCAAATGGGTCAACATTGGTGATGAGGTTGAACAAATTCCTGCCTATTTCATGGTGAACCAACAGCAGCTCACGGAAATCATTATACCTGCAAGTGTAACAAAGATTGGGAATAGAGCCTTTTACCGTTGCACTGGACTCGAACAGATAGAGTCGAAAGCCATTGTTCCGCCAACCATCGACGAAGAGACATTCTCACAGGTCACCAATCAAATTGCAACACTCAAGGTACCTTACCAAAGCGTTAACTCCTATAGAAGGGCTGAATACTGGAAACGTTTCTATTTTATTGAATCATCGGGCATCAACGATGTGGCAGCCGACCGACGGGTGATCAGTCGCGAGTACATCAGCCTCAACGGCGTCAAGTCAAGCAATCCGCAACCAGGCATCAACGTGGTTGTCACTAAGTATGAAGACGGAGCCATCATCACCTCTAAGGAAAAGTTTTAACGAGTGAAACGAGGCGTTAGGTATTAGGCATTAGGCGTTAGTTGGCTGCCGCACTCCTCATGCCTCATGCGGCCAGGCCCTACACTCCTCATGCCTAACGTGGCCAGGCCAAGGCCAGGCCCTACGCTCCTCATTCCTCATGCCTCATTCGGCCAGGCCAAGGCCAGGCCCTACGCTCCTCCCAAAACCTAAAACACCCTCACCCATAACACTTAAAATCTAATTCCTTGTGTTATTAATCGCTCGCATGGCTCGCGAGAAATTAAACAAATTCAATTAAAATTTTAAACAATAATTTGATTAATTTCCCGTGCAAAGCACGGTTCCATGTTACAGGCTACATCGAAAGCGGCTTGGGGTGGTGCTGTGTCATAACGTCAGTCGTGGGCTTGTGGCATGGTAATTGCAGCGCGGTTATAACAATTGCGGATTATTTACGTTAAGATTAAAAAACGACATTCAACATAAAAAAATGGAAACGACATTATGATAAGCAAAGTTTATACTCGCACTGGCGATGCCGGCAAGACATCGCTCGTGAGCGGCACGCGCGTTGACAAGGACGACGTGCGCGTGGAGGCCTACGGCACCGTTGACGAACTGAACTCCAACCTGGGTGTGCTGCTGCACAGCACCAAACTCGATGACCCCGACATCGTCGCCGTCATGCGCAAGGCACAGAACAAACTGTTCAACATCGGCGCCTACCTCGCCAACGACAAGGCCGATGCCCTCTACGGCCTGAAGAAGGAGGACGTGGAGGAGCTGGAGCACATGATGGACCAGATGAACGAGGAGCTGCCGCCGGCACAGGGCTTTGTGCTGCCCGGCGGAACGCGCCTGTCGGCCACCGCCGACCGCTGCCGCACCATCACGCGCCGTGCCGAGCGCCGCGTGGTGACGCTCGCCAAGGTCGCCACCATCGACCCGCTGGTGCTGGAATACCTGAACCGACTGAGCGATTTCTTCTTTGTCTTCGCGAGATACAACAACATCCAGAACCAGGTGGAGGAAATCATTTGGGACAAAAATGCCTGATGAGGGAAAAATATTCTCGAATTATTGATTGTATCTGAAAAAATAGTATTACTTTCGCGCAATTTTTAGAAAAACGGCATTTCATATAAAGTTAATACAACAAGACACGACTATGTATTGGACACTTGAATTGGCAACAAAACTCGAGGACGCTCCCTGGCCCGCTACCAAGGCCGAGCTCATCGACTATGCCGTGCGCAGTGGCGCACCTCTCGAAGTGATAGAGAATCTGCAGGAAATCGAGGACGAGGGTGACACCTACGAGTCCATCGAGGACATCTGGCCCGACTATCCGACCAACGATGACGACTTCTTCTTCGATCCTGAGGAATACTGACATTTTGAGAAAATAAAAAAAAGAATTTGATAGGCAGCCTTGAGACAAGCTCGGGGCTGTCGTTTTTTATGTCCCGGTGGCGGCACGGTTTTTGCAGGTGTTGCACAGTAGAGCGATTTTCAATAACTTTGCACACCTAAATCAAGAGACTACGTTATGATATATACCTGTCCCAAATGCGGCAAGAAGATGGACCTGAGCCTTGAGGTGCTCATCGGCAGCGACTACAAGGTCATCTGCCCGCAGTGCCTGTGCCAGCTGCACATCGTGGGCGACTATGCCTATATCCCCCACGATGAGCTGGAGCTGGATACCACCATCGAGCCGTCGCGCACCATCAATTGCCCGAAGTGCGGACACGAGGCGAGCACCGGGGCGCACTTTTGCCCCAATTGCGGCTCGAGCTTCGACAGCCCGTCATCGACCACCGCGGTTGACATCGCGCCCGAGGATGTGACCGTGCTGCCGCCGCCCTTGCCAGATCAGGACCCGCTCTACCAGGACGCCCTGCAGTTCCTGGCCCATTGTCACGCCATCACGCCGATGATGCTGCGCGACCACTTCCGCATCAGCGATGAGCGTGCCGCCGAGCTGATTCGTCAGTTGGAGGCAGGTGGCGCCATAGGACCCTACAATAACGGCGGTCCCCGACAAATCCTCATTCCCCACACCAGGCTTTATGAGCAGCCTCAGCTCCCGCCACAAGACACCGGCAAGGGCCGTAATCAGGGCCGCCCGCGACGAGGCCCGGGCTGTTTTACCTGGCTGCTGGTGATGCTGTTCATCATGTTCCTGATGAAGGCTTGCGGCGCATAGGGCAGGGTGCCGTGAGGGCACCGTTACCGCTCTGTTATCCTTTCCCGAGCAAAATAATCGGCATTGGGTTGTCGCCATGTGCGACAAAAATGCTAATTTTGTAGGTTAAAACAATTCAAGCCGCCGAGAGATGGGAAAGGACCCGTTGAATACACCGATGATGAAGCAGTTTGTCGCGATGAAAGCCAAGCATCCCGACGCGATACTGCTGTTCCGTGTAGGCGACTTCTATGAGACCTACCTGCAGGACGCCATCACAGCCAGCGAAATCCTGGGTATCACCCTGACGCGCCGCAGCAACGGCGCCGCCGCGGCCACCGAGATGGCGGGCTTTCCCCACCATGCGCTCGACACCTATCTGCCCAAACTAGTGCGTGCCGGCAAGCGCGTCGCCATCTGCGACCAGCTGGAAGACCCCAAGTTGACCAAAAAACTCGTGAAGCGAGGCATCACCGAGCTGGTGACGCCCGGCGTTGTCGTGGGCGGAACGATGCTCGACCGCAAGGAGAACAACTTCCTGGCAGCCGTACACTTCGGCAAGAAGATGCTGGGCGTGTCGTTCCTCGACATCAGCACGGGTGAGTTCCTCACCGCCGAGGGCAATGTAGAGTATGTCGATAAGCTGCTTGTCAACTTCTCGCCCAAGGAGGTGCTCATCGAGCGCAGCAACCGCCAGCGCTTTGTCGAGAATTTCTCGTCGCGCTACTTGACGTTTGAACTCGAGGACTGGGTTTTCACTATCGAGTCGGCCAACGACCGCCTGTTGAAACATTTTGAGACGCGCAGCCTCAAGGGCTTCGGCATCTCGAGCATGGATAACGCCATCATTGCCAGCGGTGCCATCCTGCACTATCTTGACATCACCCAGCACACCCAAATAGGGCATATCACAACGCTGGCCCGCATCGAGGCCGAGCGCTATGTCCGCCTTGACAAGTTCACCATCCGCAACCTGGAGCTGGTAGCCCCGATGAACGAGGACGGCACCTCGCTGCTCGACATTATCGACCGCACCATCTCGCCGATGGGAGCCCGCATGATGCGACGCTGGGTACTCTTCCCCTTGCTGGACACCAAGGCCATCAACCGCCGCCTTGACGTGGTGGAGCATTTCATGCGCGACCCCGAGGGGCGTGACCTCGTTAAGGAGCGGCTGGAGCTTATCGGAGACCTGGAACGCCTTACCAGCAAGGCCGCCGTGGGACGTATCACCCCGCGCGAACTGGTCCAGCTCAAGTGTGCCCTGCAGGCCATCGAGCCTATCAAGCAGTATTGCCAGCAGTCCAGCTGCGACGTGCTGAACAACCTGGGCGAACAGTTGAACCCCTGTGCCCTGATACGCGACCGCATCGAGCGTGAAATCAATCCTGACGCGCCCAACCAGGCCAACCGTGGCAACATCATCTGCCGTGGTGTAGACCCGCAACTCGACGAGCTGCGCGACATATCCAGCAGCGGCAAGGACTATCTGGTGGCGATGCAACGCACGTTGAGCGACCAGACGGGCATCCCGAGCCTGAAGATTGCCTACAACAACGTATTCGGCTATTATATCGAGGTGCGCAACACCCATAAGGACAAGGTGCCCGAGGAGTGGATTCGCAAGCAGACGCTGGTCAATGCCGAGCGTTATGTGACGCAGGAGCTCAAGGAATATGAAGAGAAAATCCTGGGGGCCGAGGAGAAGATTCTGATTATCGAGGGCCGCCTGTTCAACGAGCTGGTGACCGCCGTGACCGAGTATATTCCTGCCATCCAGAACGACAGCGCCATCATCGCCCAGCTCGATTGCCTGAACGCCCTGACGCGTGTGGCGATGGAAAACCGCTACAACCGTCCTGTGCTTGACGACAGCCTTGACATCGACATCGCCATGGGCCGCCATCCCGTTATCGAGAGTCAGCTGCCCCCAGGCGAGACCTATGTGCCCAACAGCATCCGCCTGAGCAACGACGACCAGCAAATCATGATTATCACCGGACCTAACATGGCCGGTAAATCAGCCTTGCTGCGACAGACGGCGCTCATCACCCTGATGGCGCAGATGGGCAGCTTTGTCCCTGCCGAGCAGGCGCGCATTGGCGTGGTGGACAAAATCTTTACACGTGTGGGCGCCAGCGATAACATCTCGCTGGGCGAGTCCACCTTTATGGTCGAGATGACCGAGGCAGCCTCGATTCTCAACAACATGAGCCAGAGGAGCCTCATCCTGTTCGACGAGTTGGGCCGTGGCACGAGCACCTATGACGGCATCTCCATTGCCTGGAGTATCGTCGAACATATCCACGAGCATGCCACAAGGCCCAAGACGCTGTTTGCCACCCACTACCACGAGTTGAACGAGATGGAGAAATCCTTCAAGCGCATCGTGAACTATAACGTGAGTGTGAAGGAAATCAACGGCAAGGTGGTGTTTGTGAGGCAGCTGGTCAAGGGAGGCAGCGAGCACAGCTTTGGTATTCACGTTGCCAAATTGGCGGGTATGCCGCCCTCGATTGTCGCCCGCGCCAACGAAGTGCTCAAGCAGCTCGAGACGAACAACCGCAACGACAGCGCTTTGAGCAAGGACCTTGCCGACGTTGCCAGCAACCGCTCGGGTTACCAGTTGTCGATCTTCCAGCTTGACGACCCTGTGCTGAGCCAGATTCGCGACGAGATACTCACAATTGACATCAACAACCTCACGCCCATGGAGGCCCTGAACAAGCTCTACGACATCAAGGGCATCCTCACCGGCAAGAAAGAGAGATAATTTCTCGAACTACGAATTTCGCAAATTTATCTAATTGGCATCCGCATTTAATTATAACGAATTTCTATAACACGCATGATTATCTATCCGAGCGAATCATATAAAATTATCGGATGCATGATGAAGGTTCATCGTGAGTTAGGGTGCGGTTTTTTGGAGAAAGTTTACCAGGAAGCGTTAGAACGCGAATTCATTGCAGAGGGAATTCCATTCCAAAGAGAAGTCAATTTAAAGATATACTATAGAGGTGTTCCTTTACAGCAAGAATATATTGCTGATTTTGTATGCTATGGCAAAATTATTGTGGAATTGAAAGCCATCAGCAAGTTGTCAGACAATGAAAAAGCCCAGGTTATCAATTACCTGAAAGCTACTGGATATGAATTGGGAATCCTCGCAAATTTTGGCGAAACTAGTTTGAAAACAGAGCGTTTTTGCAACATCAAGAAACAACTCAACAACGAATGATTAGGAACTATGAATTACGCGAAACTATCTAATAGCTAACAAAATGCGAATTCGTGAAATTTGAACAAATCGTATGCCAAGAATTAGTTTAATTAGCTTAATTCGTAGTTTAAAATGTAAAGAAATATGAAGCGGTCGGATTTTGAAATCATGGCGCCTGTGGGCTCTTGGGAATCGCTCTATGCAGCCCAGCAGGGTGGGGCCGATGCCATCTACTTTGGTATCGAGGGCCTGAACATGCGTTCGCGCTCGAGCGTCAACTTCACGCTCGAAGACCTGCGCACCATTGCCGAGTGGTGCCATGAACACGGCATGAAAAGCTACCTGACGGTAAATACCATCGTCTATGACGAGGACATGGACTATATGCGGCAGATTGTCACTGCCGCCCGCGATGCCCGCGTGAGCGCTATCATCGCCAGCGACATGGCGACCATCCTGTTTGCCCGCAGCATCGGTGTGGAGGTGCACATCTCCACCCAGGTTAACGTGAGCAACAGCGAGGCGGTGCGCTACTACAGCCAGTGGGCCGATGTCATGGTGCTAGCCCGTGAGCTGAACCTGGAGCAGGTGAAGAAAATCAGCGCTTTCATCGAGGAGAACGACATCCGGGGGCCACACGGCGAGCGCGTCAGGCTGGAGATGTTCTGCCATGGAGCGTTGTGCATGGCGGTGAGCGGCAAGTGCTATATGAGTCTGCACCAGGAGAATACCAGCGCCAACCGCGGCGCCTGTCGGCAGATTTGCCGCCGCGGCTACATCGTAACCGACCGTGAGAACGGCGATGAACTCGCTATCGAGAACAAATATATCATGTCGCCCAAAGACCTGAAAACCATCCATTTCCTCAACAAGATGGTGGATGCCGGCGTGACCGTCTTCAAGGTCGAGGGCAGGGCACGCGGGCCGGAATATGTGCGCACCGTTATAGGTTGCTATGACGAGGCGCTGAAGGCCATCTGCGACGGTACCTATAACGAGGAACGCATAGCTGCGTGGACTGAGAGGTTGGCAAAGGTCTTCAACCGTGGTTTCTGGGATGGCTACTACATGGGTCAGCGCCTGGGCGAGTGGTCGGCGAAGTATGGCTCCAGTGCCACCCGTGTCAAGAAATATGTTGCCAAGGGCATCCGCTATTACAGCAAACTGGGAGTCGCCGAGTTCCTCATGGAGGCTGGCGAGCTGCATGTGGGCGACGAGGCATGGATTATCGGCCCCACAACGGGCGCCATCCCCTTGACCATCGAGGAAATACGTGTGGACCTAAAACCCGTGGAAAAGACCGTCAAGGGCGAGCATTTCTCCATCGCTGTGCCCGAGAAAATACGCCCCAGCGACAAGCTCTACCTATGGCAACCCGTCCCGGCGCGAGACGGCATTTGAACACACCCTGAACGAAACAGACGAGTGGCTTGGAATTGTTCCAAGCCACTCGCTCTTATTAACGGTTGACGTTAATTCATGTCAAATGATATGGGTGGTCACCTGTCCCAAGTGAATATGAAATTACCGCCAGAATACAAACTCGTAGAAGTTGAGAGAAGGAAATTTACATCATAGGTGTTGCCGTCCTGCTCCACATAGCAATACGTCGGGTATCTTGTAGTATCATAATAACCATTTAAATTCTGATCTTGATACGTGTAAAAAAGATCCCAAGTCCCTTCTTCAGGCGATATGCTGCCGTCAGTGTTCAGCGTGAAAAACCAATTGTTGGTGCAGGGGTTGTCCACAAGACCACTAAATGCTGCAGACAAGGGCGAGACGATGCGATATTTGCCAGTTTGGGTATTCCTCTGAATAGGTACTTCATAGGCAGTATTGCCTTCATTAATGTAGAAATAGTCGGTAAAAGTGCAGCTGCCTGCCGGCTCCCAAATATCATCATCGGTCTTGACTTGTACCGTAACAGTAGTCGATGTGATTTGTTCACCCAGTGACGGGTCTGCTGTGGCGATGTCCTCGTCCGAGAGCGTCAATACGCAGGAATAGGTGTTACCTATTTCCATATCATAAAACCTAATCGACGTGGTTGCAGTACTCACACCGGCAGCGAAAAATACATTTTCACTGCTTAAAATGATATTATCAGGATTGGTCTGATCGCTGATGGTCACATGAGCCCTGTAGTCATGAGTGGTGACAGCGCGTGTCAAGGTTACGGGAACCTCAATGTATCCCGGAGTGTATAGAACCACATCCTGATTGGCGGTTTCGAACGAGATATGCTGACCCTCGGATTCAAAGTTCATGACATCAACCAGGATTTTCATTGATGTCAGCTGGCTGGAGTTGGCTACCGACACTTCCAAATCGGTCAATGAGAGTGTATAGGTGTGTCGGCCCAAGGCCATGTCCTCTCCGTTGAAAGTAAGTGTCACATCACTTGAAGACTGACCAGGTTCAAATATCACGTAATCCCAACTCTTGCTGCCGTTATCTTCATCGGTAAGACAAAGCAGTGCATAGTAGCGCTTGTCGCACGTGCCTTTGCGATAGACGTTGATGTTGAGGTCGCTGCTTGTGGAAGCGCTGATCTCGAGATTTAGCTCTGTGTTCCAGAATGACAGGTGCTGCGGCGTTCTCTCAATTTCAGGAGTCTCACTTGATGGATAGTCACCTATCGGATTCTGATCGACGTCTAAAATCATCCTGGCGTAATAATTGTAGTATTCGGCAAGGGGAATGGTTAATACCCAAGGATAGCTCTCAGGATCGCTCAATGAGCGGCTGGGAAGCGTTAATGATGCAGGCCATCCGTCTTCGGTATTACGCTCAAATCCCTGGCGCAGACGGCGGATGGTGTAGATGCGGCCATCTTCGCCCCAAAGTTCCAGTCGGCGCTGGATGAGGATTTCCTCCAGCAAGGAGCCTGTCTCGTCGTTGGTGAGTGCACCTAAATCGTTACCCGACTTGTTGCAGGAATAGTTGGGGTCACGCTTAGCCATGAGCTGATTGAGATAGTTTCTGGCATTGGAGTCAAAATTACCTCTGTGAGCCAACGCTTCAGCGGCATTGAGGTACATCTCCTCGACGCGCATCCAGATGTAGTCACCCCCCCAGTCACTGCCTTCGATGGTATTGAACTTATCTTGAACCAAGGCATCAGAGCCTACCCCTGTATCGTTGGTTTTCCACCAGGCACGGCGGGCATCGGTCGAGCTCATCTTGTTATAGAGCCATTTGTTGATTTGCTTGGGAGCACGCTGGCCATAGGCAATATTGGTGCACATGTGAGCCCAGAGCGAGGCATACATGCCCACTTCAGCGTCAGGGATGTCGCATCCCCACATCACATTGCTCTTTGATACATCATTCAGGCCTTTGAAATCTTCCACCTCAAGGATGCCCTTGCCGGCGGCCTCAAGCTCTGTGATGGCGTTTTTGGCATCGAGATAAGCACTGGACCATTTCTCTTCAACCAAGTAGATGCGTGACCTCAGACCCAAGGCAACGGCGTAGCCGATGTGTGACGGATTCTGCTGGGTGGTGCCGTTCAACAAATTGACAGCTTCGTTTATGTCAGATTCAATCTGGGCATAAACCTGAGTCACCGTTGAACGGAGCTTTCCTGTTGAGCCGTTAAACGTTTTGCCGTCGAATATGGGAACGCACGGGTCGTTCTCATGGCCTTTGTAGGTGCGGGCAAAACTCTGAGCCAACATGAAGTAGCTGTAAGCGCGGATGGCATAGGCCTGTCCTCTCACATAATTAGCCGAACTTGTTATTGACTGGCAGGCCGCCAGAATGTAGTTAGCATTGGCAATCCATGTGTAATAGGCGTTCCACAGGTCAGCACTGCGCCACGAGGTGCTGGTGTAGCGCTCCTTGACATTGTAGGCTGCATCATACCAGAACCAGCCAGAACCCTGAGCACCCATGATCATGTCATCGCCCATGACCTCAGCCATCAGGTTATAGGCACTGATGCCAAAGGTCTGGTGGGTGTTGCCGGGAGTGGTCCATCCTGCCATGCGCATCGAGTAGTAAATGTCATCCAGTGCGCTTTGTGCCTGCACCAAATCATATTGTGCACTTCCCGTCAACAACATGTCAATCAATGCCGTCACATCGGCGATGGAGGCATTGCCGTCGGCATTCACATCGGCATTAGACCCGGGTGTGCCTGTCAGCAGCATATCGATGAGCGCTGTCACATCAGCAATGCTGACCGAACCGTCCAGGTTCACGTCGCCCAGCCGCTTTTGCATCGGTATGTTACCGGCTTTAAGCATTTGGACTGCGCCCTCCTCGCTCTCGTTGACGGTAGCGGGGGCGTTGATATTTTGTGCTGCTGCGGTCGCGGTCATGCACAGCAAGGTAAGCAGCACAAACACAGTTCTTAGAAAGTCAGTATGTTTTTTCATATTGCTTTGAAGTCGCCAGCACAGTCCTCTCCGGCACATTTAATTAATACAATAATCAAGAGGCGTGAACTGAATTGCCCTGTTGCAGACATGGGAGCAATACACCCCTCGTTTGGTTGGAATTTCATGCAATTAATAAGGCAAAAGTAATCAAGTTTTTTGAAAATACCTATTATTTGGGGTGAAAAACGTGATTTGCCTGATAAAAGCAGGATAAAAAGGTGGCTCCGGACGGTTGGTCATCCAGAGCCACTCTTAACAGGGTTATTTCTTCTTGTTCGGCGTTTTCTTGGCTGTTGCCTTTTTAGCCGTTGCTTTCTTGGAAGGCGCAGGCGCCTTAGCGTGGGGCTTTCTTGGCGGCGTCTTGAAGCGCAGAATCTGGGCGCTGCGTGCCGGCAGGTAGAGCTTGAGCCATCCCAAGTGGTGGGCGGCGTAGAGGCCGTCATACTCGGTGAAGTGTTTCACGTCGGAGTCGATGTTGCCGTAGCCACCATAGCGGGCGTTGTCGCTGTCGAACACGCCGTCATACTCACCCTCGGGGGCGAGGATGGGGTAGTCCACATGAGAGCGGTTGGGGCTGAAGTTGAAAACGAACACGAGGTCGCCACGCATGTAGGCGAGCACCTGGTCGTCGTCCTTGTCCCACAACTTGCGCACCGGCAGCGCCTCAAAGCCCTTGACACCGCCAATGAGTTGAATCATGTCGTTGTCCCAATTGTTGAGGAACTGGTACTTGAGGTCCTCGCGGTCCACGAGGTCCCACTGGCGGCGGGCATATTTGTAGCTCCAGCCGTTGCCTTCGCGCGGGAAGTCAATCCACTCGGGATGTCCCCACTCGTTGCCCATGAAGTTGAGGTAGGCGCCGTTGATGAGTGAGGCAGTCACCAGGCGTATCATCTTGTGCAGCGCCATACCGCGGTCCACGGTGCCGTCATGGTCGTCGGTCATCATGTGCCAGTACATCTCCTTGTCGATGAGGCGGAAGATAATGGTCTTGTCGCCCACCAGGGCTTGGTCGTGGCTCTCGGCATAAGATACCGTCTTCTCGTCGGCGCGGCGGTTGGTCAACTCCCAAATAATGCTGGTGGGGTGCCAGTCCTCGTCCTTGCGCTCCTTGATGGTCTTGATCCAGTAGTCGGGGATGCCCATCGCCATACGGTAGTCAAAGCCGATACCGCCGTCCTTGAACGGGCGCGCCAACCCCGGCATGCCGCTCATCTCCTCGGCAATGGTGATGGCGTGGGGGTTGATGGTGTGGATGAGTTCGTTGGCCAGCGTCAGGTAGGTAATGGCGTTAGTGTCCTGGCTACCGTTGTAGTAGTCGTCATAGCTGCCGAATGCCTGCCCCAGTCCGTGGCTGTAATACAGCATCGAGGTCACACCATCGAAGCGGAAACCGTCAAACCTGTATTCCTTGAGCCAGAACTTGCAGTTTGAGAGCAGGAAGTTGAGCACGGCATTCTTGCCATAGTCGAAGCACAGCGAGTCCCATGCGGGGTGCTCACGCTTGTCATCTCCGTAAAAGTAGAGGTCGCCTGTGCCGTCAAAGCAGCCGAGTCCCTCGACCTCATTCTTCACAGCATGGCTGTGGACAATATCCATGATGACTGCCAGTCCTGCGGCATGGGCGTCGTCGATGAGGTGTTTCAACTCCTCGGGAGTTCCGAAGCGCGATGAGGCAGCATAGAAACTAGACACATGGTAACCGAAAGAACCATAGTAGGGGTGCTCTTGGATAGCCATAATCTGGATGGCATTGTAGCCGTCCTTGACGATGCGCGGCAGCACGTTCAGGCGGAACTCCTCATAGGTGCCCACACCCTCGCGGTTTTGTGCCATACCAATGTGGCACTCATAGATGAGCAGCGGCGATGTGTTGGGCACAAAGTTATTTACCTTGAACTGGTAAGGCTCTGCCGGGTCCCAAACCTGGGCCGAGAAAATCAAGGTCTTCTCATCTTGCACGACACGGGTGGCATAGGCGGGGATGCGCTCGCCTTCACCTCCGTTCCAGTGGATACGAAGCTTGTAAAGGTCGCCATGGCGCATGGCACGCTTGGGTAAGGTGATTTCCCAGTTGTCGTTATCCAGCCGTTTCAGTTTGTACGGTGCGCACTCGCGCCATTCGTTGAACTGGCCGATGAGGTAAATCTCGGTGGCGTTGGGCGCCCACTCGCGAAATACCCATCCCTTATCGGTGCGATGCAGCCCATAGTAGTTATAGGCATTGGCAAATTCATCGAGGTTGCCTGTTCCGCCCGAGAGTTCGGCGATTTTGTTCACGGCATCCTGATGACGACCGTTGATGGCATCACTGTAGGGCTCCAGCCAGGGATCATCATTAATGATCGCAAGATTTTTTTTCTTTTTCATGTCGACTCAATATTGATGGTTGTTGCTACGCAAAGGTACAAAAAATGCTGATGATTAAGCGACAATTTTACCATTTTTTTGAAGCTCACCCTTGAAATCGATTGCAATTCGAAGAAAAAAAGCAAGAAAATGATGTTTTATTAAAAAAAGTCACTAAATTTGCACACTTTAGAAAGAATATTATCAACGTAAAAATACTTAAGAGATTATGGAACTTGAAGGAAGACGCGAAAGCACTAATGTTGAAGATCGCCGTAGTATGGGCACAGGCACAAAAGTGGGCCTGGGCGGTATTGGCGGACTGATTATTGCCGGACTGATCACTCTGCTGATGGGTGGAAACATCGGTGATGTGTTGCAACAGGCTGGCGGCATGGCCATCCAGACCGAGAGCGGACAGGCTGCTTCACCCGAGCAGGAGGAACTTGCAGTATTTGCCAGTCGTGTAATTGCAAGTACCGAGGATGTGTGGACTCAGATTTTTAAGGAGTATGGCATTGGCCAGTATCCTGCCCCCACAATGGTACTTTATACCGGTAGGACCCAGACCGCTTGCGGCACAGGTACCGCTGCTGTAGGTCCGTTCTATTGCTCCGGTGACCAAAAGGTTTATCTAGACCTGTCATTCTTCCAGACGATGGACCAGCAATTGGGTGTGAAAGGTGACAATTCCAGCCTTGCCAAGGCCTATGTGATTGCCCATGAGGTGGGACACCACATCGAGTACCTGCTGGGTACGCTGGAGAAAGCACACCAGCGCATGCAGGCTACCAACCAGACGACCGCCAACAAGTACAGTGTGCGCCTGGAGCTGATGGCTGACTTTTATGCTGGCGTTTGGGCCCACTATGAGGACAAGTACTTCAACTCGATTGATGACCAAGACCTGATGGAGGCCATCGACTGCGCCCAGAAGATAGGTGATGACTACCTGCAGAAGCGTTCTCAGGGCTATGCATCGCCTGAGAGCTTCACCCACGGCACCAGTGCTCAGCGTATGAAGTGGTTTAAGTTGGGTTACCAGACCGGTGATGTTCGCCGCGCTACTACCTTCCAGGAGAGCGACGCCACCCTGTAAACCAACAACGACACAAAAAATGACATCGGACTCCCGATGTCATTTTTTTATGCTATTTCCAGAAAATGCCGGTAAATGTTCGGCCACTGTCGGTTCCCAGCCGCCGTGCCGAGAAAAACTGCTCATGCTCACAGCGTGAGCAGTGTTGGGGAGGTGTGATTGAATCGGCAGGAATACCGCAGTCGATAAGGATGGAGCGATTGGCGGCCGCAAGGTCGATATGGGCTTTCCCGGTCGCTGGGTCGCGTTTCACAAAAGCGTCAAGGTCGAAGTCTGCTTGCTTGAAGGCTTCCACCACTTCGTCGCCCACCTCAAAGCAGTCCTGGCAGATGCAAGGTCCCATGGCGGCTTGAATGCGGTCGGGGTGTGCGCCTTGACGGCACATTTCGGCCACCACCTGCTTGAGGATGCGTCCTGCAGTACCCCGCCACCCCGCATGGGCAACGGCAATGACCTGTGCCTGAGCGTCGGCCAGCACAATGGGTACACAGTCGGCGGTATTCACCCCGATGACTGTGCCGGGCAGTTTCGTCACGAGGGCATCAACACCTTCCAATGCTTCTTCCTGTTGCTGGATATCGCTGTCGATAAATTGGCTGTCGATAACAGCTACACGGCATGAATGCGTCTGCCTCGGCATGACCATGCTGTCCAGGTTCACACCCAGTTGCATTGCCAGCGAAATACGTGCGTCAAGTACGCGCAGGGCGTCATCACCCACATAATCACACAGGTTTACTCCCGAGTAAGGGTTGCGTCCGTCAACCTCACCTCGCGTGGTACTGAACGCCACTACTCCCTCTACGGGGCTCGAGAAATACAATGTCAATAGTTCCATCTTCTCAGTTATTGTTTATCGGTGGCAAATTTACACATTTTTCCGGAAATATGCATTATAAAAACTGAGGAAGAGAACATCCTTATTTGGCGAAAATGCAGTACCTTTGCACCATGACATTGAACACTGCCACCATACTCAACTACAAGAATATCGCTGAGGCGCGTTTGGACTTCTCGCCCAAGCTCAACTGTCTGATAGGCAATAACGGACAGGGAAAGACCAATGTGCTTGATGCTATCTACTACTTGAGCACTTGCCGCAGTTTTGCCTCTACCAGCGACAACAGTGCGGTCATTCGTCACGGTGAGCCCTACATGATGCTGCAGGGCAGCTATACCCGTCAAGGGACTCCGCTTGAGGTAAGTGTGGCCTTGCAACGTGGCAAACGCAAGGTGGTGCGCCGCGATGGCAAGGAATACCAGCGCCTGAGCCAGCACATAGGGCTGTTGCCCGTGGTGATGGTTTCACCGATGGATTGGGACCTGGTGCGCGGTAGTGGTGAGGAACGTCGGCGGTTCATGGACCTTATCATCTCGCAGAACGATAGCGAGTACCTTGACGCATTGATTCGATACAACAAGGCGGTGGAGCAGCGCAATGCCATGATTAAGAAGGAGATGCGTGACCCGTTGCTCTATGAGACGGTCGAAACTGAGATGTCACGCCATGCCGCATTGCTGCATGAGCGCCGTCGCCAGTGGGTGGAGCAGTTCCTGCCCATCTTCATGCACTATTATGGGGCAGTGGCCGGCGATGATGAAACCGTGAAACTCGAATACCGCAGTCACCTGAATGAAGGCACGATGGAGGAGCATTTGCAGGCAACGCGTGAGCGTGACCTCATCTTGGGGTATACCACACGTGGCATCCACCGTGATGACTTGGAACTGATGCTCAACGGCTATCCCATGCGCCGCACGGGCAGTCAAGGTCAGTGCAAGACCTATACCATAGCTTTGAGGTTCGCCCAGTTCGACTTCCTGAAGGCTAACAACCCCTCGGTGCCCATTCTGCTGCTCGACGACATCTTTGACCGTCTTGATGCTAGCCGCGTTGAGCGCATCATCGATGTCGTATCGAGTGACCGCTTCGGGCAGATTTTCATTACCGACACCAACCGCACCCACCTTGATGAGATTGTCGCACGTCATGGCGGCGGACACTGCCTGATGCATGTCGAGAACGGTGGCATATCTGTTTTGAAAGGAGGTGATGCGTCATGAAACGTGTCGAGGCCAAAAACATCGGGCAAATCATCGATGATCTGCTCAAGAAAGAGAATCTAGACGTGGCCCTTGACGAACACCGAGCCAGTGCCCTGTGGCCGCAGATTGTGGGTGATGGCATTAACCGCTACACTGTCAAGCGCTATGTCAAGGACGGTGTGATGACAGTGCACTTGTCTTCGGCGTCGCTGGCCAATGAGCTGATGCTCAGCCGCGCGACCCTTATCGCCCGCATCAATGAGGCACTGGGTCGAGAAATCATCCACGAAATCATTTTCAAATAGAAACCTAACAAGCAAAACTTATATATCGATATGAACACTCACGCCATTGAGGCTCAATATCCATTCAAACGAAGCACTCAGGTTCAGTTGCGCTTTAACGACATTGATGCACTGGGCCACGTTAATAATTCGGTCTATTTCCAGTTCTTCGACCTTGCTAAAACTGAATACTTTGCCGGCTTGCAGGTTGAGGCCGACATCAACTGGTGCAAACCTGCCATCATCATCGCTAACGTGAACTGCAGTTTCCTGGCACCGACCCTTTTTCAGGAGCCTGTTGAGGTGCTCACCCAAGTCTCCCATTTAGGAAATAAGAGCCTGACACTACTGCAGCACATGGTGAACCGTGACACGCGGGAGCTTAAAAGCACCTGTGCTACCGTCATGGTAAACCTGGACCCTGAAACAAACCAGCCCAGTCCGCTGCCACAAGTGTGGCGTGATGCCATCGTCGCTTTTGAGGGGCACGAGTGAATGGTCGTGTAGTGGGTTTTCCCCAGAAAGAGGATCCGATTCTTGCAAATTAATTGGCACAAGTTGCCGTGATTTCATCATCTTTAACACAAATGTCGTTCTTGTCAGCAAGAGCGACATTTGATGAAATTTGATGAAAAATGCATGAAGAGGGGTGCTCTGAGAGTGGTGAAAAAGCGGTTTTTCCTTTAAAATGAATAACGTATGAGCAAAAAGTTGGAAAAATTATGCCCCAGATGAAGAAAAAGGTGTATATTTGCAGGCTCAAAAATTTAGGTTAAGACGAAAATTAACAAAATTTATTAAATATTTAACAAAATGCAAACTAAAGGTTTTATTAGAGTCCTTACTTATGCACTGTTGTTGATTTGCGCTTTCTACCTGTCGTTCACGTTTGTGAGCAATCACTACCAGAACAAGGCAGAGCAGAAGGCCCTTGCCGCTGCCGGCATCAAGAGCCCGGACACGAGCAATGAGAAATACAAAGCAGCTTTGAATGAGTGTTTGGACTCCCTCGCCAATGAGAAGGTGTACCTTGGATATTACACCTTCCAGCAGGTTCGTGAGAAAGAGTTAGGCCTCGGCCTTGACTTGAAGGGTGGTATGAACGTGACACTGCAGATTTCGGTGCCCGACATCTTGCGCGCGCTCGCGAACAATAATCCAGATAAGAAGTTTAACCAGGCCATCGAGAATGTCTCCAAGAACCAGACCGCTCAGGACGACTTCGTGGGCTCCTTCTGCAAGGAGTACAAGAAGCTTGCTCCCGAGGGCAGCTTGGCTCAGATTTTCCGCAACATTGAGAGAATCAAGGAGAAACCCAATGCCAATGATGGTGAGGTGCAGAATATCCTCAACGATGAGGTGAACGCTATGGTTGACAACTCCTACAAGGTGCTGCGCAACCGTATCGACCGCTTCGGTGTGGTACAGCCCAACATCCAGAAGCTGCAGAGCACCGGTCGCATCCTGCTCGAGCTCCCTGGTGTGAAGGAACCCGAGCGCGTTCGCAAACTGTTGCAGGGCGCTGCTAACCTGGAGTTCTACGAGACCTATACGCTGGCCGATATCGTCGGTTCGTTGCGTCAGCTCAGTGACCAGGCTCAGGCCAACAAGACCGTTGCTGCCGAAGAGGCTACTGCTGAGAATGCCGAGGCTCCTGCCGAGGAAGCTGCTGCAGAGCCCGCAAAGGCCGAGGCTGAGGCTACTGCCAAGGCTGAAGAGGCTAAGAAGGAAGAGCCCAAGAAGACTGAGGGTGCTCTGACTCTTGCCCAGCTCACTGGTTTTGAGGCTCTGGCAAGCGCTCAGGCTGGTTCGCCCGTTGTGGGTTATGTCAGCGCTGCTGACACCGCAGCTGTGAACGCTATCCTGAGGTCGCCGGTTGCCAAGACGATTCTGCCCGCTGACTTGAAGCTGGCTTGGACCGTTAAGCCCGAGAAGATGCAGGGTGGTCATGAGGCCTTCCAGCTCGTTGCATTGCGCACTGTTAACGGCCAGCCCGTCCTGAACGGTGACGTCGTTACCCGCGCTACCAGTGAGTTTGACAACCTGCAGGGTCAGATCGTGTCGATGACCATGAATGATGAGGGTGCCCGTAACTGGAGCCGCATCACCGGTCAGAACATCGGCAAGGCTATCGCCATCGTACTCGATGACCAGGTTTATTCGTTCCCCAATGTGAACAGCCAGATTGACGGTGGTCGTTCGCAGATCAGCGGTCGCTTCACTGTTGAAGAGGCTGGTGACCTTGCAAACGTGCTTGAGTCAGGTAAGATGGTTGCCCGCGTTAACGTGGCCAGTGAAAGTGTGATTGGTCCGTCGCTGGGTAAGGAGTCCATCCGCAAGGGTGTGATTTCGTTCATCGTTGCCTTGATTCTGTTGATGATCTTCATGGTTTGCACTTACGGTGTTTATGCCGGTAACATTGCTAACCTGGGTCTGTTGATGAACCTCTTCTTCACCATCGGTATTCTTGCCTCGTTCCAGAGCGTACTTACCCTGCCTGGTATCGCCGGTATCGTGCTGACGCTGGGTATGGCGGTGGACGCCAACGTGCTTATCTTTGAACGTTGTAAGGAGGAATTGCGTGCAGGTAAGGGCCTGAAGGCTGCTGTGAGCGACGGTTACAAGAACGCGTTCTCGGCCATCTTCGACTCTAACTTGACCACCATCATTACGGGTATCATCCTGATCCTGCTCGGTTCAGGTCCCATCCGCGGTTTTGCCGTTACCCTGGTAATTGGTATTTGCTGCTCGTTCTTCACAGCAGTATTCGCAACCCGTCTGGTGATGGAGCACTTCGTGAACAAGGGTACCTTCGACAAGATGACCTTTACCACTCCGTTGACCCGCAACTTGCTCCAGAATGTCAGCTTTGACTTTATGGGCGCTGCCAAGAAGACTGCCTTCATCGCGTTGGCTCTCATCGTGATCATGGGCGCTTTGTTCGGCCTGCGTGGTCTGAACCGTGGTATCGACTTCTCAGGTGGTCGCAACTTCGTGGTTCAATTTGACCATCCTGTATCGACCTTGGCTTTGGATGCTCAGCTTGAAGAGCAGTTCCCTGGTGCCAATACTTCGGTGATCACCATCGATAACGACACCAAGGTGCGTGTTTCGACCAACTACAAGATCAACGACACCAGCGAAGGCGTTGACGATGAAATCATGGATAAGCTCTACAACGGTTTGAAGAGTGAGCTCGGCTCGATGAGCAAAGAGGACTTCAGCACTTCTAACGAGAGCGTGGGTGTACTGTCGAGTGAGACTGTGGGCCCGAGCATCGCAAGTGACATGACCCGTCAGGCTGTATGGGCTGTGCTGTTCTCGCTGCTCGCCATGGCGTTGTATATCCTGTTCCGTTTCCGCAACATCGCGTTCTCTATCGGCGCTCTTGCTGCCGTTGCGTTCACGTCGTTTGTGGTTATCGGCTTCTACAACCTGCATGGTATGCTGCCCTTCTCGATGGAGATTGACCAGACGTTCATCGCCGCTATCCTGACCGTTATCGGTTATCAGGTGAACGATACCGTGGTTGTATTTGACCGTGTGCGTGAGTACCGCAAGCTCTATCCCAAGCAGGATCTGTACACTACCTTCAACAAGGCGCTGTGCAGCACGTTGTCACGTACCATGATGACCTCTATCACGACCTTGCTCGTGCTGTTCATCATGTTGTTCCTGGGTGGTGAGTCAATCCGCAGCTTCATCTTCGCAATGATCCTCGGTGTTATCATCGGTACCTGCTCGTCACTGTTCATCGCATCTCCTGTAGCTTACTGGATTGCGCGTCGCAGTGACAAGAAGGAGGCTGCCTTGGCAACTGCCAGGAAGTAAACCTTGAAACTTAAGGCAAATCGGTTGGCGACAGTGCCAAACCGTCACCAACCGATTTGATGATGCTCCTGTAGTTCAATGGATAGAATGGAGGTTTCCTAAACCTTAGATTTGGGTTCGATTCCCAGCGGGAGTACCATAATGCAATAATCTGAAAGCGCCGGCAGTTTGTCTGTCGACGCTTTTCATTTAATGTATATAGCTTTTAGAAAGTGTCAGGCTTTGATGGCTTTAGTGATAATGTCGTCATAGACGGCAATCACATTATTGACGTCGAAGCGGCTTTGGGCAAACTTACGGCTTTCAAGAGACATCTGACGCTTTTGCTCCTTGCTGAGTTCAATGTAGCGGGTGATGGCATCCACGAGCGATTGCACGTTCTTGGGCTCGACCAGGAAGCCGTTCACGCCGTCCTCAACGGTCTCTTTACATCCAAAGATGTTTGTTGTGATAATGGGTTTACCGCATGAGCAAGCCTCCATGAGGGACCTGTTCAACCCCTCGCTGTAGTAAGATGGGATGGTGATGACCGTTCCCGGGCGGCTGTACACCTCAAGCATATTGCTGAAGGTGCCTAGATACTCAATATAACCGTTTTCCACGTCCCGCTCAACCTCAGCTTTGGTTATTGCATTTGGATAGCCTTCATCATAGCCGCCGATGACGTGGAAATGCACGTTGGCATACTTGTCTTTGACGGCTTTGGCGGCTTGGGTGAATTCGCGGTATCCTTTATCGGGAATGAGTCGTGCAATGAAAACAAATCTTGTGTCATCAGCCGTGTTGTCGTAAAAAGGATAATTGTTCAGATTCACACCCTCGCCACCACGAAGCCAGATGACTTTATTCTCTGAACTTATCTTTTTCTCGATAACAGTCTTGTAGTTGCTTTCGTTCAATACCATGATGTGTTGGGTGAATTTCATGCTGAAGCGGTATAGGGCTCTTGCTACCTTAGACTTGAAGTCATTGTGTGAAAAAGCATAACCTAATCCGGCAATCATACATGTACTGGGGACGCCTTGTAGCTTGGCTGCAATTGAGCCGTAAACGTTGGGCTTGATGGTGAAGTTAAACATATAGTCGGGCTTTTCGGCCTTCAGGACTTTATTTAACTGTTTCAAGTACTTGATGTTTTCGGCTATGCCTGTTGAAGTCCTGTTCACGTTGATTGGGATGAACTTGGCTTGTTGAGGAATCTTTTTCATGTCCTCATTGTTGCCTTTAGGTGAGACGAGGATGACTTCGTGCCCTTCAGAAATAAAGTGATTAATAATGTCAATTCTGAAGATGACAAGACCAGATAAATTGTTATTGTTGAAAAGGATTTTCATAATGTGTTGTTTAGCTCTTTTTTGAATTCTTGGCTTTGCGGTGGTAATGCTCATAGAGCGAGGTGGGCATTGCCCACTTTATCATGGGGACAATGATACTCTCGGGGTAATGCCACCATGCAAGATGAAACTTGCGGCAGATACGCAGGCGCATGAACATCTCGTTGCGGCGTGCTTTGAAGTTGCGTCTACGGGTTGCATTGCGGTCGTCACGCATCATGTAGAGCGGCTCTTCCAGACAATAACCCTTGTATCCCTGGCAGTAGAGTTTGTACCACAGGTGCTGATCTTCCAGCCTAAGCAGATAGTCAGAGACGGTATATCCGCCGACTGCTTCATAGGCCGTGCGACGCATCATCACGGGGGCATGGCAGTAAGTACGTCCATTAAGGTAATCCAGTCCGGTCGGGTTGTTGAATTGCCTGCCTCGCTTGAATTCACCCTGCTCGTCAAAGTAGATCATGGGAGCACTCACGAAAGCGTATTCGGGATGCTCATCAAGGAAACGCACCTCTTTCTCGAAGCGTTCGGGCAATGAGATGTCATCACCGTCCATGCGTGCGACATACTCGGTGTCGGCAAGCTCAAGGCAACGGTTCAGGGTGTGGTTGAGGCCCATATTCCTCTCGTTGCGTATGAGGATGATATTATCGTGCTGTGAGGCATATTGCTTTGCCACCTCATAAGTGTTGTCGCTGGAACCGTCTTCACACAAGATGATTTTGAAGTTTTGGTAGGTCTGAGCATAAAGCGAGTCCAGTGCCTCGACAAGGGTAGGCGCGCAATTAAATATGCCGATAATCACCGAAACGCGTATGGTATCATTAGAATCAGACATAAATGTAGGTCGTAGTTATCAATAATACAGTCAACGGAAACAAGGGGCTGAAGGTTTGTTGCGCCCCTTATTCGTCATGTCGCTGACAAAGTTAGGATTTTTTTTTGTAAAAAAGGCATGTTCTTGGGAAAAAGTCATGTTTGCGACATGACGGCGCTGGTGAAACAGGGTTGAAGTAATGATGACGGGGTGGGGAATGAAATCACGTTTATGCTATAAAAGATTGTGTTTTCGGGAATTTGTTGATATCTTCGCAGCCAAAATGTAAACTCAGTTATGGAACCGAAGAATATCACCGAGCTGGACCTGCATGACGTGCCTCAGGTCTATCATAACCTCAAATACAATGACGGCGAAATTTATTTTGCCGACAACATCACGTCGATACCAGGCTTGATGAAGCAATTCAAGGTCAACTTCATCGCCTATGTCATTGTGACTGAGGGGCGGCTCACGCTTGGCCTGAACGGTGTCAACTACCAGTTGGACAGGAACAGCTCGCTGTTTGTTGACCGCAAGATGGTGGTTGACAATGTGCGTCATACCGAGAATTTCAGTTGCATCATCTGTGCCATGAGTACCGACATGGGTTTTGCCTTCTTCAATAAGAGCCTGCTGCAGTCTATCATGCACATCATGGCCAATCCTGTCATCAAACTCGAACAGAACGAGGTGGACCTGATGATGAAATACTATGAACTGCTGGTCTTCAAGATGGACCATCAGGAAATGAACTTTGGCCGTGAGACGGTTCGCGATATCATCCGCTGCTTTGCCTATGACCTGCTTTCAAACATCAACAAGCACCTGAACAGCGGCAATGAGGAAGACATGCTCAGGCAAGGTGACAGAATCTTTAGGCGTTTTATGTTCCTGATAGCCGAGAACAGCAATGTGAACCGCAGTGTCAAGTCCTATGCCGACGAGTTGTGTGTCTCTCCCAAATACCTCACCAGCGTGTGTCGCAAGCACAGCGATTTCACGGCCAGCGAACTCATCGCCAACGCTGCCATCAGTCGCATTAAGCAACTGCTGCTATACAGTGACTTGAGCATTAAGGAAGTTGCCGCCAAGATGGGCTTTGACAACCTCTCATTCTTTGGAAAATATGTGAAAAAGCATTTGGGCCTTTCGCCCAACAATTACCGCAAGGTCAACAACTACGGCAAGTAAGTTAGCATTTGCTCAGCCGTGAGGCCCGTTATGGGATGTCTCCAGTCGGGGGCTAACTGCATCATGGGTCGCAGGAAGAAATCGCGCTCTGGGAGATGTGGGTGCGGCACTTGCAGGGTAGGGGTATCAATCACAATGTCATCGATGGCCATGATGTCGATGTCCACCAAGCGGTCGATGTATCCCCCTTGTGCATCACGATGTGCCGCGCTGCCCAATCGGCGCTCAATCTCATGAATGTGTTCCAGCATCACCAGGGGCTCCAAGTCGCTGTAGAGGTGTACTCCCAGATTCATAAACCTGTTCTCGCTTTCAAAACCCCAGGGTTCGCTCTCGACGATGGAGGAGACCGCACAGCCGCCTGTTCCCGCCGATAAAGCGACGACGGCGCGATAGAGGTTATCGCGCCGGTCGCCAATGTTGCTACCTATATTCAGGTAATAATTCATTGTTACAGGGTCTTGTGGACCTCAATCTCCTCGAATGCCTCGATGATGTCCATTTCCTTGAGGTCGTTGTAGGACTTGAGACTGAAACCGCAGTCAAAGCCGCTGGTGACTTCTTTGGCGTCATCCTTGAAGCGCTTAAGCGAAGCCAGCTCTCCAGTGTGGATAACAATGCCGTCTCTAATGAGGCGTACCTTGCTGCCACGCTTGATTTTGCCCTCGAGAACCATAGCACCGGCGATGGTTCCCACCTTGCTGATGTGGTAAACCTGACGCACCTCGGCGCTTCCGGTAACCTCTTCCTTGATGTCGGGCTGGAGCATACCTTCCATAGCGCTCTTGACCTCCTCGATGGCATCATAGATGATGGAGTACAGACGGATGTCAACACCTTCCTGTTCGGCAGCGCGCTTGGCTGAAGCCGACGGACGCACCTGGAAGCCGACGATGTAGGCATCACTGGCAGCGGCCAGAGTGACATCGCTCTCGGTAATAGCACCGACAGCCTTGTGGATAACATTCACCTGAACCTCGGGAGTCGAGAGCTTGATGAGCGAGTCGCTCAGAGCCTCGATGGAGCCGTCAACGTCACCCTTAACGATGATATTGAGTTCATGGAACTCACCCAAAGCACGGCGGCGACCGATGTCCTCAAGGTTGATACGGTGCTGGGTGCGGCGGCTCAGCTCACGCTGCAGCTGCTCACGCTTGTTGGCAATCTGACGTGCCTCCTGGTCTGTGTCCATTACATTGAACTTGTCACCGGCGGTGGGAGCGCCGTCAAGACCCAAAATCAAGGCAGGCGTTGAAGGACCGCTCTCGGTGATGCGTGAGTTACGCTCGTTGAACATGGCCTTCACCTTACCATAATGGGTGCCGGCAAGCACGATGTCACCCACGTGGAGCGTACCGTTGTCGACCAGCACGGTGGCAATGTAACCGCGTCCCTTGTCGAGTGAGGACTCAATGATGGAACCCGTAGCCTTGCGGTTGGGGTTGGCCTTGAGGTCAAGCATGTCGGCCTCGAGCAGCACTTTCTCCATCAGCTCATTCACGCCGATACCCTTTTTCGCCGAAATGTCCTGACTCTGGTACTGGCCTCCCCAGTCCTCAACCAGGTAATTCATGTTGGCGAGCTCCTCCTTAATCTTCTCGGGATTGGCGCCGGGCTTATCAATCTTGTTGATGGCAAAAATGATGGGTACGCCAGCAGCCGATGCGTGGTTAAGCGCCTCTACCGTCTGCGGCATGACGCTGTCGTCGGCAGCGACAATCACGATAACAATATCGGTGACCTTGGCACCACGGGCACGCATAGCGGTAAATGCCTCATGACCAGGGGTATCAAGGAAGGTGATGCGGCGGCCGTTGGGCAGCTTCACGTTATAAGCACCGATGTGCTGTGTGATACCACCTGCCTCACCGGCAATCACATTGGAGTTGCGGATGTAGTCAAGCAACGAAGTCTTACCGTGGTCGACGTGTCCCATGACAGTGACAACGGGAGGACGCTGAACGAGATCTGCGGGATCGTCCTCTTCCTCGCTGATGGCTTGCGCTACTTCGGCACTGGTATATTCGGTCTTGAAACCGAACTCGTCGGCAACGATGTTGATGGTCTCGGCATCCAAACGCTGGTTGATGCTCACCATCACGCCCAGATTCATACAAGTGGCGATAACCTTGTTGATGGGCACGTTCATCATGCTGGCGAGGTCATTGGCGGTAACGAACTCAGTGAGCTTCAGAATTTTGCTCTGTGCTGCTGCCATTGCGGCTTCCTCACGAGCCTCCTCACGATGTTCCTCACGGCGCTCACGGCGACGGGCTGCCGCAGCCTTCTTGGTGCTCTTGGCAGTAAGGCGTGCCAGCGTCTCCTTCATCTGGCGCTGAACATCTTCCTCACTGACTTCGGGCCTGAGGGGCTTGCGGTTGCTCTTCTTGTCCTTGTTGCGCTTGCCGCCTTCGTCTTTTCCGCCACGGGACTTGCCCGAGGGGAACGAGGCCTGGTTACCGGCAGCTTCGATGTCAATCTTTTCCTTACCGATGCGTTTGCGCTTTTTCTTGTTGGCAGCGCCTTCGGCCTGGGCCTTGGCAATGCGCTCGTTGCGTTTTTCCTCTTTAGATTTCTTGCGCGGACGAGTCTGCTGGTTGATGGAAGTCAGGTCCACCTTGCCCACCACCTTGAGTTGCGGGCCGCCAACGGTCTCGGAAACGGGCTTGAATACCTCTTCCTCCTCCTTTTGGCTCTCGGGTACATCGACCTCTTCAACGGGCTGCTCAACAACTTCCTGGATGTCGGGCGTCTCAGGCTCTTGTACGGGCGCAGTTTCCTCTTTTACGGGCTCGGGAGCAACCTCCTGCTCCTTGTCTTTCTTGGAAGATTTCTTCACGGCCGGCTTCTTTGCAGCTTTTTCTACAGGGATCTTTTCTTCCTTCTCTGCCTTAGCCTTTTCTTCCTCGGGCTGGGGCTCAGGCTTGGAGGCGGGCTTTGATTTCCCGGCGCTTTCCAAGTCGATCTTTCCCAGGAAAGTCGGTTTCTGTCCAGGCACGACAGTCTTGATTTCTTGGGTCTCTTTGGCTGCAGTTTGTTTGGCCTTGCCTTTCTGCCGCTCGTTGGCCATCTTGTCTGACTTGGACTTGAGGTCCATGTCGGGTTTGAATTCCTTTACGAGCATCTCATACACGTCGTCCTGAATGCGCGCGTTGATGCTGGCATCGATTTCAATGCCTTTCTTGTGCAGGAATTCCTCGATGGTCTGCCTTCCCACATTTAAATCTGCGATGACTTTACTGATCTTTATCGCCATTCTTTATTGTCTTTTTCAGTTCGCTTTCTGCAATATGCTTTCAGCTGTATTTTTTGCTATTGAGATTGATGATGTGATAAAACTGGATTATTCCTCGAACTCGGCCCTGAGTACTGCCAGGAGGTTGTCCACGGTAGCCTCTTCAAGGTCAGCCTTGTCGATGAGTTCCTCACGCGATGTGCGGAGAACCGATTTTGCGGTATCAAGGCCCACGTTCTTGAGCGACTCGATTACCCACTCGTCGATCTCGTCCTTGAACTCATCAAGGTAGATGTCTTCCTCTACCTCGGTCTCTACATCGCGGTAAACGTCGATGCTGTAGCCGGTGAGGATACTTGCCAGCTTGATGTTCAAACCGCCCTTACCGATGGCCAGAGAAACCTCATCGGGACGCAGGAACACCTCGGCGTGCTTCTCTTCGGTATCCAAGCGGATAGAAGAGATCTTGGCGGGACTCAGTGCCCTCTGAATCAGCAACTGGGGATTGCTGGTATAGTTGATTACGTCAATGTTCTCGTTCCTCAACTCGCGTACGATGCCATGGATGCGAGCACCTTTCACGCCCACGCAAGCGCCCACGGGGTCAATCCTGTCGTCATAGCTCTCAACGGCGATTTTTGCACGTTCTCCCGGAACGCGTGCCACGGCACGTATGACGATGAGTCCGTCATGAATCTCGGGCACCTCCTGCTCGAACAAGCGGCGCAGGAAGTTCTCGCTGGTCCTCGAAACGATGACCTTAGGATTGTTGTTGGTGTTGTCAACCTTCTCAATGACAGCGCGTACGACATCGCCTTTACGGTAGATGTCGGTGGGAATCTGTTCATCCTTGGGCAACAGCAACTCGTTCTTGTCGTCATCGAGCAGCAGCACTTCCTTCTTCCAAACCTGGTAAACCTCGCCTGCTACCAGTTGACCTTCAAGCGCCTTGAACTTGTTGTAGATGGCGTCTTTCTGCAGGTCAAGGATTTTGCTGGCTAACGTTTGGCGCAGGTTCAGGATGGCACGCCTGCCGAATTTGGCAAAGTCAATCTTCCTGGTGTGCTCTTCACCTACTTCGCAGTCGGGGTCGTCATCGGCTTGGGCCTCACTCAGTGAAATCTGCTTGTTGGGGTTTTCCACCTCTCCATCCTCAACTACTTCCAGGTTCTGATAAATCTCACAGTCACCCTTGTCCGGGTTAACGATGACGTCGAAGTTGTCGTCGTTACCGAACATCTTGGTCAGCACGCTGCGGAAAGACTCCTCGAGCACGCTGATGAGAGTAGTCTTGTCTATGTCCTTGAGTTCCTTAAACTCGGCAAACTGTGCGGCCATGTTCGCCGCTTCTTCTCTTTTAGCCATAATTTTACTTTGTAGGTTTTAGTTCTTTGGTTTTGGCATTAGGTGGCATCATTATTTGCCTAAAACCTAACGCTTAACGCCTGGTAGCTAAATCCTAAATTTTGATGATATATTTTGCGTATTTAACTTCGTTGTATTTGAACTTCTCCTGTTCCTCAACCATCTCGGGACGTTTCTTGCCCTCGATTTTCTTCTTGACAGTTGTCGAGAGGGTAAAGCCCTCATCGTCGGCAGCCGAGATGACGCCCTTGAGCTTACGGCCGTCGGCGGTCAATACCTCCACGTCGTTACCCACGTTCTTAACATACTGGCGGGGCAACAGCAACGGTGAAGTGATGCCATAGGATCCCACCGTCAACTCAAAGTCCTCGACGTCGCGGTCAAAAGCAGCCATGACAGCATCGTTCACTGCCACGCAGTCGTCAACTGTGATGTTCTCGTCGCTGTCAAGAGCTACGTCAATCACGTTGTCCTTGCTCACATTGAGCGTGACAAGGTACATCTTGGTGCCTTGAAGCGCCTCGTTAATTACCTGTTCAAGAGCCTGTTTGTCAATCATCGGTTCAGTTTTTTATAATAAAAACGAGGAAGCTCGATTGCCCCCTCTCACGAATGCTGGCGCAAAAGTACTCCTTTTTTTGCATTCACGCAATATACAATGTGTAGATGCGCCCAAAAACAAGAGAACGTTTCACATTATTTAATAATATTTAACAAAACCGCATACTGAATCCAAGTCAGCATGCGGCTTTTGCTATGAAAAACCGTTGTGGTTGTTTAGTGGCTGTAGGTGCGTGCGAAGTGCGCCATCTTGATGGCGGCTTCGGCAGCTTCGGTACCCTTGTTTCCTAAGGCTCCACCGGCGCGGTCAAGCGCCTGCTGGAGGTCGTCACAGGTGAGTACGCAAAAGATGACAGGCACATTCTGGGTGGCATTGAGGTAGGAACATCCCTGTGTGGCGTTGTCGCAAACATAGTCGAAATGCGGCGTTCCGCCCCTGATGACGCAACCAATCATGATTACGGCGTCAAACCTGCCGCTGCGTGCCATCTGGGCGGCGCCGAATGTCAGTTCGACGGTGCCGGGCACATAGGCGACAGTGATGTCCTCGTAACCTTCCTGTTTAAAGCAATCTAAAGCCCCCTGCAACAGGGCGCCTGTAATCTTTTCGTTCCACTCGGCGCAGACGATGCCCACTGTCAGGCCATCAACGTGCGGCAGTGTGTGGAGGGCGCTTGAACCCTCGTTCTTGTTTAGTTGAGTTGACACGTTCTTATTAGCTGATAAGGAATGGTTAATAGAAATGAGTTTAAACCTGCTACCTGGAAAGGTTTATAAGTCCTTGGGGAAGCGGGCATTGGTCGTGATGAAGTCCACTCCCATGGCCTTGACGCGTTCAAAGTCCTCGACCTTGTCCACGGTCCAGACGTTGACCTTGAGCCCTGCGGCATGCATGGCGTCAACAGCCTCCTTGGTGACGATGGTGTGAACGACATCCAGGTCCATCTTGTATTGCTTGCACCATTCCACCCATTCCATGATGGTACCGTCCTCGTCGCCCGCCAGCACCTGAACGGTGACGTCGGGATAGTGGCGGTGGATGAAGTCAACCACGCCAGGCATGAACGAGATGATGACGGCCTTTTCAGTCAGACCTTTCTGCTCAATCAGGTTGATGAGTGCGGGAATGCCGTCAAAGACGGGCTCATTCTCGGCTTTGGTATTGCTGTGGATGTTGGTGCAGACTTTCACTTCGATGACGGGCACCACATTGTACTCGTTGCAGATGTCAAGAAATTCCCCCAGGGTGCAAGGTGTGCCGGCATAGGTAATGCCGTGGCGCTTTTGGGTGAGGGGCGTCGCCATGACGGCGGCAGTATTCATCTGCGCAATCTCGGTCTCGGGTCCCGCAAGGCGTTTGTAGCTGGCATCGTGGCTGACGACAAAAGTGCCGTCGGCCGTGACGCGGATGTCGCATTCCAGGCCCCATGCACCGGCATTGGCGCCGTTGATGAAGGCGGCACGGGTATTCTCCACGCCCCATTGCGAGCCACGGTGGCCCACGATGAGTTGCGCCTGTGCACTCAGGGTGCACATGATGATGAGCGTAGCGGTAAAGATACTCTTGAGCAGTGTCATGATGTTGACGTTTTTATTCTTGTTGTTCAATAATTCCTGGATTTCATTTGCCTCGGCTGTTGCGTCAAGGCGTTGGGCCAGCGGCAGCAGCGAGCGCAAGAGCTGCTCGGCTGCGGCACGGCGGTTGATCAGGCGCAAGAGCGCCTTGGCGAGGCCGATGGAGAGCGTCAACTCGCGGTGTCCCATTTTCTCGCCCAGCTTCTTCTGGTAGCGCAGCGCCTTGGTGTAGTACTTGACGGCATTACGGCCGTTGCCCATCTCCAGCATGATGTCGCCCTCTTTTCCCAAAGTGTCCACCAGATTGGACATGGCCGTGCGCGTGGCATTGGCGTCACCGCTGTTGAGTTCTTTCATGTAAAGCTCGCTGGCCGATTGGTAGTGGGCGAGCACATTCATCTGCTTGGTCTTGGACTTGATGACCTCGGTGGAAGCCTCTACCGCCATGAGCAGCATCGCTGAGAAACGCGCTTCATTACGCTTGGCGAGGCGCTCAAGCAGTTGCTGTGCCTTGGTCAGTTCTTTGGCGGCCCTGCTGTTGTCGCCCATATCGTGATGGGCCAGTGCCAGGTTGTAGAGCAACGACGCTACAATGGCATGGAAATCCTCGGTCTTCTTGCCGTGGTGGTCCGAGAGCACGAGCAGGGCATTCTCGGCAGCCCCCAATGACAGGGAGGCGTTGCCGCTGTCGATGAGCAGCGCCATGCGTGCGAGCCACAACCATGCGGCATACAGCTCGGGCAATTGTGCCATGCGCTCGTCGTCGTAGATGAATTCCTCGATGGCCTGTTCCGCCTCCAAATCACGCTTTTCGGCAATAAGGTATTCGGCAAAGCACATCTGCATCTCGGTGATGATGCCTGGTTCCAAACCCTTGACTGTGGGCATAGAGCCGGCCGTGACCATCTGCGCCCGGGCAATGGTCATGTCGTTCTTGAAACGGGGCAGGGCGATGCTGATGGGAAGCGGGTTCATCGTTCGTCGTCTTGTGTTATTTGTATTCTGTTCCTTTGGCCTTGCTGCCGAGGTATCCGCCGTGGTGGCGCAGGGCGTAGTCCTCCTTGGTGAAGCCGGTGGCGCGCATGGTGTTGACCACGAGCACGTCGCCAATCACCGTCATCATCGTTGTCGATGTTGTCGGCGTGAGTCCTAAGGGGCACACCTCAGGGGCATTGCCGGTCCACAGGCAGATGTCGGCCAGGTGGGCCAGTTCACTGTCCTTGTTGCCAGTGATGACCACAATCTTCAACTGGGGGTAGAGGTTGTGCGCCAGCGAGACGAGTGCGCATATTTCGTTGGTTCGTCCTGAGTTTGAAAGCAGCAACAGCACGTCGTGGGGCTGTACCACACCCAGGTCGCCATGCTGGGCTTCACTGGGATGGAGGAAGATGGCGGGGATACCCGTTGATGAAAAAGTGGTGGCAATATTGTCGGCGATTTGGCCGCATTTTCCCATACCTGAAGTAACGAGTTTTCCGCCCTCATGTTTCACTTGCTCGACAATGAGGTTCACGGCTTCTTCGTAGGCATCGGTAACGGGTATGTTAAGGACGGCCTTGCTCTCGGCCTCCAGTATTTCACGCATTGATTGTTTAACGTCCATAGAAACGGGTATAAGATGGTTTTGAACGTGCAAAGGTACGAAATAGTTTCTACTTTATCGCCGCTTGTTTTCAGTTTTTTGGTCATTTTTGTAGCTTTTTGTCTGTTGGCTGTGTCAAATGGTAAAATTCAATTATATTTGTAGCTGAAAATAAAATAATCACAATGGACAAACAGCAAAAGAAATCGCTTCTTAGCCGAATCCGCCAGTGGCAGCCAAAGGCTGAGGATTATAGCTTCTCCAGCACCGAGACGCAGCATTGCTACAACTGCGAAAATGACTACGTCGGCAACTATTGTCCCCATTGCTCACAAAGGGCAGGGGTCGGTCCCATCAATTGGCGTAGCGTGCGGCAGAGTGTTATGGACATTTGGGGGCTTGGTACCCATTCCATGCCCCTGTCGATTTGGCATCTGATGTTGCGTCCCGGTTACCTCATCGGTGACTATATCGATGGCAAGCGTCAAGTGAGTTTCCCGCCTGTGAAGATGTTGTTTTTCGTTGCGGTGATAGTCGCGCTTATAGTTTACTATTTGCTTCCGCTCTTGTTCGGCAGTTCTTTTAATGTTTACGGTGACCAAACCAAACCCTTCGTGGGGTTTGATGAGTGGAATCAAGGGCATTTTGCTTGGACTTACCTTATCATGGCGTTATTGTACATTTTGCCTGTTTGGATCATGTTCCGCTACTCGCCCCTTCGTACCCGTCACACGCTTCCCCAGGGCTTTTTTATCCAAGTGTTTTTGTGTGTGCTTAATCTGGTCCTGACATACATCATATTGTTGCCCCTCTTGCTCATTAACTTCGCTGTTTATTACTATATCTGCGCGGCTGTGGTTTTAATTTATTCCGTCATCGCCTACAAGCAATTGTTCGGCTATGGGATTTGGGGCACTTTGTGGCGTGTGCTGATTGTTTTCGGGGCGATCTTCTTAATAATGGACTCCTTGATGTATATTGGTTTTGATGTTGACTTCAGTCAATTGAATTCTGAAGAGCTCTCCGCCGAAAACGGAAGATTTTATTATTCAGGTTATTTTATGGCATGGGGATTAATGGTATTAGGAATTGGCTGGATTATCAATCTTATTGCCACAGGAATAACCCGTCATAAAATCAAGACCACTGCAAAAGAAAAGCAATCCACCCTATAATTAAGTTAAGACATGACTATGACAAAAAGGATAATCATCATGTTGGCGGTGTTGGCGGTAGCCATGTCATCGCAAGCCCAGAGAACTCCCACGATGGGTTGGAGCTCGTGGAACACGTTTGCCCTTGACATCAACGAGCGGCTCATACGTCAGCAGGCCGAGGCCATGCATCAGAGCGGGCTGCAGGACGCGGGCTATCTCTATATCAATATAGATGACGGCTACTGGCAGGGACGCGGTGAGGACGGGCACTTGCGCCTGAATACCGAGCGCTTCCCTGGCGGGATGCGTGCCCTGGTGGACTATATCCACTCGTTGGGCCTCAAGGCAGGCATTTACAGTGATGCCGGCGACAACACCTGCGGCTCGGGCAATCGTCAGCCATGGGGTGTCGGCGTGGGCCTGGCGGGTCACGAGGAGCAGGACTGCCAACTCTACTTCCGCGACTGGGACTTTGACTTCATCAAGGTCGATTATTGCGGCGGAAGGCATCTGGACCTTGACGAGCGGGAGCAATATACCCGCATCTCCAATGCGATACGCAACTGCGGCAAGCCTGGTGTGGTCTTCAACATCTGCCGTTGGGCTTATCCCGGTACATGGGTCGCCGATGTCGCCGACTCGTGGCGCACGACAGGCGATATCTATGATGCCTGGAAGTCGGTGAAAGAGATACTTGCCGAGAATCTTTACATGAGTGCCTACTGCCATGACGGTCACTACAACGACATGGACATGCTGGAAGTGGGGCGATCGATGTCGCAGACCGAGGACGAGACGCACTTCGGGATGTGGTGCATCATGTCGTCACCATTGCTCATAGGGTGTGACATGGCAAAAATCAAGCCTCAGTCCCTCAAGCTGCTGACCAACCGCGACCTTATTGCCCTGAATCAGGACCCCTTGCATCTGCAGGCCTATCTTGCCGCCAAGCAGGGTGAATGTTATGTGCTGGTCAAGGACATCAAGCAGCTTCAAGGCAAGGAACGAGCCTTTGCCGTTTATAATCCCAGCGACAAGGAACAGACCGTCATTCTTGACTTCCAAACCATTGATTTAGGGGGTAGGGTAGAAATGTACGACTGCATCGCCCAAAGTGACGCTGGTCGGGCTACCGGGTCGGTGACCGTCAAGGTACCGGCGCATGGCACCCGCATCTACCGGGCAAAAGGTGAAAAACGCCTGGAGCGCAAGGTCTATGAGGCCGAAACCGCCTTCTTGAGCCAATACCAGGAGCTGCATCTCTACTACGACGTTTACACCGGCAGCTACATACCCAAGGACAATGCATCAGGCGGCTATGTCGCCTGCTATCTGGGCTATCGCCCTGGCAATGACCTGCAGTGGCGTCATGTCAACGTCAACCAGTCGGGTCCCAGAACCATGACCATTCATTTCTATGCCGGCAACTGGAGGGAGTTTAATGTTGAGGTCAATGGCAAGCAGGTGGGCACCTATTCGGTCAACGGTAAGGACTGGAACAAACCCCAGACCATCAAGGTCGATATCGACTTGCAAAAGGGTGACAATGTCATCCGCCTGTGGAACGACGGCGTATGGCTCCCTGACATCGACATGATGGAGTTGAATTGATATAAGAGAACATGAAGCTATGGACAAGACGAACACAAACCCAATCAAGATTGCCGTCATCAGTGACCTGCACGTGATGGCGCCTGAGTTGCTTATCAATGATGGCGACGCCTTTGAGCAATACTTGGTGCGTGACCGCAAAATGCTGCGCGAGAGTGCCGAAATCTTAAGTACCATCGTTGACAGCATCCTGGACCTCAAGCCGCACTTTGTGCTGGTGACAGGTGATTTGACCAAGGACGGCGAGCGGGCGAGCCACATGCTGGTGGTGTCGCAGCTGCAACGCCTGGTGGATGCAGGCATCCAAGTGCTCGTTGTTCCCGGCAACCATGACATCAACAACCCCGACGCCCGAATCTATGACGGCGACAACTCGATTCCTGCCGATACCATCTCCCGGCCTGAGTTCGCCGAGATTTACCACCACATGGGATATGACGAAAACTCCCGCCGTGACCAGGACACCTTGAGTTACTGCCGTGATATCACCGATAAACTCACCATCCTTGCCATCGATGCCTGTATGGACCGTCTCAATACCTTTGTCGCTCACGGCGATGCCCGTGACCACTGCAAGACCAGCGGCATGCTCGAGGCATCCAGCCAGCAGTGGCTGGTGGAACAGGCCAGTCGTGCGACTGCCGCAGGCCGGCGTGTCATCGCGATGATGCATCACCACCTGGTGCCGCACTTCCACATGGAGGACACGCTGGCGGCTCCCTATGTGGTTGACGACTCCCATCAGCTGTGCCAACGTCTTGTCGATGCCGGGGTGCACGTCATCTTCACTGGTCACCTCCACATCAGTGACATCAGCCAGACGAGCATGCGCAACGGCAATATGGTAGAGGTGTCCACGGCATCGGCTGTGGGCTATCCCTGTCAATGGCGTGTCGCCACCTGCAACCCCATTGCGGGCAAGCTGCAACTGCGCAGCATCACCCTGAGCAGTCTGCCCTCTGACCCCGACTTTGGCGAGCGTGCCCGTGACGTGTTCAAGAACTGCATCCCCACTATGACGCGCGGCGTGCTCACCCGCTACTGGCCCGAAATCAGTAGTGCCATCGACAATTACCGCAACAAGCATGCGTTCTTCATGCGGTACGTGACCTTGCCCGACAGCCCCGACGGCATTGCCGAACTGCTGCTCAAGCATCTGCAGGAATCGGCCACCAATGCCTACATCGCCTTTGCCGAGGGTAACGAGGGCGGTCAGGACAACCGCCATACTATCGAGCAACTCATCGAGGGCGTGGACAAGGTAGTGAACTGTACCGTGAGAGGCATCCTGCGCCCGCTGGCAAAGGCTGCATTGAGGTTGCGCATCTATGGCCAATTCAGGCTTGTCATGCGCAGCATCCTCGAAGACTTGAACGACATCGGCACCAGTCATGAGGCGGTCATCAACGACCACACCGCCATCATCAACCTGTAACAATCAAGAGGCTGCTCATATCCGCCGGAATGCCCTGTTAATGGGCATACCGGATAGCTGTAGCTAAAAATCAAAATCTTCATTGAAAAGGTGCAATTTGATTAAAATAATCAGTTTTTTCTACTGAAATACGTAGTTTTGATATCATTTTGTCCAAATTTCGGCAATTTTGTTTGGCTCGCTGAGTTTTACTACCTATTTTTGCAAGTACGTTATAATTAGCATCTTATAAAAATTTATGATATTATGAGCACCCCCAAGATTGAATTGACTTCCCGTGAAAAGGAAGTGCTCGAAATGCTGTCAATAGGATATAACAGCAAAGAGATCGGAGAAAAGATCTTTATCTCATCGAATACTGTGGAGTATCACCGCAAGCAACTGTTGCGCAAGACCAACTCTCGTAACGTGGCAGAGCTTATCGGAAAAGCATACCGCACCGGTTTGTTGAAGGTTTAAGACCAAAATTCATTTCCCTATCAAAATAAGGTTATACCTCGTGTGGTATAGCCTTATTCTTAGCTTTAGAGTAAGTCATAAAAATGACACGCCCATGACACGTTGGAACGGTCATGGGCGTGTTGTTTGTCAGGTCAAGTAATGTCTTGAGGGCCGACGACCGTAGTCATCACGGTTCCCATGCAAGACACAGCAATAACTTACTTCTTGTCCTTGAGCAGGTCGCGGATGTCGGTAAGCAGCTCTTCCTGAGTGGGGCCAGCGGGAGCCTCGGGCTCTTCCTTCTTGGGCATGAGCTTGTTCATGGCCTTGATCATCAAGAAGATACAGAAGGCGATGATGATAAAGTCGATGATGTTCTGGATGAACATACCATACTTGAGCGTAGCTCCAGCGATGGGCTCACCACCATCCACGGCGGGTAACATCATCTCATACTTCAGGCCAGTCAGGTCAATACCGCCAGTCAACATGCCGATGAAAGGCATCAATACATCGTCAACGAGTGAGCTGACAATCTTGCCAAAGGCACCGCCCATGATAACACCGACAGCCATGTCCATTACGTTGCCCCTCATGGCAAACTCTTTAAATTCTTTTACAAAACCCATAATTTTTCAGTTTTTAAAAGTTAATATTATAATTGCGAATTTATTAAACAATCTTAATTAAGCCATTATAAACAGCATTTTGCCAGATAAAGTAGGCAAAGAATCAATATTTTTGCTACCTTTGCAGCCGCATAGCGGCTGTTTATGGACAAACGCCAATGCAAAGGTAATAAAAAATTGAAACAAAAGTTATATATCTACATTATTTATTAAAAAATCATTAAAAAATGGAGAAGATTAAAATCGGTATTAATGGATTCGGACGTATTGGCCGCTTTGTGTTCCGCTCAGCTTTTGAGCCCGAGAACATCAACGACATCGAGGTAGTAGGTATCAATGACCTGCTTGACGTTGACTACATGGCCTACATGCTCAAGTATGACACCATGCACGGTCGCTTTGACGGCACAGTGGACTATGACCTGGACAAGAAGGAGCTCATCGTTAACGGTCAGCACATCCACATCTATGCTGAGAAGGAAGCCCAAAACATCCCTTGGGGTGAGATTGGTGCCGAGTATATCGTTGAATCGACCGGTTTCTACCTGACCATGGACCGCGCCGAGCAGCACATCAAGGCTGGTGCCAAGTATGTGGTACTGTCAGCTCCCAGCAAGAAGGGTGACGACGGCCGTCAGGCTGATATGTTCGTTTGCGGCGTTAACACCGACAAGTATGCCGGTCAGACCATCGTCAGCAACGCCAGCTGCACCACCAACTGCTTGGCTCCCATCGCCAAGGTGTTGAACGACAGCTTCGGTATCGAGAGCGGTCTGATGACCACCGTTCACTCGGTAACCGCTACCCAGCGCACCGTTGACGGTCCCAGCGCTAAGGACTGGCGTGGTGGCCGTGCCGCTTGCGGCAACATCATCCCCAGCTCGACTGGTGCCGCCAAGGCCGTGGGTAAAGTGATCCCCGAGCTCGATGGCAAACTCACCGGTATCTCGATGCGTGTCCCCACCCTCGACGTGTCGGTAGTGGACCTCACCGTGAACCTGAAGAACCCCGCTACCAAGGAGGACATCTGCGCTGCCATGAAGAAGGCCAGCGAGGGTGAGCTCAAGGGTATCCTGGGTTACACCGAGGACAAGGTCGTTTCCAGCGACTTCATGGGTTGCCCCCTGACCTCGATCTTCGACGCCGACGCCGGTGTTTACCTCACCGACAAGTTCGTCAAGGTGGTATCATGGTATGATAACGAGATTGGCTACAGCCACAAGATGCTCGACCTCATCAAGGTCATGAAGAAGCACAACGGCTAATCCCGATTGCCCAAACAAGAAAAATCCCCGCAAGTTCACCTTGTGGGGATTTTTTCATAAAAAACAATAAAATATTTGGAAAATAGGGCCTGTATGACTTAACTTTGTAACCATCATTTTTTATTAACCATCAAAACGATTTATAACAATGAAGAAATGGAAATGTGTTGTGTGTGGTTACATCCATGAGGGTGACACACCTCCCGAAGAGTGCCCGCTGTGTGGCGTAGGACCTGAAGACTTTGAGGAAGTTACCGAGTAAAGTGTTCTCTGAGCCTCAAGCAAACTGAATTAACCATCTTGTTTAACTTAATAACTAACGATCAAACAATTCACATCTGATTATGGCTAAAAAATGGATCTGTACCGTGTGCGGTTACGTGCATGAGGGTGACACCCCTCCCGAGAAATGTCCGCAGTGTAAACAACCCGCCGAGAAGTTCAAAGAACTCAAGGAGGACGAAGAAGTGGCTTATGCCGCCGAGCATGTCATCGGCGTTGCCAAGGGCGTTGACCCCGAAATCCTTGAAGGATTGAAGGCCGATTTCCAGGGCGAATGCTCCGAGGTGGGCATGTATCTGGCGATGTCGCGCCAGGCCGACCGTGAAGGTTATCCCGAGGTGGCCGAGGCCTTCAAGCGCTATGCCTTTGAGGAGGCCGAGCATGCCGCCAAGTTTGCCGAGCTGCTGGGCGAGGTGGTTTGGGACACCAAGACCAACCTTGAGAAACGCATGGCCGCCGAGGCTGGTGCCTGTGAGCACAAGACCCGCATTGCCAAGCTGGCCAAGGCCCAGAACCTGGATGCCATCCACGACACCGTTCATGAGATGGCCCGTGACGAGGCCCGTCATGGCCAGGGCTTTACCGGCCTGTACAACCGCTTCTTTAAGAAATAATATGCCTTAGCGCATAACCTTATCAATAAAGCACCCGAGACATCCTGTCTGTCGGGTGCTTTGTTTTTGTAGATACAAAAAACAGGGCAACAAACCGTTGAATGGCTTGTTGCCCTTGCTTGAGTCGGGGTGAGAAGACTCGAACTTCCGGCCTCCACGTCCCGAACGTGGCGCGCTAACCAACTGTGCTACACCCCGAATCTCGTTTTAGCGGTGCAAAGGTACTTCTATTTTTTCAATCTGAGCAAGATTTGACGAAAAATATTTACCTGCTTTGTAGTAAAACGCTGTCTCTCAATTTAATGTGCATCGAGCCAATTGCTGGCCGTTCCGTGACTTGCCGTGAGGCGTACCTGTCCCTTGTAAACGCCCTCCATCTCCTCGATGACAATGCGTTGTACACGGTCGAGCTCCTCGGGGATGACGTCGAAGTTGAGTTCGTCATGCACCTGAAGTATCATCTTGGAGCGGATGCCCTCGTCGTTGAAGCGCTTAAAGATGCGCACCATGGCGAGCTTGATGACGTCGGCGGCGGTGCCCTGGATGGGCGCGTTGATGGCGTTGCGCTCACTGAAGCCCCTTACCACTGCGTTTCGCGAGTTGATGTCGGGCAACATGCGGCGCCTGCCGTAAAGTGTGGTGACATAGCCTTTCTCGCGCGCCTGTGCGATGCTGCGGTCGATGTAGTCACGCACTTGCGGGAAGGTGGTGTAGTAGCCGTCGATGAGCATCTTGGCCTCCTCGCGAGGGATGTTCAGGCGCTGTGCCAGCCCGAAGGCGCTGATGCCGTAAAGGATGCCGAAGTTGGCCGTCTTTGCCTTGCGGCGCTCGTCGCCGGTGACCTGCTCGAGCGGTTTGTGGTAGATGCGTGCCGCCGTGATGGCGTGGATGTCATGCCCGTTGGCAAAGGCGTCGAGCATGGTCTTGTCGTGGCTCAGGTCGGCGACGAGGCGCAGCTCAATCTGCGAATAGTCGGCACTGAAGAAGACGTTACCGTCGGCAGGGATGAAGGCGCGCCTGATTTCCTTGCCGTCGTCGGAGCGCACGGGAATGTTCTGCAGGTTGGGGTTGGTCGAGGATAGGCGTCCCGTGGCGGTGACGGTCTGGTTGTAGGTAGTGTGGATGCGGCCAGTCTCGGGATTGATGAGTGCCGGCAGGGCATTGACATAAGTGGAGAGCAGCTTGCGGATGCCCCTTAGCTCCAGTATCTTGTCCACCAGCGGGTGACGGTATCGGAGTTTGAGCAGGATGTCCTCGGTGGTGCTGTATTGCCCCGTTTTGGTCTTTTTGGCTTTGGGGTCGATTTTCAGGTGATCGAACAACACTTCGCCCACCTGTGCCGGTGAAGCGGTGTTGAAACTGATGCCTGCCAACTGGTGACACTCGGCCTCCAGCTTATTCATCTGTTCTGTCAAAGTAACGGAGTACTCTTTCAATGCCTTTTCATCGATTCTGGCTCCGGCAAGTTCCATGCTGGCCAGCACCTGGACGAGCGGCAGTTCTATCTCGTTCAACAGCTTGTACAGGCCTTGTTCCTTGAGTTGCTTGTCAAGCACGTCGGGGAGTTGTAAGGTCAGGTCGGCGGCTTCTCCTGCCCATCGTGCGAGGTCGGCAGCAGGGATTTGTTGTGGTTTGAGCTGGTTGCGGCCTTTGGGTCCCAGCAGGCTCTCGGGGTTGATGGCCGTGTAGTGCAGTAGCTCGTAGGCCATCTCGGCAATGCTGTGCCCACGTTCGGGCTGCAGCAGATAGTGGGCGACCGAAGTGTCATAGTAGGGCGCCGTGAAGGGGATGCCGTGTTGATGCAGGGTGACCATGAGGCGCTTGATGTCGCTGCTCACGATACAGGCTTTGCCGCCAAAGAGCGGCGCCACCGCCTTGAGCATCTCGGGGTGACCGTCACACATCACGAAGGCCGCCTCATGCTCCTTGGCAGCGAAGGCGATACCCATGATCTTGAGTTGCATGGCATTGCTGCCTGATGCTATGAGGCTGACTGCGATGCGCGGTTGGTCCTGCATCTCGCTCACGATAGTCGCCACGTCGATGGGGGTTGCGGCAACGGTGTAGTTGTGGGGCGTGTCATACAGCGTTTTATAACTTTGGGGTGCTGCCGGGTCTGAGGGCTGCTCGGGCTCGGGATTGTCGAGGTCGAATAGCGACAGCTGCTGGCCCGATTTGGGCTGGGCCTTCACAGCGGGCTTGACAGCGGCGGGCGTTTGAGACGGAGATGCGGGTTGTTGCGTCTCGGCATGGCTGCCTTGGGCGGCGTTTCCGAGACCGGCGTTGGCCTCTCCACCGTCAATCAGTCGTTGGGAGAGGGTGCGGAATTCGAGTTCGGTGAATACCTGCCGCAGAGCCTCCATATCGACGGGCTCGCGTTGCAGGGCGTCGGCATCGAGGGTGACGGGCACATCGGTGATGATGGTGGCCAGCCACTTGGACGTGCGAATCAGTTCGGCGTTTTCCTCGATACGCTGTTTTTGGACGCCCTTGAGTTCGTCGGTGTGTTCCAGCAGGTTCTCGATGGAGCCGAACTGCTGGATGAGTTTCTCGGCATTCTTGGGCCCCACGCCGGGGCATCCGGGGATGTTATCGGCGGTATCGCCCATCAGTCCCAGGATGTCAATGAGTTGGGTGGGGTTCTCGATGCCGTACTTGGCGTTGACTTCCTCGACGCCCATGATTTCGTTTTTGCCGGGGTTGAAAATCTTGATGTTGGGCGTCACCAGCTGGCCGAAGTCCTTGTCACCGGTGACCATATAGGTGAAGAAACCCTGCTGCTCGGCCTGGTGCGAGAGTGTCCCGATGACATCATCGGCCTCAAAACCCTCAATCTCAAAGATGGGAATGCGGTAGGCTTGCAGGATGCGCTTGATGTAAGGCACAGCGACAAGGATGCCCTCGGGCGTCTTCTCGCGGTTGGCTTTGTAGGGCTCGTAGTCCTCGTGGCGGAAGGTCTTGCCGCCCGGCGGGTCGAAGCACACGGCAATGTGCGAGGGCTGCTCCCGCTTGAGCAGGTCCTGCAACGTGTTGACAAAGCCGAACACGGCCGAGGTGTCGATACCTGTCGATGTAACGCGGGGACTACGTATCATGGCATAGAACGCCCTAAAAATGAGTGCGTAGGCATCAAGGAGCAGCAGTTTCTTGTCGGATTCCATAAGCATAGGTTATTTAAGGGCATAAAGGTAATGAATTTTTTCCGGTTTATCATCTTTTAGGAATCTTAAAGTCCCTTAAAAGAAAAATAACGCCAAAAATGGTGGTGCTCCCGAGAATTATTGCTACCTTTGCAGCTTGAAATGGCAATATCATTAGCACATATCCAAGAGCAACTGCGGCCCGACCTTGACGCGATGAATGACATCATTTCATCGACGTTGATGAGTAATAGCGAGTTGACAAACAACATTGTCACCACCTATCTCAAAACCAAGGGCAAACTATTGCGTCCCATCGTGACCTTGTTGAGCGCCAAGTTCTTTGGTGGTGTCAACGAGAAGGCCTTGCTGGGCGCTGCCGCCTTGGAGATGTTGCACAATGCATCGCTTATCCACGATGATGTCATCGACGAGGCAACCGAGCGTCGCGGCCTTCCCACCATCAACAACGTGTGGAGTAACCATGTGGCAGTGCTCGTGGGCGATTTCTTTGTCACCGGCGCGTTGCGTTGCGGTGTCGCTGCGGGCGACGGCCGCATCTTGAGTGCTCTTGCCGATATGGGCCGTGCTTTGTCGTTGGGCGAGATTGACCAGGTGGACATCGCGCGTAACCACAATATTGATGAAGCCACCTACATGGATATCATCGGCGCCAAGACAGCGTCCCTGTTTGAGTGCTGCGCCGTGGTGGGTGGTTATGCCAACGATGCGCCTCAGACCGCGATTGACGAGTTGCGCCGCTATGCCCGTTTGCTGGGCCTGTGTTTCCAGATCAAGGATGACACATTCGACTACTACAACGACCCCATCATCGGCAAGCCTACAGGAAACGACCTGCGTGAAGGCAAGGTGACATTGCCCTTGATTTATGCGCTGAGGCGTGATGACATGCCCGATCGTGACGAGATGCTGGCGCTGGTCAACAAGGACGCACCCTCTTGTGAGGACATTGACCGCCTCATTGATTTTGCCAAGCGTGCAGGAGGCATTGATTATGCTTATGAGACGATGGTTCGCCTGCGCGACGAGGCAACAACAATTCTTACACCTTATCAACCTGATGAGACGGTTGACCAGTTCAGGGAAATCTTTGATTACGTCATCGAACGCAAGCTTTAGGCGGGTTCCCTGTATGCTCCCGGGTTGATATGCAAATCCACAAGTGACGAAATGCTGCAACAATACTTGATAGCGGGCCGTATCGAGGCTGGCTGCGATGAGGCTGGCCGTGGTTGTCTTGCGGGGCCGGTGACTGCCGCCGCCGTCATCTTGCCGCCTGATTTCACCAGCGACATGATTAACGACAGCAAGCAGCTGACCGAGCGTCAGCGTGAGCAGTTGCGTCCCATCATCGAACGTGAGGCGGTTGCCTGGGCAGTTGCCATGGTTTCTCCCGAAGAAATTGACCGCATCAACATCCTGCGCGCCAGCATCACGGCGATGCATCGCGCCCTGGACCAGCTTGCGGTGCGTCCCGAGGCCATCCTTGTTGACGGCAACCGTTTCTATCCCTACCAGAACATTCCCCACACCACCATTATCAAGGGTGACGGTAAGATGCTCAGCATCGCCGCTGCATCCATCCTTGCGAAAACGCATCGTGACGAGTTGATGCGCCGCTTGGATGCCGAGTTCCCCCAATATGGTTGGGCGCGCAACAAGGGCTATCCCACACCCGACCATCGTGCGGCCATCGCAGCCCATGGCGTCACCCCCTATCACCGTAAGTCCTTCCAGCTATTGCCTCAACCCACTCTTTTTGATGGGATGGACTTTTGACTTGCCCACCAGGCATCAGTTCTCATAGACCGATAAAATGCATTCGTATCCGTTAAAAGCTTGAGATTGCCGATAGTGATGTAGGGCCTCGCCTTGGCGTGGCCGCCTGCGTTATACAATCATGGTCAAACACTATGGGTTATAGGAGAATTCAGGTGTAATTGGCTTCGCTGAGCTATAGTTTCATAGAGAGGCTATGATGGAAACGGCCACGCCAAGGCGAGGCCCTACAGGCAAGCTATATTATGGAGGAACGGCATACCAAACTTTCTATCTGCGACTTATCACAAGATAAGACAATTTTTGCGAGACACTATTGATAAAAAACAGGGCCCCCAACAGGGCCCTGTTTTTTTAGATAGTGTTTCTGACTCGAAAGATTACCAATGCTTTGACAGCAGGTAATCAATCAGAGCGGTCACGTCAGCAATGCTGATGTTTTCGTCGAGGTTGCAGTCGGCGTTCTCCAGGCTGATGGTACTTGCATCGTGGCTCAGTAGGTAGTCGATCAGAGCAGTAACGTCGGCGATTGAAACGGTCTGGTCGCCGTTCACGTCACCACGCAGACCAGCAGGAGCAGCTTGAGATTCGGTGATGGCGATGGGCAGGAGCTGAACCTTGTTGCCAAAGTAGCTTACCATAGCCTCAACGTCGTAGGTCTTACCCTCCTCAACAGTGGGATAGGTGACGTCGGTGAACTTGTACAATACCAGGGTGTCACCCTCAACGATGTTGTAAAGGTAACGAGCGTAGTTTTCTACCTCGGTGTCGGTCTCCTCAACCAGGGTCAGGCCCTTGATGATGACGCGCTCGTTGATGTTGTCGGTGGTGAGTGCGTCACGGGTGTACTCGGTAGCGGTGATGGTCTGGATGGGTTCGTCGGGATCGGCTTCCACGTAGTTAGGATACCTAAACTCGTGGATCATGGTATGGTACAGGTAGGTCTGAGCCTCCCAACCCTCGGCGAGGGTTGCGCCCTCGGCGATTGTGGGAACCTGGTTGCCATAGATCAAGCCGCAGCCGGTGTTGTCCTTAATCCACAGGTTGCTGCCATTCTGATAAGTAACAACAGCGGGACCGTAGAATACGAAGTCGGTCTTGTTGTCCAAAGCGTTGGCGGCAGCGATAGTGCTTACCTCGGTGCGCTTCTTGTAGGTAGCGGTTACCTCAGAGCTCTCTTGGCCATTCAGGGTAGCCTTAGCCTTGATGGTGCAGGCCTGGGTGATGGTGAAGGGAGCGGTGTAGTTCTGATAAGCACCCTCGTCGATGGCGTAGAGAATCTGAGCGCCCTCGGTCTCGCAGGTCAGATTGATCACCTGAGAGCCGGTGAAGGTGCAGCTGCCGGGATCAAATACGGGAGCGACAACTTGTACAGTGGGATCATTGCCTTCGATCCAGACAACAATCTGGGTGGCGCGAACCTGGTTGGTTTCAGCAACAAATTCTACGCTGGTAGCCTCGCCTTCCCAAGTGCCGATTTTGCCCTCATAGCTATAGCCGGTCTGAGCAGCAAAGCAGCCAGGGCCATACTGTGAAGTGCCGCTGGCGGTGCAGGTGAACTCAATCTTGACGATCTTGCCCACAGTGGTGCTGATGGTCGTGGTGCTGTTCTTGAACATGCGGATCTGGTCGGTGGTGATGGTACCACTTGTGCCGGCAACAGTCACATGATTCTTAGTAGAGCTGAAGGCAGCGTTCGTAACAACAGGGAAATCGTTCGGGAGGAAGATGACACTACCCTCTTCCACTTCGAGCTTGGTGTACTTAGCGCTTACGACAGAGCTCTCGTTGTTACCCTTGACGGCCTTGGCATAAACCGTGGTGGTCTCGGTGATGGTGAAGGGAGCGGTGTAATCCAGCCAAGTAACCGAGTCGGTGCTGTACTTGACGGTTGCATCGGCAGCATTGTTGGTGATGTTCACCGTGAAGCTGTCTTCGAATTCCTGAGCTGCGGGCAGGGTGGGAGCGTCAATGACCTCTACAACCTCGCCACCGAGGGTGACAACCATGCTCACGATGCGCACCTGGTTGGACTTGACGTTGGTGAACAGGATGCTGGTGGCACTGCCTGCCCAGATGCCGTTGTCATAGGCGCCGTCGGTAACGCAAGCGCTGGTCCAATCGTTGCCTGTGCCAGTAGCGTAGGTGAACACAATCTTGGTGATAGGGTCTGTGCCAGCGGTCGACACCGTCATGGTGTTGCCCACGTAGATGCGGATAGCAGTACCATTGGTGTAGTACGTGGGAGCGGTGTTTTGATGGGAACCCTGAGCGAATGCCACGGTCACATCGCCAACAGTGAGCGACTCAACGACTGCCTGATTGGCATAGCCCTGATCCGAAAAGTCGATGGTCACGTCAGTTGCGGCCCAAGCTGACGTTGCCAGCAGGGCGACAAAGAGGAGAGAAAATAATTTCTTCATAAAAGCGTGAATGAATTAAATTAATAAAATATGTTAATAAAAAGACTATCTATATTTATTATCAGTGCTTTAGCAAAGCAGAGCTCATTTCACGTTGCAAAGGTACAGATAATATGAAAACTATGCAATAGTTTTAATCCTTTTTTATAGCCCGATTTTTTGTTTTTGATGATAGGGTAAATTTGTCCTGATGTTGCCCATGAAAGACCCCCTTTATTCAGTGCCCGTTCTGAAAAGAGATGCGTGTAAAAATGATTTCTGACGACAGTGTTTTGTCGAATGGGCAACAATGATTATCTTTGTGAAAAAATCAATCTTACGTGATGGAAAAGCTAAATATCGGTTTATCGTTTTCAGGAGGCGGTTACAGGGCCGCCACCTTTGACTTGGGCGGATTGTCATTGTTGAACGCCATCAAGGTTGACGAACACAAAACGTTGCTCGACTGTGTCACGGCCCTCACCTCGGTGTCGGGCGGAACAATCACAGCCTTGAAGTATATGCTCGCGCGCGCCAAAGGTCAGGAGGTGGGCCAGATGGTTGAGGAACTGTTTGATTTCCTGTGCAACGAGGACCTTGTCGTCAGGGCGTTGAAAGGGTTGAGTGACGAGAAAGCCAACCGTGATGCCTCCAGCATCAAGATCATGGCTGACATCTATGACAATGTGTTGTTTGGCGGAGCGGTGATGCAGGACATCATTGACAACTTCGGCCAGATTCCCATAAAGGATTATACGGCGCTGGCGACGGACTTCGACAATTCACTGCCGTTCCGTTTTCGTCTTACCGAGGGCCGAATGACCGACGGAGAGCGGGTGAGCTATGGTGTATTCGGCAACAATAAGCACCGCATTGGCCGTAGCATCGTGGGCCACATCACCCTGGGCGAGGCGCTGGCCTGCTCCTCGTGTTTCCCCAGCGCTTTTGAGCCGATGATGTTTCCCGACGACTTCAAGGTCTCAAAACGTGAGGACTTCATTCCTAACGAGCAGATGCGGTTCGGTATCATGGATGGCGGCATCGTGGACAATCAGGGCATCGAGCCCATCTTGCTCGCCGAGCAACGCATGCGCAAATACCGTGAGGACAAGAGCCGGACGGACAAGGCGCTGGACCTGATTATCGTGTCGGATGTGGCGAGCCCCTATATGGACGGCTATTTGCCGAGTGAGCAGCTGCTGCCGCAGAGCGTCGGCAAACTGACTATCTGGCGTCTGCGCAATTACGGACTGATAGCCGAGGGCATTGTGGCGGTGCTCTTCATCCTGGCTCTCGTCAAGGGCAGTGATTTCTGGATTGGCTTTATGAGTGTGGTGCTGGCCCTTGTCACCGTGGCCAATATCATAGGAGCGTTGTTGAAAAACAGGATGTACCGCGCCATTGGCAGCACGTTCATCGGCAACAACGCCACTTTTATTAGCCATCTCAAGTTCTCGGTCATGGAGGCCATGCTGATGAACCGTGCCAAGTCGGTAACGATGATGTCTTCAGAGGTGTTCATCAAGCGCCTGCGTCAGATGAATTACGGCACAATTTACAGCGACGAGGAGTGGCACAACCGTGTCATCACAGCCACGGTGTATGAACTGCGTGACGGCGAACGTTGGGAGTCCCGAAGCCGCAACGGTTCCTTGTCGGACTATCTTACTCCCTCGTCTGCCATGCAGCAGAACAGCGTTCTTGCCACCAGCATGAACACCACCTTGTGGTTCACCCCCGAGGACAAGGCCCAAGGCAAGCCGCAAGCGCTCATGGCTGCTGGTCAGTACACGATGTGCTACAACCTGCTGGCCTATATCGAGCAAATCGAGCTTGATGATGTAAATCTCACGGCTTCACACCAGCAGCTGAAAGCATTGAAGCCCCAACTGATGGAGTTGTGGCAAAAGTTCCAGCTTGATCCGCTATGGATGGTGCCTAAGAGCCGATAAATCCCAACGCGTCGTTGACCTTGTCGGGGGTAACCCAGGTGATGTCGGGGTCGCGGCGGTACCATGTGAGTTGTTTTTTGGCATAGACGCGTGTGTTTTTCTTCATGCGCGCGATGGCCGTTTGGCGGTCCATTGTGCCGTCAAACATGGCGAACATCTCTTTCATCCCCACGGTGTTCAATGCGTTGAGATGGCGCAGGTGATAGACCGAGCGCGCCTCTTGCTCCAGTCCCGCTTCAATCATGCGGTCCACGCGGCGGTTGATGCGGTCGAAAAGTTCGTCGCGCTCTACATTCAGCGCCAACTTGATGATGTCAAAATCGCGCTGCTTGGCATTGCCGGTGCGCAGCGAGGAGTAGGGAACCCCAGCCTGGCGGCAAATCTCGACGGCATGGCACACGCGCTTGGTGTTGTGGCGGTCAACCGTCGCTGCATATTGCGGGTCAAGGCGCTCCAACTCCTCCACAAGGCTTTCCAGCCCCTCACGGGCCAGTTTTTCCTTGACGGCAGTGCGCGTCTCGGCAGTGATGTCGGGCAGCGAGTCGATGCCGCGGCACACCGCATCGACATAGAGCATCGAGCCACCGCACATCACGACATAGTCGCCTTGTTGCCACAGCGACGGCAGCAAGGCCAGCACGTCGGTCTCGAACTGTGCCGCGCTATAGCTTTCCTCAAGGTCCTTGAAGGCAACAAAGTGATGCTTTATGGCTGCCAGTTCCTCGGGCGTGGGAGCGGCGGTACAGATGGGAATGCCCCGGTAAATCTGACGTGAGTCGGCATTGATGATGTCACAATGCAGGCGCTGCGCCAGCTGGATGGCTGCCGCTGTCTTGCCCACTCCCGTGGGTCCCGTGATGACGATTAATGTTTTGGTCATTAGGCTTTAGGTTTTAGGCATTAGGCCTTTTCGATGTTGGCGGATGCCCGTCTAAAGTCTATCATTATTTCTTCTCGTTGCGGTAGTTGGCCATGAACGACGAGGTCATGTCCACTGGCTTCTTCTTGTCGGTAATCTCTTTCTTTTTGTGCTTGTGCAGCGGATTGGGCTGGTGCAGCACATACTCACAATAATATGAGATGATGAGCGTCGTTAACGGCAGTCCGATGATTAGTCCGATGAATCCCATTACATATACCCAAAGTGATAGCGACAGGAAGATGATTGCCGGGTTCAGTCCCATCTGCGACTTCATGATGGTGGGAATGAGTACCATGTCCTGGATGACCTGGCAGATGATGTAGGCCACAATGACCCATGCGAACATTACCCAGAAGCTGCCACCCGTTGCCGCGGTTGCCACCAGGCACAGGAAGGCTGCGATGGGGATGGAGATGAGTTGCAGGTAGGGAACCATGTTCAGCAGGCCTACGAACAGTCCAAAGGCGATTGCCATGGGTAGCCCGATGATGTAGAACTCAATGGCAAAGATGATGCCCACAAAGAATGAGACAGCGGCCTGACCGCGGAAGTAGCGGCTCATGGTGTCGGCCACATCGTCGAAGATGCGCAGTGCTACGCGGCGGTATTTGCCGGGAATGGCGGCTTTGAAAGCGCGGGACAGCTTGTTGAAGTCCAGCAGGATGAAGAACATATACAGCAACACGATGAACCATGAGATGACGTTAATGATGACACTCATGGTGCCGCCCACAACTGACCAGGCGCCCGACAGAGTCTTGTTGATAATCTCCATCCACTGCTGTTTGCTGAAAATCTCGTTGATTTTGTCAAGGTCGATGTATCGCTGAATGAACTCGTTGACCTCGGCGGGGATGTAAGGTATCCTGAGCGAAGACTTCGCGTAGGCAGCCAGTTGCTTTGACATGATGCCGAACTCGTCAATGAGGTAGGGGATGACAAGCCAGCACAGTCCCACAATGACCGCAATGACAATGACGAGGGCTATGACCACCGCCAGGACGCGGGCCTTGATGTGCGCCTTGCGCTGCAGCCACTCAACGAGCGGCTCGATGAGGTAGGCAAGGATAAATCCCACGACAAACGGCATGAGCACGGGACTCAGGTAGTTGATGAGCCACACGCCCACCGCTATGCTGATGAGCGTCAAGACCATCCTCACGACGCGGTCAAAATCATATTTCTTTTGTGTTGCCATTTTCTGTTTTTATGCTTGTTAGTGCCATCAAGGACAGTAAGGCCCCAAGGCATTTAATGGAAATCGAGGTCAACCTCCACCGGGCAATGGTCGCTGCCCATGATGTCGGTGTGGATTTTGGCATCGGTCAGCTTCTCTTGCAAGCGGTTGCTCACGATGAAATAGTCGATACGCCAGCCAGCGTTCTTCTCGCGTGCCCTGAAGCGGTAACTCCACCAGGAATAGACGTCGGCCACATCGGGGTTGTAAAAGCGCCAGGTGTCGGTGAATCCGGCATCGAGCAGAACGGTCATTTTCTCACGTTCCTCGTCGGTAAATCCGGCATTCTTGCGGTTGGCCTTGGGATTCTTCAGGTCAATCTCCTTGTGTGCCACGTTGAGGTCACCGCACACGATGACGGGCTTGCTCTTGTCCAGCTCCAGCAGATAGGCCCTGAAAGCGTCTTCCCACATCATGCGGTAATCCAGACGCTTCAAGCCGTCCTGACTGTTGGGGGTGTAGCAGGTCACGAGATAAAAGTCAGGCATCTCAAGAGTGATGACACGGCCCTCATGGTCGTGTTCCTCGATGCCGATGCCGTACTTCACGCTCAGCGGCTCGTGGCGGCTGTAGATAGCTGTTCCCGAGTAGCCTTTTTTCTCGGCATAGTTCCAATAGGAGCGGTAGCCTTCAAATTCCAGATCGAGCTGTCCAGCCTGCATCTTGGTTTCCTGCAGGCAAAAGAAGTCGGCGTCAAGCGCCTTGAATATATCGGCGAAGCCTTTTCCCGCCACGGCGCGCAGGCCGTTCACGTTCCATGAGATGAATTTCATATCTTAATTGTTCTTTTTTTGTTGCAAATGTAGTACAATCGGCATGAAATACAAAACGAATTCATTAATTTTGTGGCAATGAATGAAAAGTTTCATCTGCTGGGAAGCGAGGCGATGGCTGTTGAGTTGCCGCAGCAGTTCACGTGCCCTTACTGCTATGAACCCCATCCGTTGGCGTTGATGGCGGTGGAGCGGGTGCAGCAGTATGTCGCCACGCGAGGCGACTGGGCCGACGAGTTGGGCGCTGGCAAAATGCTGGGTGTGCTTGTCGCCAAAGATGAAACTGGCCGTTTGGGCTTCCTGGCAGCCTTCTCGGGCAACCTGGCGGGCAGTGTGCATCACGATTTCTTTGTGTCGCCGGTCTATGACTTGCTGGACCCGCAGGGAGAGTTCAAGCGCGTCGAGGCTGAAATCACCGCCATCAACCATGAGGTGGAGCGGCTCGAACGGTCGCCTGAACTGGCTGCGTTGCTGAAACGTGAGGCCACAGCGCGGCAGAGCATGGCCGAAGAAACGGCGGCTTTCAAGGCGATAATGGCTGAACACAAGCTGTCGCGTGACCAGCGTCGCCAAGACCCCGATGTCACCCCTGCCGAACTGGAAGAACTGCTGAACCAGAGCCGCTTTGAGAAGGCCGAACTGAAGCGCATCCGTCAGCGACATGACGAGAAACTGCGTGAAATCTCCGAGGAAATCAGCGCTTTTTATCAACGAATAGAGACACTGAAGGCGCGCCGCAAGGCGATGAGCGAGGCATTGCAGGAATGCATCTTCCGCCTGTTCGTCGTCAGCAACGCCCGTGGTGAGCGCCGTGACCTCGTTGAGGTGTTCCGTCCGCTGGGCACGTTGCCGCCAGCCGGGGCAGGGGAGTGCTGTGCCCCGCGCCTGCTTAACTATGCCTATAATAACGGCCTGCAGCCTGTATGCATGGCCGAGTTCTGGCATGGGGCATCGCCTGTGGGCGAGGTGCGCCATCAGGGGCATTTTTATCCCGCCTGCCGCAGCAAGTGCAAACCCATCCTCGACTTCATGCTGCAAGGTCTTGATGTCGAGAATAATCCCATGGAGACGGCCACGGCAGCCACCGACCTTGATGTCATTTATGATGACCAGTGGCTCACGGTGCTCAACAAGCCGTCGGGGATGCTGTCGGTGCCCGGGAAGCAGCTGGAAGACTCGTTGCAGACAAGGTATCAGGAGGCGTTCCCTGAGGCCGTCGGCCCTATCGTCGTGCATCGCTTGGATCAGGAAACGTCGGGCCATGTGATGTTTGCCAAGGACAAAGCCACGCACAAGGCTTTGCAGCAGCAATTCGAGGACCACACCATCAAGAAACGTTACATTGCCCTGCTTGACGGCATCGTGACCAAAGACGAGGGTATTATCAACCTGCCTTTGATGGCCGATATCGAAGACCGCCCGCGGCAGCGCGTGGACTTCGCTGACGGCAAACCTGCTGTGACGCGTTACCGTGTGCTGGAACGCAAGGACGGCAGGACTCGCATTGCTCTTGAGCCTCTCACGGGCCGCACCCATCAGCTGCGTGTCCATTGCTCCCACCCGTTGGGACTTAACTGCCCCATCGTGGGTGACCGCCTATATGGCCGTGCCGCCGACCGCCTGATGCTCCACGCCGCCCGCATCATCTTCATCCATCCCGCCACCGGCAAACCCATCACCGTGGAATCCCCTCCCGACTTTTGACCAATAATAACTACGAATTACACGAAGCTGATTAGGCATCCGCGCTAAATATTTCGAATTTTGCCTTATAGCTTACAGAAAAAACAACCGCCTGATGAAAGGCGGTTGATTGGTATCTTGGGAATGATGTGTTGTCGCTGTTATAGGCGGAAGGCGATGGGCAGCACTACCCTGACGGGGACGGCGTGTCCGCCAACCTTGCCCACACTCCACTTGGGCATCTCGCCGATGACGCGGATGGCCTCACGGTTCAGGCTCTCGTCGCCTGCTCCACGGATGACGCGCACATCGCTCACCCTGCCGTCGGTGCCCACAATGAAACTGCAGAGCACACGGCCCTGAATGCGTTTCTTGTAAGCGTGGTAGGGATATTCGCGCGTCTTGTTGATGAAGTTGATTAGGCCGCGCTCGCCACCGGGGAACTGGGGCTGGATGTCAACATAGTCAAACTCATAGACTTCGATATAAGACTGCTTGGTTGTGGGGTTGACGGTTGTGACATGTCTCACCTGTGCTACCATGGGTAACACGGCGAATAATGTCAGTGAAGCCAATAGTCCTAAACGTAATTGTTTGATCATGGGCATCTAAATATTATTTCAATATTGAAAACACGGTAATAGCCGAACTTTCATGGCGCAAAATTAGAGTTACGGATGCAAACTTCAAAATGATTTAATTTATTTTTGTAAACAATTAGCATTGTTTCATTCTTTTTTACTAAATCGTTGATTATTTGATAAAAAATGTGAATCACAGGGCTAAATGAATGATTTTTGTATAAAAATAAAACATAGAAAGGGTTTGGGGTTAATTTCTGTGATTTATTTAGTTTATTATCAAATATTTTGTAACTTTGTGCCCGTTGATTGTCGTGGTACATGAAAGCCTACTATCAAGATTACTTCTTTAACCCATACATATTAACCATTAATTCATTCATTACTTTTATGAAGAAATTTTTATTGTTGTTGACAGCCGCAATTGCGGCCATGTCATTGTCGGCTTCGCCCGTGGACCAGGTTACGGCAACCAAGATGGCCGAGCGTTACCTTCACCATGATGCCAAGGTAAAGCGCTTAAATGGCGTCCCTGCACAGAACCTCAAGCTCCTGTACACCGAGGTGAATTCCTCGCGTG
>JAFRRT010000022.1 GCA_017427945.1 Muribaculaceae bacterium | reverse complement strand
CTCATAATCAGGGAGTCCTTGGTTCAAGCCCAAGTGGGACCACAAAACTGAAAATCAAGCACTTGCAATACGGTTTGTAAGTGCCTTTTCTTTTTCAATAACCCCACTGGGACTAACAAAGGGACTAACAAGAACAAAAAATCGCTTGCAACGGAGGCTGTCAGCGATTCTTGTTTTGGTGAGAGGCACTTACTTGGCATAGAGCATGTTGATGACTTCGTTGAGCTGTGTCTCGTTCTTGAGACCGTCGTTCTTGAAGCGCATGATTTTGTCCATTACGCGGTCCAGATAGTCGATGCTCTCGTTTTTCTCTTTCTTGTTGTAGATCTTCCAGTACTTGGTGCCCTTGAGGCCTTTTTCAAACTTCTTGTACACGTCGCTGGTCGATGAATGGTAGGTCCATTTGGCCTTGGTCAACTCAGATTTCTGCTTCTCGAGGAATTCTTTGAGGTTCTTGGTGTACTCGCCATATTTCTCGACAAGCTCCTTTTTCTTCAGGATTTCCTTGGTCTCCATGCCCTCGAAGCTGCGGAGCGCTTCCTCGACATCGCCCTTGTCATAGGGGCTGTAGAGGACATCAACGATTTCCTGGTCATAGACCAGCTCGTCGCGGGTGGTAAAGGTCTGCTTGCGCAGTTTGGTCTCTTCTTTCAGTTCCTTTTCAAGGGATTTCTTTTGGGACTCCAGTTGCTTGAGCTGGGACTTGAGGTCATCGATGCGCTCTTCAAGATCCTTGATGGCCGATTCCTTGTCCTTGATGTTCTGCTCGTGCTGCTCAATGTTTTTCTCGAGTTGCTGCACATTTTGGGTCGACGACTGGGCCATAGCTGCAGGGGCAGCAGCTATCATCACGGTCATTGAGATGACCAACAGTTTGATTGTCTTCATAATGGTGTAAACTTGAAATAGTTAATTTGATGGCAAAGATACAATAAAGTTTTCATTTTTCCATTTCTCGGCCCTTAGTTTTTCAACACTGTAATCTTTCTTCGTGCTCAGGCGCTCATCAAGGCATTAGGTTTTAGGCATCAGGCATTAAGGGCTGACGCGCTCCTCTTTACCGCCCTATGGGCGGGAAATTAGACAGAATTATATATAAATTTTTAAAACAAAAATTTGTTTAATTTCCGCGAGCAAAGCGAGCGTGATAAAATACTTAGCGGCTTAGTGCCTTGGCGTGGGGGAAAAGTGCGCCAGCTACCTAACGCCTAACGCCTATAAAAAGTAGAGGTATATATAAAGCGAAAGTGCACTTTTTCACAAAAGCACACCATCTTCATAACCAAAATTCAAGTATATATGTTTTTTGTTGCTTGTCTATTGATGCTGCAAAGTTAATACCAAAAATTTAGCATTCCAAACTTTTTAGTGTTTTTTTGAATAAAAATGCTAAATAATTCCTAACGAAAATGGTAGGGGCCTGATACACTGCCGATTACTTCTCGCGGAAAAATAAATTGATGGTAGTGCCATGCAGGTTCCAGTTCTCGCGTATCTTGTTCTCCAGGTAGCGCTTGTAGGGATCCTTGATCCACTGCGGCAGGTTACAGAAGAAGATAAACGTGGGAACATGGGCGCCCTTGAGCATGGTGATGTATTTGATTTTCACATACTTGCCCTTGACGGCAGGGGGCGGGAACGCCTGGATGGCGGCCTGCAGCACGTTGTTGAGCTGCGAGGTGGGGATGGTGATGTGGCGGTTGTTGTAAACCTCCTGGGCGGTCTGCAGCACCTTGTGGATGCGCTGCTTGGTGAGCGCCGAACCAAAGATGATGGGGAAGTCGGTGAACGGTGCAAAACGCTCGCGGATGGTCGCCTCAAAGTGGTCGATGGCCTGCTGCGTCTTGTTCTCGGTGAGGTCCCACTTGTTGACGAGCACGACAAGGCCCTTGCGGTTCTTTTGGATGATGGAGAAGATGTTCACGTCCTGAGATTCGATGCCGCGGGTGGCGTCAATGAGCAGGATGCACACATCGCTGTTCTCGATGGCGCGGATGGAGCGTAGCACCGAGTAATACTCAATGTCCTCATTCACCTTGTTCTTCTTGCGGATGCCGGCGGTATCCACCAGGTAGAAGTTGAAGCCGAACTTGTTGTAGCGCGAGTAGATGCTGTCGCGGGTCGTTCCGGCGATGTCGGTGACGATGTTGCGTTGCTCGTCCATCAGTGAGTTCACCAGCGACGACTTGCCGGCGTTGGGCCTGCCCACGATGGCTATGCGGGGCAAATCCTCTTCAAGGGCTTCCTCGGCTTTGTCGGGCATCTGCTTGACCACCTCGTCGAGCAGGTCACCGGTACCGTTGCCGTTGATGGCCGAGATAGAGAACGGCTGCCCCAGGCCCAGTGAGTAGAACTCGGCCTCGGCATACATGTTCTGGTTGTTGTCGTCCTTGTTGGCAACGACAATCACGGGCTTGGAAGTGCGCCTGAGGATGTCGGCAACATGGTCATCAAGGTCGGTGATGCCGTTCTTGATGTCCACGACAAAGAGGATGACATCGGCCTCGTCGATGGCGAGGTGAACCTGCTTGTTGATTTCCTCCTCAAAGATGTCCTCACTGTTGACAACCCATCCACCGGTATCGACGACCGACATTTCCACGCCGTTCCACTCCATTTTGCCGTATTGGCGGTCACGCGTGGTGCCGCTCAAGTCGTTGACGATGGCGGCGCGGGTTTGCGTCAGGCGGTTAAACAGGGTTGACTTGCCCACATTGGGCCTTCCCACGATAGCTACTAAACGTCCCATATCTTTTATTTTTTAGCTTTTAGCTGTTGGTTATTATTCTCTAAACGTTAAACCCTAAACTTTAAACTTCAAGTAATGAGCTCATTACTTGAATCACTCGATATAGCCAAAGGCGCGCAGCTTACTCTCCTGGTTGCGCCAGTCTTTTTCGACCTTCACATACAGTTCAAGGAACACCTTTTTTTCAAAGAACTTCTCGATGTCCTTGCGGGCCTCGATGCCCACATGTTTGAGCTTTCGGCCCTGGTGGCCGATGATGATGCCCTTTTGGCTATTGCGCTCAACATAGATGACCGCCATGATGTGTATCGACTTCTCGTCCTCGTCAAACTTCTCGACAATGACCTGGGTGGCATAGGGCACCTCTTTGTCATAGGTCATCAAAATCTTCTCGCGCACAATCTCGGTGACAAAGAAGCGGCTGCTGCGGTCGGTCAGCGCGTCCTTGCCGAAGTAGGGCGGGCTCTCGGGCAGCAGCTCGACGATGCGCTTCATGATGTTGTCCACGTTGAAGTTTTCCAGAGCGCTGGTCGGGAAGACCTCGGCATTGGGCAGGAGCTGCTTCCACTGGTCAATGATACGCATGAGGTCATCGTTGCCCTTGAGCAGGTCAATCTTGTTGATGATGAGCAGGATGGGGATGGTTTCTTTGGCCACCTTGTCCAGAAATTCCTGGTTCTTGGTGGGCGATTCCACCACGTCGGTGACATAGAGCAGCACATCGGCATCGACAAGGGCGCCGGTCGAATACTCCAGCATGCTCTGCTGCAGACGGAACTTGGGCTTGAGCACTCCAGGTGTGTCGCTGAACACAATCTGGTAGTCCTCGCCGTTCACGATACCCATGATGCGGTGGCGGGTGGTCTGTGACTTGCTGGTGATGATGGACAGGCGTTCACCCACCAAGCGGTTGCTCAGTGTCGATTTTCCCACGTTGGGGTTTCCCACGATGTTGACAAATCCTGCTCGATGCATTGTATTTAAGTTTTTAGTTTCTTGTCGGGTTTGTTCATTCAAGAAGCATCGCTACTCGTGTGTGGAGGTATTGAGTAGTGATGCTTCAGGTGATGTGTCCGGGCGCTTTATAGCGACCAGATGAGATAGAGCGCACCCCAAGTGAATCCGGCGCCAAAGGCGGTGAGGACCAACTTGTCGCCCTTCTTGAGGCGGTGCTTGTTCTCGTCAAGGCACAAGGGGATGCTGGCTGCGCTGGTGTTGCCGCGCTCCAGGATGTTGACCAGCACCTTGTCCTCGGGGATGCCCAGTCGAGCACCGACGGCCTCGATGATGCGCATGTTGGCCTGATGAGGTACAAACCACTGAATGTCCTCGTTGGTAAGGTTGTTGCGCTTCATCACGTCGCGGCTGGAGGTGAGCATGTCGATGACGGCGTGGCGATAGACCGCACGTCCTTCCTGATAAACGCAGTGGAAGTTGGCGTCAACGGTCTCGTGGCTGGTGCGCAGCGCTGAGCCACCTGCCTTATAGACCAGGTGCTCGAGGCCTGAACCGTCCACGTGGAAAACGCCGTCCATCACGCCGATGTTCTCCTCGGTGGGCTCCAGCAGCATGCATGCTGCCGCGTCACCGAACAGGGGGCATGTCGCACGGTCGTTGTAGTCCACCATGCTCGACATCTTCTCGGCCGAAACAACAATGACTTTCTTGTAGATACCGGCGCGGATAAACGCGGTGGCCTCATAAAGCCCAACGAGGAATCCTGCGCAAGCGGCTTGAATGTCATAGGCATAGCATTTCTTCTCAATGCCAGTGCCATGAGCAATGATCGATGCCGTTGAGGGGAACCTGTGGTCGGGATTGGAAGTCGGGCAGATGAGCAGATCGATGTCGTTGCGGTCGGTGCCGGTCTCCTCAAGCAGCTTGTTCACCGCCTGAATGCCCATCCATGATGAGCCGACGGGTTTCTTGAGGATGCGACGTTCCTTAACGCCCACGCGGGTCATGATCCACTCGTCACTGGTGTCCACCATCTGCGAGAGCATCTCGTTGTCCAGAATATCGTCCGGGAGATAGGATGCGATGCCGGTAATCTTAGCGTTCAGCATAAGCTTGAAAGCATGTATTAGATAAGCAGTAAAGCTTGATAGTCCTTAAATGAATATCCCAAATGAGGATGAACGTTCTTGGTCGTTACAGCCCATTCAGGATATATTGTTTAGCGTAATCTCATGTCACTGCCGCACGGACCTCCGGCGGCAATGGTCACGGGATTTAGGCTTCCTCCTTGCCCATTACGTTCTTGCCACGGTAGTAACCGCACTCAGGGCATACGGTGTGATAAACATGCCATGCGCCGCAGTTTGAGCACTGAGCGATGGTCGGAGCCACAGCCACGTCGTGGGTGCGGCGCTTTGCGGTACGAGTCTTAGACTGTCTTCTTTTAGGATGTGCCATTTTCTTTTTGTTATTTAAAAATTATTGTTCTTTCAGTTTTTTAAGCGCCTCCCATCTCGGGTCGGTGCCGGTTGTTTCACTCTGTTGGTCATCAACATCGGGGACGGCCTCGACGCGATGGCTCTCGAGCACACCAAGCACGGCCGCATTGCAGTCGTCCTCGTTCTCGTGACAGTGCGTCATCGGCAATGACAACAGCACGGTGTCGCGCACGATGGGTGCGGCATCCAGCTCTCGCCAGTCCGATGGCACAATCAGCAGCTCGTCGTTAGTGTCGTCGAGCTCGGTGCCCATTTGCTCCACGTTCAGGCTATAGTCAACATCCACCGGCAAATCCAGATCATCGAGGCAACGGTCGCAGGGAACTGTCACTGTGCCGCTGCACGAGATCTCCAGGTGGAAGGTGTCCTCGCTCTTGCGCGTCACCTCAAGGGTGACATTCACGTCGGCTCGGCGCACTTCGATTTGCTCTTCGGTATTAAAAAATGACTCGTCCACATGACATTCAACCGTGTGAGTGCCAAATGGTAACGTCTTGATTTTCAACTTCAAAGCATTTACCATCTCCTGAATTTTTCGTTAAAGCGCCACAAAGGTATAACAAATCCCGCTAACAATCAACGATTTTCCGATTTTTTTGTCTATCGGATTTGAGATTTTGCCTCGGGGGCGGTTGGTCGATTTGTCGTGTCAGGATTGCTGCTCGGCGAGTGGTGTCTCGCCTTTCGGGAATATGTGGTCGTAGATAATCTGGGTGCCGCCCAGGTGGGCCTGGATGTAGTCGCCCGCAGCCTTGCCGCATTGCAGGCGCAGCGGCTTGTTCTCGAGCATCGGGTCCATCGCTGCCGAGAACGAGTCAGCGTCATGAATGCTCATCGCGCCGTCACAGGCGATGAGGTCGGCAGCCTCCTGGAACTTGTGGTGCTTGGGACCAAAGATGACGGGGATGCCATAAACGGCAGCCTCGTTGATGTTGTGGATGCTCACGCCGAAACCGCCGCCCACATAGGCCGTCTGCCCGTAGCGGTAGAGCGACGACAGGAGACCGAAGCTGTCGATTATCAGGCAGTCGGCATTCTCCACGTTTTTGGGCGTCGCCTCGCTGTAGAAGCGGGCGGGCCTTGAAATCTTGGACATGAGTACATGCAGGCGGTGCCTGTCAAACTCGTGGGGCGCGATGATGAGTTTCATCTCGCGATGCGCGTTGAAGTAGGGGATGACGATGTCCTCGTCGGGAGGCCACGAGCTGCCCATGACAAGGGTGAACTTGGCGTTCTCGACAAACTTGGCGACCAGGGGGAACTCGCGAGCTGCGGCACGCACGTCGGCCACGCGGTCGAAGCGGGTGTCGCCGGCGACCATCACGTTCTCGATACCGATGCTCGCCAGCAATTCACGCGACTGCTCGTTTTGTACAAACAGCATGTCGAAGCACTTGAGCATCTTGCGGAACTTGCCGCCCCAGGGTCTGAAGAAAATCTGGCCGGGACGGAAGATGGCCGAGATGATATAGGTGGGCACGCCACGGCGCTTGAGCGAACTCAGGTAGTTGCCCCAGAACTCATACTTGACAAAGATGGCCATCGACGGTTTGACTAGGTCGAGGAAACGTTTCACGTTGCCGGGCAGGTCAAAGGGCAGATAAACCACCGTATCTACCATGCTGAAGTTCTTGCGCACCTCATAGCCCGACGGTGAGAAGAACGTCAACAGGATGCGGGAGTCGGGCTGCTGGCGCTTGATCATCTCGATGAGAGGACGTCCCTGCTCAAACTCGCCCAGCGACGAGGCGTGGATCCAGATATAACCGCCCGCCGGATCAAGTTTGCGCTGCAAGGTGCGGAAGCAACGGCGTTGCCCGCGCAACAGCAGTTTGGCCTTGGGATTGCGCATCGCGGTGGAGGCAAATTTCACGGCATTTTGGTAGGTGGCTACACCCAGGTTGTAAATCGGATCCATCATAGCTTGTGAGTTTTAGTTCCTGAATTCCAATATATTGGGCTGTTGGTGTTTAATAGAGGTTGCGCAGACGTCCGCTGTGCAGGTAATCACGGTCATGGCGGTGTTTCCACAGGTGGCTGTCGATGTAGAAACGGCAGGTCATCTGTTGCCAGAAACCCGTCCTTTCGCTCGAGGCATGCAGCACCAGTGAGCCTGTCAAGTCCACAAAGCGGTTGCTCACGACGTGGAAGATGATGTCGGTGCGGCTATAAGCCTCATGGCGGTAGTAAGGGTCGCCTAGGTTGAGCTGGCTCCCGAACTTGGGATAGAACGGCATCAGGTCCTCGCCTGCGTACAAGGTCTCGTCGACCTGTAACCAGCGCCATCGCGCGGTAGCGCTGACAATAAAGCCGGTGCGGTGTCGCCATTTGTCTTCGCCGCGGTCGCGCTCCAAGGCGACAACGGTTCCTGCTGCCACCCGCAGCGAGTCGAGCACGGTGCGGTGCGACAGGTCAAGCGCCAGCATGGGGTTGATGACCAAATCGTCATTGACATGCTGCTCGGTGACATGGTAGCTCGACATCGCCAGATGGCTGTACTGCATGTGTCCTTCGAGCCTGAGGGGTCCCTTCAGGCGCCAGTCGGTGTTGAACATGGAGGTGAAGGCCTCGCGCTGGCGCTCGGTCTGCATCTGTCGCCAGTCGATGGCGAGCTCGGCATAACCGGCGGGCTTGATGAGCTGTGCCATCACGCCTCGTATGTTGGGCTGGCAATAGCCCAGCGAGTCGCTCCACAGGTAGCGCGGCATGCGCTCAACCATGAGCGAGCGGGGGAAGAGTCCCGCTGTGACGTGCCATCCGTCAGGGCGGTTGTAGCGATAGTAGAGCGTGGGCAGCACCTTGTATCCGCTCAGGTTGTCGATCATGGGCTGGTACCACACGACACCGCCCTTGAGCTCGTGCTCGTCGTCAATCAACGAGATGCCTACCTCGGGGGCAAGACGCGTGAACAGGATGGTCTGGTCAGGCGTGTATTTGTCTCCGCCCTCGCGGTTGTTGACCAGCATGCTCGCGTCAACGCTCCATTCCAGTTCTTGAGCGACAAGAGACGGAATGGAGAGCAGTAAAGTCAATATGGCACTGAGCCATTTATGCATTTTCAGCAGGCAACTCGATGTTCTGGATGCCGGCGTTCAGGCGGGCGAGCGTCTCCTCGCGGCCCATCAGCTGGGTGATGTCAAACATGTGCGGGCCGCGGCATTCGCCCACCACGGTCAGGCGGAAGGCGTTCATCACGTTACCCTTGTGGTAGCCGCCCTTGTCAATCCAGTCCATGACGGTGGCTTCACACGCCTGGCTGTCCATGTCGGCGGTCTCGAGCAGCTTGGCGAGTTCGCGCATCAGCTCGGGAGTCTCGGGCTTCCAGCGCTTGCGTATGTCCTTCTCGCTGTAGTTCGTGGGGCGCACAAAGAAGAAACTGGCCTGGTCCCACAAGTCACTCACGAAGTTGGCGCGGTTCTTGACCAGCGCAACGGCCTGGGTGATGTACTCGTCGCTGAAGTCGGCGGGGTTCACGCCGTGCTGCACCATGATGGGTTTGAACAGTTCGGCCAGCTCACGGTCGTCCATAGCGATAAGGTACTCGTGGTTGAACCACTTGCCCTTCTCGAAGTCGAACTTGGCACCCTTGCGGGAGCAGTGGTCGATGGAGAACTCCTTAATGAGCTCGTCCATCGAGAAAATCTCGCGGTCGTCACCGGGGTTCCATCCCAGCAGGGCCAGGAAGTTGACCACGGCCTGGGGTAGATAGCCTGCCTCGCGATAGCCGCTGGAGCGCTCGCCGCTCTTGGGGTCTTGCCAGTCGAGGGGGAACACGGGGAAGCCCAGGCGGTCACCGTCGCGTTTGCTCAACTTGCCCTTTCCGTCGGGCTTGAGCAGCAGCGGCAGGTGAACAAATGCGGGCATGGTGTCCTCCCAGCCAAAGGCCTGATACAACAGCACGTGGAGCGGAGCACTGGGCAGCCACTCCTCGCCACGGATGACGTGTGACACCTCCATCAGGTGGTCATCAACGATGTTGGCCAGGTGATAAGTGGGCAGGTCATCGGCACTCTTGTAGAGCACCTTATCGTCGAGAATCGACGAGTTGATGGTCACGTCGCCGCGCAGCAGGTCGTGAACCACAACGTCCTGGTCGGGGTCGATGCGGAAGCGCACCACCCATTTCTCGCCCTTGTCCATCAGGGCCTTGACCTCGTCGGCGGGCAATGACAGCGAGTTGCGCATCATGCCGCGCGTGCGTGCGTCATATTGGAAATTTTTGATTTCCTGGCGCTTGGCTTCCAGCTCCTCGGGGGTGTCAAAGGCATAGTAGGCCTTGCCTGCATCCACGAGCTGCTGCGTGTACTTGCGGTACAGGTCGCGGCGCTCACTCTGCTTGTAGGGGCCGTAGTTGCCGCCTTCGCGCACGCCTTCATCAATGCCGATGCCCAGCCATTGCAGGGCCTCGTTGATGTACTCCTCGGCACCGGGCACAAAACGGGTGCTGTCGGTGTCCTCGATGCGCAGAATCATGTCGCCGCCGTGCTGACGGGCAAACAGGTAGTTATACAACGCCGTGCGCACGCCGCCGATGTGCAGCGGGCCCGTGGGGGAGGGCGCAAAGCGAACTCTTACTCTTCTTTCCATATTATTAGTGTTGTTGTCGTTATGATTTCTATAATGATTTGTCAATAGTCAAATGTGGCTGGTTTGTCATCACAGCAGCAGTTGCTCGATTTGTTTCATCGACGCGTGGTCGGTCTGGTCCACCTGGGTGGGCGTCACCGTCACAAAGCCCCGTTCCAGCCAGTAATAGTCGGTCAGGCCTTCGCCCTTGTCGGCCATCTCAAACTCGCCGGTGAGCCAGTAGTAGTCGCGCCCCGTGGGGTCCACGCGGTGCTCCCACTCGTTGATCCAGCGCCCCATGTCGCCCGTGGTGACTTTCATGCCCTTAAAGTCGCCGTCAACCTTGGGGATGTTCACGTTCAGGCACACGTCCTTGGGCAAGCCGCTCTTCAGCACCCTTTCGGTAACATGCTTGACGATGGGCTCACACACGCTGGTGTCGGCATCACCGCTGTAGTCGCCATAGGAAAACGCCACACTGGGCACGCCGTGCAGGATGCCCTCAAAGGCACACGCCATCGTACCGCTGTACAGCGTGTTCAGCCCGCTGTTGTAGCCGTGGTTGATGCCTGCCAGCACGATGTCGGGCATGTTGTCGGCCATGAGCTGGCTCAGGGCGAGCTTCACGCAGTCGGCAGGGGTGCCGGTCGCCAGATAGGCGGTGTAGCCCGGCTCGTTGGCCACTTTGATGGCGCGCACCGGGTGAATAAACGTGATGGCACTCGCCATGCCACTCTGGTGCACGGCGGGAGCGACGACAAACACGTCGCCCAGCGTGCGTGCCACCTTGATGAGCGACTTGATGCCGTTGTAGGTGTAGCCGTCATCGTTGCTGATGAGGATGAGTGGTCTCTTGTCCATACGGTTTTTATCAGTGTATTTGGGGCACAAAGATAGTGCAAGCCGAGCGGATAACAAAATTTATTTTGAATTTGAATAAACTTGGCATCACCTCAGTCATTGGCACAAGTGCTATGACATTCGGTTTGCACAAGTTTTCCCGAGGCGCTGCCTGTCTTGCGCGGTGGTAGCCGCGAAAGTTACAACTTTTTTATTGAGATTTTGCAGAAAAGAAGTAACTTTGCCACATCAATAAATAATAATGTAACAACCTAAATCAAGAAGTATGAGACTGATTATCGAACCTGATTACGAGAATGTGTCAAAGTGGGCTGCCCGATATGTGGCAAAACGCATCAATGATGCTCATCCCACACAGGAAAAACCTTTTGTACTGGGTTGCCCCACGGGAAGCTCGCCGCTGGGCATGTACCGTGAGCTCATCGCCATGAACAAGGCAGGTAAGATATCATTCCAGCATGTCATCACCTTTAATATGGACGAGTACTGCAACCTGCCCGAGGAGCACCCCGAGAGCTACCACTCGTTCATGTGGAACAACTTCTTTTCTCACATCGACATCAAGCCCGAGAACGTGAACATCCTCAACGGCAATGCTCCCGACCTGGTGAAGGAGTGCGCCGACTATGAAGCACGCATCAAGGCTGCCGGCGGCATCGACCTGTTCATGGGTGGCGTGGGCCCTGACGGCCACATCGCCTTTAACGAGCCGGGCTCGTCACTCACGTCGCGCACGCGCCAAAAGACGCTCACCCAGGACACTATCATTGCCAACAGCCGCTTCTTTGACGGCGACCTGAACAAGGTGCCCAAGACCGCCCTCACCGTGGGCGTCGGCACCGTGATGGATGCCCGCGAGGTCATGATCATCGTCAACGGCCACAACAAGGCACGCGCCCTGCAGCAGGCCATCGAGGGCGGCGTTTCGCAGATGTGTACCTTGAGTGCCCTGCAGATGCACCCCCACGCCGTCATTATTGCCGACGAGATGGCTGTCGATGAGCTCAAGGTGGGCACCTACCGCTACTTCAAGGACATCGAGCGCAACAACATCGACCCCGACACCTTGCTGTAATAGGGTAGTGACATAACAAAACACGAAGCCGGCAGGCCCATGGGCTTGCCGGCTTCGTTATCAGTCAAGGGGAAATAAAAAAGCTGCTCAACCCTCACGGGGAACAGCTTCAAACGTTTGTGTTGTAAGTCTTGCTTACTCGGCGGGAGCCTCAGTAGCCTCCTCAACAACCTGAGCGGCGCTGTCAACAACGGCAGCAGCACTGTCAACAACAGCAGCAGCACTGTCAACTACCTCTTCAACAGCCTCAACAGCCTCTTCAGTCTCGGTAGCCTGCTCGGCATTGTTGGTGCAGGAAATCATGCTAACGCTAGCGATAATAGCAAGAGCTAAAACTAACTTCTTCATTTCTTTTGTACTTTTAAATAATAAAACAATTAATTCTCTTTCGTTAAAACGGCTGCAAAATTATATCAAATTTTTCACCTGCAAGCGTTTTTCCGATTTTTTTTTGAATAATTTTTTATCCCGCCTTTCCGATTTTTGCCAAAATCGCCACCTTATTAACTGATAATCAGCAGAATAAAGAAACGGATACCGCAGGAACGGTATCCGTTAAATATTGTTAACCCTGCATACGGTATTTTGGAAAACCCGTTTTTAGGGTCAAAATCAGTTGCTGTACAGGTAACGTTTGATGCTCCGTTTGGGCGTTTTGTCAAACTCGGTGGCCATGAGCTGAATCTTGGCAATGCGCTCGTAGGGGGCCACCAGTTTGTTCAGCTCGGTGCGAATCTCTTCCATCAGTCCTGGCAGCTTGTCGCGCGTCACGCCCTGCTGGTCCATTACGTCATAGTCGGGATAGACGAGCGCCACGAGTTTGCCTTCACGCATGACGACGAGGCTCTCGCTCACGTAGAGCATGTTGTTCAGTTTCGCCTCAATCTCCTCGGGGTAGATGTTCTGTCCGCTGGAGCTCAGCAGCATGGTCTTGAGGCGTCCCCTTATAAATAATGTGCCGTCGGCATTCAGCGTACCCATGTCACCGGTGTGGAGCCAGCCGTCCTCGTGCAGCACTTTCTCAGTAGCCTCGCTGTTATGGAAGTAGCCCTGCATCACGTTCTCGCCGCGCACGCAAATTTCGCCGGGAACGTTCTCGGGGTCGTCGCTCAATATCTTGCACTCCATGATGCCAGGCAGCACTCGGCCCGCGCTGTGGGGCACGAACTCACGCCAGGGAGCATGGCTCACCAGCGGTCCGCACTCGGTCATGCCGTAGCCCACGGTAAACGGGAACTTGATTTTGTACAGGAAGTCCTCGACCTCGGCGTTGAACGGGGCACCGCCCACAATCACCTCTTCAAACTCGCCGCCAAAGGCCTCTATCAACTTATTGCGAATCTGTCCGTAGATGCGTTTGTCAAGATAGGGCACTGCCAGCGCCCAGCGCAGGGCACCCTTGCTGATCATGGGCACAATCATCTTGGTGTAGATCTTCTCCAGCACCAGTGGCACGGTGAACACCACATTGGGTTTCACCTCGCTCATCGCCTTGACAAGAATCTTGGGCGACGGGATGCGGCCCAGCAGGGTGATGTGGGCACCCACAGCCAGCGGCACCAGCATGTCGAACGCGCACCCGAAGGCGTGGGCCAGCGGCAGGAAGGCCAGGTCTCTCGACCCCTTGAAGTGCAAGCCTGAGTTGATGCCATAGACCACGTTGCCTGCCAGGGCATTGGCGGTGAGCATCACGCCCTTGCTGAAGCCAGTTGTGCCCGACGTGTAGTTGATGTCCACCAGCGCATCGTTGGGAACGTCGGCATAGTGGATGTCGTTGCGATAGAAGCCGTTCGGATAGCACTCGTTGAACTTGTCATCAAGGGCAGCGCGAGCAACAGAGGCACTCTCGCCATCTTGCTCGGCAAGCAGCGACATGTCCTCGAGCTGGAAGACGGCACGCAGGCGCGGCATCTTGTCAAACTCCAGGTTTTCCCAGATTGACTTGCTGATGAACAGCATCGTCGCCTCGCTGTGGTTGATGATGTGCTGCGCATCGGCGGGATTGAACTCCTGCAGGATGGGGACGATAACGGCACCGTAGGTGATGGTCGCCATAAAGGTGGTCACCCAGTTGGGAATGTTCTTGCCTATCAGGGCGATGCGGTCACCCTGCTTCACACCGATGGCATCAAACAGCATGTGCAGCTTGGCAATGTTGCGGGCAAAGTCGCCATAGGTCAATTTCTCGCCGGTATTGTAGTCGGTCAATGCGGGCAGCTCCCAGTTGTCGATGAAACTGCGCTCATAAATCTTGATCAGGTTTTCCTTTATCATGATGGTAACATGTTTAGTAACCGCAAAGGTAATCAAATAATTCTTATCTCAATCTAAAAAAAGGAGATAATATTGGGCACATTAACAAACAAGACACGGCTACTGCTGTGTCTTGTTTTGTGAGATGTCTTTAGATGTCGGGGAACTTGAGTGCCGCGACTTGCATCATGCGTGAGATGTCGAAGTAAAAACCCTCGGCGCTCTTGCCGGCGACAGGCTGCACCTTGATGTAGTCGATGCCGCCGTCCAGGGTCTCGTGGTCGGTAGCGACAAATCCCAGGAAGTTGATGATGTTATACTCGTGCTCGGGGGCGATGACGACCCACGGCTCCTCCTTGGTGCCCTTGCCGCTCGACATGATGGCAGCGATGAGCCTGTCGAGGCGGTACTGGCACACGGCGGCGCGGGCGTGTTTCTTCTTTTCCTTCAGGACATAGATGTAGAAGTTCATCTGGTTCATGTCGAACATGTTGTCGTTGAGCGACAGTTCGGCATATTTCTCGATGCTGTCACACTCGGCACGGGAGTGGGGCTGCTTGTAGTAGAGCTGCTCCACCACGTTGCTGTAAACGCTCTCGCGGAAAGGGTTATAGTCTTCCTGGAAGGTGTAGCCGTAGTAGAAGTTGCGCCACGCCTCGATCGACAGCGTGGTGTCGTTGCTGTTGTAAGCCTTAACCAGCTTGGGGTAGTAGTAGGCGTTTTTGGGGTCCTCAATCACCTTCTTGACGTGATCAAAGTCCACCTTCTTGATAGTGAACTTGCCGGGCTGGGTGCGTTCAGGCACCTGTTGGGCATGACTCCCTGCCAGGGCCAGGACACAGGTGGCAACGGCAAGCGTGATCGTCAGTATGTATTTGAGTCGTTTCATGTTTTTATCAGTAGCGTTGTTAGTCGATGACCACTCCCATCACGGCGATGCACACGATGGACACAGCCACGATGGCGGGCAGGCATTTGGCGGCGAAGTAGCGCCAAAACATGCTCGACGGGTTGAGCATCCACTTGCCGGCGGGTGTGCGGCTGTAGGCGAGCTGTCCCATGGCGGCACCAAGGACAACGCCGAGCACCAGCAGGCGCGGGGCGAGCAGGATACCGAGCATGCCGCCTGCCATGGCTGTGAAGCCCACATAGAGGTTGCTGGACCTGTTGCCGTCTGGCTCGCCCTCAGGGGAGAGGTAGAACAAGCCCACGGTGATGAGCGTCGCGATGCCCCAAAAGACAAAGGTCAACACCGGCACGGCGATGTAGTAGCTCAAGTGCATCAACAGCAGTCCCAGGAATGCCGGCACTGCAGCCACCCAGCGTGGCCACAGCACGAGCACGATGGCAGCGACCAGGCAGATGATGCCCGCGATGAGTAATATGGTGTGTACTACCATGAATGGTCTGTCTTGTGTTGTTTATCTATACTTAAGTTTCGAAAGTTGTTAACTTTCTCACTGATTAATGTTTAAGGGTTAAAGATTAATGAAAAGCCACTTCGAAATTCGGGATATTTTTACCATAACATTATCTGTAGCTTGTTCTTTAACCATTAACCTTTATCCTTTAACCTCAAGTTTTTAAAGTGGTGCAGCTACTTTAGAAACTTGAATATCTATATATAAATAACACCTATAGTAGCCATTTTATTGCCTCAGGGGCAGGATTAATTAGGCGTAGAGCTCTTTTGGCTCGTGTAGGGCGGCGGTGTGGTGTCGTTCTCCTCGGCCTGCTCGTTGTCCACGCGCTTGGCGTCGCCGGGATAGGACACGCGCACATGATATGCGGTGCGCAGGCGCTCGACAAAGAGCTGCTTGATGGTCTCGACGTCGCGGAAACTGATGGGCGTCTCACGCAACAGGCCATCGGTGACCTGGTTGTCGATGATTTTGCTCACCATTTTCGCGATCTCTTCCTCGTTGGGATTGCTCATGCTCTTGGTGGCCGCTTCACAGGCGTCGGCCATCATCAGGATGGCGGCCTCCTTGGTCTGCGGATTGGGACCGGGGTATGTGAAGGGCTCGGGATCAACCTTGCCGTCGGGGCTCGCCTCACAGGCTTTGAAGTAGAAGTATCGGGTGACGCCCTTGCCGTGGTGCTGGGCGATGAGGTCCTTGATGACCTTGGGCAGCTTGGCGTCCTCGGCGAGCTTGATGCCGTTCTTGACGTGGTCGATGACGATTTTGGCGCTGTCCTCGGGGCGCACGAGGTGGTCGTGCGGGTTCTCGCCAATCTGATTCTCGGTAAAGAAGGCGGGGTTCTTGGTCTTGCCGATGTCGTGGTACAGGGCACCGGCACGCACTAGCTGCATGTTGGCGCCAATCTTGAGTGCCGCCTCGCCCGCGAGGTTGGCAACCTGCAGCGAGTGCTGGAAGGTGCCGGGGCAGTTGGTGGAGAGCTGGCGCAACAGCGGGTTGTTGATGTCGGACAGCTCCATGAGTGTCATCGACGAGGTGAAGCCGAAGGCTTTCTCGACGACGGGAATAATCAGGAAGGCAAACGAGAGGATAACGCAGTTGACAAGGAAGTAACCCAAGTAGTACTTGTCGAGCTTGCCGAAGTCACCATCGTTGATGAGCGTCATCGCCACATGGGTGACGCAGTAGGCCAGGAAGATGAATGCGGCGCACTGCACGAGCTGGTGGCGCTTGGTCAGTTCCTTGACCGACACGATGGCGATGATGCCCGCCAGGAACTGCATGATGATGAACTCCGCCTGATGGCTGCTTGCCACAAGGGAGCAGATGAGTACCGTGACGATGTGAACAAAGAAGGAGGTGTGGTCGTCAAAGAACGACGACACGATGACGGGTACCAACCCGAAGGGTATGACATACAGGAGCCAGTACTTGAAGCTGACGCACAGGATAACCGCAATGGAGAATATGGTGATGAGCGTGATGAGGAACACCATGCGACGCAGGCTGCTGAAGACCTGCTTGCGCAGCAGCTTCATGAAGAAGTAGAAGGCGAGCATCAGCGTTGTCACGATGAGCATCTGGCCCAGCAGGTCGAGCGTCTCATCTACGTTGGTGCGCTTGTTGCGGCGTTCCATCTCGTTCTGGTAACTCTCGATGGCGGCGGCTTTCTTGGGGGTGACGATGTCACCGCTGGTGATGATGGCTTCTCCGGCCTGTACGGTTCCCGGCGACCGCAGGGCATTGCGCAGGTCCTCTTTCAGCCATTTGTCGTTTTCTTCCTGATTCACCATCATGTTGGGAACGAGGTAGTCGCGGATGTCCACGGCCTTTAAGGCCTCCTGAATGGCGAAGTTGCCTTGCAAGGAATCGGATAACCAGGCATAGGCCTGGCGGACGGTCTTCATGTTGGTGGCATCCACCACCTGCAGCTGGTTGTTGCCCACCAGGAAGCGCAGCTGCTTGCCGGCGCTGATGTCGTTGGCAGCCTCGTTGTCAACGATGCCGTCGTTATAGAGCTTTGCCACAGCAGCGAGCAGGGCTTGGGCGCCCGGACGTCCTGTCAGTGCGCGTGCCAGCAATGCCTGTTGCTGCTCCCCTTTCTTGAGGTCGAGGGCATATATCTTGGCAAAATTCTGGTGGACGCTGTCGGTGATGTGTTTGGTGGTCGCCTCGTCAAGTTCTATGTCGAACTGGAAGTTGGCCACCAGTCGGGGATGCAGCCACGGCTTACCCACTTCAAAGCTGTAGGTGTGGTACCCCTCGCGGCAAAAGAACAATGCCGTGGCAATCAAGAGGATTGACAGCACCAGCAAAGCTGTTATGATCAGGTTATTCTTTTTCATTTTTATCTTAGCGGTTATCCGTTAATAATCAGCATATATCGTTGCAGCGTTAACGCTTGATGGCCGTGCCTCAGTTTACCCTCGACGCCGAGTTCACGCCCTTCACTTTCTTGATTTCCTTGCACAGGTTGTTTACCACCTGGGCATCCGAGATGTACACGTCCAGGTCGCAGTTGAACACGCCGTTGTCCGAGGTGACGTTCATCCGCTTCATGTTGATGGACATGTTGGTGGAGATGATGTTGACGATGGACTGCAGGATGCCTTTCTGGTCGATGCCCTCGATGTGGATGGAGGCCTCGTAGCGGTCGTTGTGGTCTTCCCACAGTGTTTGCAGCAGGCGCGACCCTTGGCTGGCCTTGAGACGTGCCAGTGTTGAGCAGTCAATCTTGTGGACCGTCACCGTGTTGTCGGCCTTGATGAATCCTACGACGTCGTCACCCGGGATGGGGTTGCAGCATTTAGCGATGACGTAGTTGCTCTTGCCGTCCTTTGTGGTCAGGTGGTAAACCGCTTTGGTGTCGATGGGGGCACCCTTTTTTGCGGGCTCATCGGCTTTGGCTTCTTCCTTTGACCCTCCCTTGAAGGGATTACGTTTCCACCAGTTGAAGCGTGAGCCCGGGTCCTTTTTGATGAACATCTCCTCGTTGAGGGCTATCATGTCGCACCCGATTTGGCGGAAAAGCTCTTCCTTGGTAGTCGTGCCAAACTTGTAAATGAGTTGGTCAAGCATGCTGGTGGTCAGCTCGATGTTGTGGGCGGCAAGAAATTCCTTGAAACGACGTTCGCCCTCTTCGGTGAAGATACGTTTCTGATGGTTTATCGCAGCACGAAGACGCGTGCGTCCCTTGGCGGTGTGGACGTATTTTTCCCAGTCATCGGTGGGTGTCTGCGTGTTGCTGGTGAGGATTTCCACTTGGTCGCCGCTCGCCAGTTTGTAGGACATGGGCCTGAGCTTGTGGTTCACCTTGCCGGCGATGCAGCGCATGCCAATGTCGGTGTGCAGGGCGAATGCCATGTCGAGGACGGTGGCGCCGTTTGACAGGTTCAAGGTCTCGCCCTTGGGCGTGAAGACGACAATCTCGTTGGCAAACAGGTTGAGTTTCAACGTGTCAAGGAAGTCGATGGCGTTGGGCTCAGGCTCCTTAAGGATTTCATTGATGGTGCTGAGCCAGCTGGAGAGTTCCTCTTCCTCCTCGCCTTCGCCAATTTTGTATTTCCAGTGTGCGGCAAATCCGCGCTCGGCGATGTCGTCCATCTTGCGGCTGCGAATCTGCACCTCCACCCAGTCGCCGTCAGGTCCCATGACAGTGACATGCAGCGCCTGGTACTTGTTCACCTTGGGCGAGGTCAACCAGTCGCGCACACGGTCGGGGTGCTTGGTATAGACCTCGGTAATCTCGTTATAGATATTCCAGCAGATGCGTTTCTCGGCGCTCGGGTCGTCACATTCAAAGACGATGCGCGCCGCATACAGGTCGTACACCTCCTTGAAGGAGATGTGTTTGCTCTGCATCTTGTTCCAGATGGAATAGCAAGACTTGACGCGGACGGTGAACTCATACTTCAGGCCCATGTTGTCCAGACGCTCGCGGATGGGTGCTGCGAAACGGGCGAACAGCTCGTTGCGCCGTTCCTCGCTGGCGGCAACCTGTGCGCGTATACGTTCGTATTCGGCGGGGTGGTTGTACTTGAAGCTCAGGTCCTCGAGTTCGGTCTTGATGGCATACAGTCCCAGGCGGTGAGCCAGCGGGGCATAGATGTAAAGCGTCTCGCCGGCAATCTTGTATTGCTTGTTGGCGGGCATCGACTGCAGCGTGCGCATGTTGTGCAGGCGGTCGGCCATCTTGATGAGTACGACGCGCACATCCTCGCTCATCGTGAGCAGCAGTTTGCGGAAGTTCTCGGCCTGCAATGACGCCTGGTCGCCGAAGATACCGCCCGAAATCTTCGTCAGTCCGTCCACGATGCGCGCAATCTTCTTGCCGAACTGTGCCTCGATGTCCTCGAGGGTATAGTCGGTGTCCTCCACCACATCATGCAGCAAGGCGGCGCTGATGCTTGTGGAGCCAAGCCCGATTTCCTGGATCACGATGGTCGCCACGGCAATGGGGTGCATGATGTAAGGTTCACCGCTGCGGCGGCGAATGCCTTTGTGGGCCTCACGAGCGAACTTGAATGCCTTTTCAATAATCTCCACCTTCTTGCGGTGATTGCTTGACAGATAGATATTTAACAAGTTCTGGTAGGCCTCATCCACCATGCGGTCTTCCATCTCGGGCGTTATGTTATTGTTCTGCATCATGGTCCTTTCGTTTTATATCAAACCGCAAATATAAGAAAAACTTTTTGTAGAGTGGCAAAAACTTGCGCAGCAAACATTTTTTATAACTCCTCACTCCTAACTCATCCCTGTCCTTGACTCTCGGGGCGGTTGCCCAGGGTGGGGGAGACGACGTTGAGGCGGCGCTGCCAGGTGGCATCGTCAGTGGTCAGGGTGATAAAGCCGTTGCTGACGGTGATCTCGTTCACGGTCGAGCAGCCTTGCGGCAGTCGCAGGATGGCGCGCACGCGGCCGTTCTGGTCACAAATTTGGATGCCTAGCCCGGTGACGGCCCACAGGTTGCCCTTGCCGTCAAAGGTGATGGTCTGGATGTCCAGCGGCTGGCTGTCGTCGTTGTGTAGCCAGTAGAAGGGCTCGCCGCAGGTGATTTTGCCGTCTTGCAGCAGGTATTGCCACACGGTGTTGCCCGGTTTGTCGGGAATCATCGCCACATTGGTCAGGTCGGGATAAATGATGCGCTTTACGGGGTCTCCGGGCATGCCGTCGGCCACCTTGATCCAGCCCTTGTCGCCCTCGATGAGGATTTCTTTCAGGAAGTCGTTGCTGGTCTGGCCCAAGGCGGTCACAGCGGGCCAGTCACGCCACATCCATTCCATGACTTGCGGGAAAATCTCGGTCGAGCGTTTCACGTTATGACCGCCGTCGCTCCAGTCGCATTGCACGTCATAGCCCGCAAACTGCAGGGCACTCGCCAGCAGCTGGTTTCCCTCGTACCAATGACCGAACAGCGGATTCCAGGCATCGTTGCTGCCGTCCTGGATGAAGATGCGCAGGGGCAACGGCTCGGTCTTGCGCACCAGGGCCTGCAGGTCATTGCCGCCGCGCATCGCCACAAAGGTGCCCACACCGGTAAACACTTTGCCGAACAGGTCGGGACGGTGCCAAGCGGCGTTAAAAGCGGCAATGCCGCCGCTGCTCAGCCCGAATATCATGCGGTCCTGGGGCTTGTCCGACAGACGGATAGGCTTCCCTTTTGCGGTGGTCATTTGTTCCACGGCGGGCAATATCTCGGTCTCGAGGAAGCGGGCAAAGTTGCCTGTGGTGGCGTCAAACTCATAGCAGCGGTTATAGCGCAGCACCGTTCCGTCCTCGGCCTTGATGATACCGGGTTGCAGGAACACGCCGATGGTCACTGGCATTTTGCCAGCCGCGATGAGGCTGTCCATCACCTGGGGTGCATGGCACAGCACGCCGTCAAGTCCCACATAGAGCGCCGCCGGCCGCTTGCCGTCATACTGGTCTGGCACATAGACCTGGAAAGTATGCACCGTGCCGGGGTAGATGGTCGAGCGGTCGAGCGTCCCGTCGAGCAGCACGTGACCTGCTGTCGCACACATGGCGGCAGCAAGGCAGAATAACATGAGGAAGAATCTTTTTGTCATAACGGTTTGTTTTATTATTTGGCGCAAATTTACAAAGAATTGCTGCACCGTGCCAACAATGGGGGACGAAAAATGAAGCGTGCGCCCCATCATGGTGTGGGACGCACGCTATGCGTTGCTTATCGTAGTCTTGATTTGTTTTACAGAACACGGCAGGCGCCGACGTAGCGGCGGCTGTAATAGGATTCGGTATTCTTGCTCTCGGTTACACCGCTGCTGCAAGCCGAGTGGATGAAGTGGAAGGTGTTGTCGTCGTTCACCTTGGTAACGATACCCACGTGACCAACACCGCCACGGCCTGAACGTCCCTGGAAGAACACCAGGTCGCCGGGCTGCAGGTCGTTCTTCTTTACGCGCACGCCATCAAAAATCTGGCCACGGGAAGAACGGTCGAGCTGGATGCCGAAGCGCTTGAAGACGTAGCTGGTAAAGCCTGAGCAGTCAAATCCGCGGGGAGAGGATGCACCGTAACGATAGGGCGTACCGCGGAAACGGTATGCGTAATTGATAACCTGATCAATGATGTTGTTGCGGCTGTTTTGTTCAAGTTGTTCGAGAACAGTGCCCTGATTGCGATTATCCAATCGCTGTGCCTGGGCTGAGAAACCGTTAAAGGTGATAGCAAAAATAATGAATAATGCTGATAAACTTATTTTTCTCTTAATAAAACTCATAATTAATAATTTAGTGGACTGGAAAATTCGCACATCGGCGGCCTTTTCGTTAAGGGCATTGAGAACGATTTTCAATGCCGTGCGCCCTGGTTTGTCGATGCAAAATTACTCCAACCTGATAACCCGACCAAACATCTTAAACACTTGTAAACATTTAGCGAAATCGGCGGTTTTAACAAAATGTTCCACAAAAACGCCCTTATAATAGGGGCTCGCGGCAGACTTCAATGTTTAAATTTTGGAAATTAAAAATGAAAAAGTTTACACTTTTTAACAATAAATGGCATACTATAAGATTTATTTTTTGGATTTTTGCCACAAAAATTGCCAGTCATTTGATGTAAAATGCTCTGCAACATTGCAAAATGCAAGCGGATAAACCGGTTTTTGAAAAAACCGCCTGCAACTATGCAACAACCCCTGTTACGGAGTTGCATAATTCGTGGAACAATTACCAAAATGGAAACATAGTAGCAGCCCTCCTATGCCGGGGCTCTTCAGGAAGGCGTCAGTTGGAGATGACGTAGCCGCCGTTGTTGGGATAGACGTGGTATTGCCGCATCCCCACCTTGTTGTTGATGGCGACACCGCCCACGGGGCCTCCGGCTCCTGTCAACGGGTTGTAGCGGGAACCACACTTGGGGCAGACAGCCTCGAAGTTTTCGGGGTTGATTGACAGGGTGATATTCTGGCTCACCTCGACAGGACAGGTCAGGTCATAAGCCATGGGGTATTCCATGCCCATCATGAGCAACACGCCGCCATAGCCGGTGTAGGTGTTCACGTTAAAGGGGAAGTTAGCGGGGATGTTCTTCTCGCGGTTGAAGATGCGGTAGTCGCCCATGCCAGCCACTCCATAAGTGTTCCACAGGGCATAGCTGCTCAGGTCAATCCTCACGATAAAGCTGGGTACCGCCTTGTTGTCGATGTGTTCACAGCCGGTCCCTGCCACCAGCACGACCAGCATGGCCAAAGCCTTGAATATCTTGGAAAATCTCATGTTGTTCATCATTGTTTTATCATTTAACGCAATAAATGGGGGGTTGATTGTGGAAACCTCCAGAAAACTTCAATTTTTGAAAATTTGACACTGCGCGATTATATAAAATGGGGAACAATTCTGATGTTGACTTTGTCCATTTTTTAATGCGAATTTCGCGAATTTGATAATTTAAATAACAAGAATTGGCCTAATTAGTGTAATTCGCATTAGCCCCGCAGGGTTTGGGACAAAAGCATATATCATTGCCTAAAAAATAAAAAACTACGTTTTTATTTTGTTCTGTCCATGACTTGCACTAATGTTGGATTAATCAGGCTGCGTCATGATATAAAAAATAAAAAACTATAGTTTTTATTTTGTTCTGTCCATGACTTGCACTAATTTTGCGTCCAGTTAAAACCATTAGTTAGGCATGGATCCTCTTTTTTCCATCATTACCGTCACATGGAATGCTGCCGATGTCATCGCACCGACCTTAGAGAGCGTACGGAGGCAGACAAGCTCTGATTATGAGATGCTTATCATCGATGGCGCATCGACCGATGATACGCTGAAAATCGTGCGTGAGACCTCCATTGCCTCGTTGCGCGTCTTCAGCGAGCCCGACAACGGTCTGTATGATGCCATGAACAAGGGCATGGCGCGTGCCCGCGGGCGCTATCTCATTTTCCTGAACGCCGGGGATGCCTTTGCCTCCGATACAGTGCTGGCGCGTCTGGCGATGCTCACCGAGGGGAATCCCGGGATCGTCTATGGTCAGACACAGCTGGTCGATGCCTCGCGCGAAGTGGTCGGGAAACGTCACCTCACTGCCCCCAAGCGGCTGACGGCCTCCAGTTTCCTTAACGGGATGGTGGTCTGTCATCAGGCCTTTGTGGCGCGTCGTGACCTGGTTCCGCAGTATGACCTGCAATACCGCTTTAGCGCCGACTATGACTGGTGCATCAAGGTGTTGAAAAAGTCGCGGACCAACGTCTATGCGGGCCGTGACCCCATCATCAGCTATCTTGCCGACGGCATGACCACCCGCCACCACCGCTCCTCGTTGTGGGAACGCTACCGCATCATGTGCCGCCACTACGGCACGCAGCGGGCAACGCTCGCCCACCTGAGCTTTATTCCGCGCTACTTGAAGCGCCGTCTGCGCGGCAGTGCCAACAAGCAATGATGCCGGCAAATCCTATAGAACTAATCAACCTTTACGATATACATGAACGAAAAGAAATCTGGTAATATCATCACCCGCAATTGGCACCGCTTTAAGGTGTGGTACAAGGGATTGTATCGCGGCAGACCCTGGTGGGCCAAGACCTTGGCGGCGCTGGGAACGTTCATCGTCTTGTTCTTGCTCTATCTGGTAGCTGTCGATATCAACCTGTTCTGGCTCTTCGGCAAGTCGCCGAGCACCTATAGCATCATGCATCCACGCAACCCCGAGGCAAGTTACCTCTACAGTGCCGACGGGAAGACCATAGGCAAGTACTATGACGAGAACCGTACGCCGGTGCCCTATGACTCGATCAACCCGCAGTTCTTTACCGTGCTCATCGATACCGAGGACGAGCGCTTCTACAGCCACCACGGCATAGACTTCGGCGGCTTGGGTGCCGCTCTCAAGGACTTGGTGCTGCACGGGCGTCCGCGTGGTGCTAGCACCATCACACAGCAGCTGGTGAAGAACATGTTCCGCACCCGTAGCGATTACTCCACTGGTCTGCTTGGCTATATACCGGGCGTGAAGATGCTTATCATGAAGAGCAAGGAGTGGATTATCGCAACCAAGCTGGAGATGTTCTACAGCAAGCAGGAAATCCTCGAGATGTATGCCAACACGGTGGACTTCGGCAGCAATGCCTACGGCATCAAGACGGCGGCAAACACCTATTTCAAGAACACGCCGCGTAACCTCAAGCTCGAGGAGAGTGCCGTGCTTGTCGGCCTGCTCAAGGCAACCAGCACTTACAACCCGCGCATCAATCCCAAGAACAGCCTCAGGCGCCGCAACCAGGTACTTAAGAATATGGTGTCGCGCGGTGACCTCACCCAGGCGCAATACGACTCGGTGTCGTCGCTGCCCATCGACCTGAAGTACACGCTTGAAACCAATTATGCCGGTGTCGCTCCCTACTTCAGGGAAGCCGTGGCACGCGAGATTGAAGAAATTGCCAAGGTCAACGACCTGAAGCTCGACCTCGAGCGCGACGGCCTCAAGATTTACACCACACTCGACTCCAAGATGCAGGAGTATGCCGAACAGGCCGTGAGCGAGAAGATGAAGGTGGTGCAGCAGAGCTTCAAGAGCCACTGGGGTACTCAGGACTGCTGGCTCGACGACAACAACCAGCCCATCGCCAACTTCGTCGAGGACAAGGCCCGCAACACCCCCGTCTATCATGAGTTGCTTGCGCGTTATCCCAACGACCTGGACTCGGTGAATTATTACATGAACCAGCCCCACATGGTCCATCTGTTCGACTACGAGAATGACTCGCTGTATATGGAGATGAGTTCGATGGACTCGATTCGCTACATGCTCCACTTCATGCACTGCGGCTTCATTGCCATGGAGCCTGAGAACGGTCATGTCAAGGCTTGGGTGGGCGACGTGGATTTCGACACATGGAAGTATGACAAGGTGCGCGCCAAGCATCAGCCAGGCTCGACCTTTAAACTCTTTGTCTATGCCATGGCGATGGAGCGTGGCCTTGTGCCATGTGACCGCCGCCGCGACGAGTATATCGACACGCTGGTGTTCAACGAGGAAAAACACGAGATGGAGCACTGGCGGCCCACTAACGCCAATGGCACTTTCTCGGGAGCTGACATGACACTGCGTGCCGCCTTTGCCCAGAGTATCAACAGCGTCACCGTGAGGGTGGGCAACGAGGTGGGCTTCAGCGAGATTGCCCAGCTTGCCCGTGACATGGGCATCAAGTCGCCGATGGAGGCCCGGCCGGCGCTGTCGCTGGGTGCGAGCGATGTGGACCTGATGGAGCTTGTCAATGCCTACTGTACCGTGGTCAACGACGGTATGCGCCACGATCCTGTCATTGTCACCCGCATTGTTGACCGCGACGGCAAGGAGATTTACCGGGCACCCGAGCAACAGCAGCGGGCAATGACTTACCGCTCGGCCTACCTGATGCAGCAGATGCTCATGGCTTGCCGCACCGATGCTGGAGGTACGGCGATGGCACTTAACGGCTATATCACCCGGCCGCTCTATGACGTGGACCTGGGTGGCAAGACGGGCACGAGCAACCGCCATGCCGACGCGTGGTTTGTCGCTGTGTCGCCTGGACTGGTCTGCGGCTCCTGGGTGGGCGGCGAGTACCGCCAGATTCACTTCCGCTGGGGTGCCTTGGGACAGGGCAGCCGCACGGCATTGCCCATTTGCGGCCGCTTCCTGCAGCTTGTGTTGAGCGATCCGCTGTTCCAGCATTACCACAGGCGCTTTGAGCCCGCTAAGGAACCGATTGATGCCGCACTTTATCAAGGCTGCTCGGCAATAGGGCCTGTCGAAGAGTTCGACACGACAATGCTCGACTTTGACGAGGATTCCTTGACAATCCCCCTCACCGACGACATCAATCCTGACGAGAAATTGGAGGAACCCGCTATCCCCGATTCCATCTAAATGCATCCCGTCGGTCTTTTTTGACTGACTGAAACAAGACAAAATCAAGGGTCGAAAGTCAATGTTCACTTTGGCTTTCGACCCGTTTTTTACCCCGATTTTGGCAAAAGTGTAAAAAAAATAGACACTTTAGTGTAAAAAAATTTTACACTTTTCATTTTTCAGCAAAAAAAACTTGTGGCGACTTTCTCCTGAGATATACATTTGCACAGGACAAAAAATCCGGGCATACTCAGGGGCAGTCTCGTCTTGACCATGATGAAGATATCAAGGATGATGTACACAATATATATATTATACGAGAGACAATGCATAGAGTAACAAAAGGTCAATTCACTGCCCCCTGATATCCCATTGGCGACGTGACAGTAATCACGGACAAGCTTTTGGGTTTTATTAATAGGATGATTGATTGAATATGCAGCGCGCATCGACACCCAGTGTAGGTGCGCGTTCTTTATGTGGTGCGGGCGTCGGTGGCAAGCAGGCGGTGGCCCAGGCGGCAGTAGATGCACTTGCGGGCCTCGCAGTAGTTGCGGCGTAGCTGGATGAGGGCTTGGCTGGTGAGGGCATCGTCACACCTGATGCCGGCATTGCTGAACATGGTCACGATGCTGTTTTTCTCGGGGCGGAGGTCTTCGAGCAGGGCAACGGCACAGTCAATCATCTCGTTGTCGTCGGTCATCTCGCCACGGGCATAGTAGAGTGGGGCAACGGTGTTGATGAGCACAATGTCGATGCTGCTGTTGCTCAGGGCACGCCCGGCACCTGGCGACGGCTTGCCGAAGCTGTAGTGCGTCGTCCAGTAGCCGCTCAGCTCGATGTCGAACAGTTGGCGCAAGGCCTTGGCGTCACCCGCCGCGGTGAGGATGTCGTTCATCAGGTTAAAGCCGCCATGCACAAACTGGGCAAGCAGAGCGATGCGGCGATAGGGGAAATTTTGGGGACGGCTGCGGAACAACCGCCATGCCGATCCCTCGATGGGGTGCAGTGAGAATTTGTTGGCGAGGAAGGCATATTCTCGGGTGAGCTGCTGGTAATAGCTGTCGTTGTCGTGGCTGCCATTCAACAGTCCAGCCTGGCCAAAGAGCAAAGCCTCGACTTGCGTGATGGAGTCGCTGTGCTTGTGCAGCAGGCGCAACGGTGTCACTCTCGCTAGCCGCTCAAAGGCATCGTTGTTGATGCCGAAGCCCAGCGTCCTGGCCAGCATCACATAGCAGATATCTTCCCAGCTGCCGTTGTACCTGTCATACAGTTCCCGCACGCGGTCCACCTTGCCGTGCAGCCGTTCAAATGCCAACGCTTCAATCCACTCGGTAACAGTCAGGCTGGGCACCTCCTTGAGGCGTGCCGCACAGGGCAGTTCCACCGTGGCGTTGACCAGGCGGTCATAACACTCGTTGAATCGCGGCGATACACGCAACTCCACCTGCGGGATGAGTTCGCCGTTGATGCGCTGCACAGGTGCATCGTCCTTCTCGACAACGTGCAGGATGACGCTGTCATAGGCCGGGTCCTCGTCGTGGTGGTGGCGCTTCCAGTCGCTGGCGCGCACATGGATCTCGACATTGCCCACCCACAGGTGCCCGTCAATCTCCACCTTGGCGTTGAAAAAGTCGGGCCCGGCGTCAGTATTGAGCAGCCCGGGGTCAATGACGCGGACCTTGCGACCGTCATTGGTCACCATGTCCTCGCTTAGCCACAGCCTGTGTTGCCAGATGTATTGCAAAAGCCCTTCCATCACGCGTCGTTCACCTTATAACAATGTACCGGATGCGAATTTACTGCTTTTTTGACTGCCGCCCAATGCACTTACCCAAAAATGCTCTGTCTCAAAGTTTTTTTTCAAAAATCTCAGAAAAAATTTGGTCACGTCAAAAATCCGACGTATCTTTGCACTCGCTTTTGAAAAGGTACCTTAGCTCAGTGGTAGAGCAGTGGACTGAAAATCCGCGTGTCCCTGGTTCGATCCCCGGAGGTACCACATCAAAAACACGAAGCGACCGACTGCCCGTGCAGCCGGCCGTTTTTCTTTTGGATGTATGGAAAATGGGCATGCCTGTGATAAGAATTGAAAAATCTTTATTATCTTTGTGGGTCAAACCTTTAAGCAGTGCTGCTATCAATCGTTATCAACTTAAACAATATACGACAATGAAACAACTTTTCCGCTTTTCCCTCCTGCTGCTGGCACTGATGCTGCCGGCCTCTGCCGTGGCCTACGACTTCGAGGTGGACGGCATCTACTACAACATCAACGGCAACGAAGCCACTGTGACCAACAATGGGGCCAATGGTGGGTATTCAGGCTCTGTCGTCATCCCGGCTACTGTTACCTACAATGGAACCACTTTCTCCGTCACTTCCATCGGCAATGCTGCGTTCAGATATTGCAGCGGCCTGAGGAGCGTGACGATACCGAATTCCGTCACTTCCATCGGTGGTGAGGCGTTCAGTCATTGCAGCGGCCTGCGGAGCGTGACGATACCGAATTCCGTCACCTCCATTGGCGAATATGCGTTCGGTGGTTGCTATTACCTGCGGAGCGTGACGATACCGAATTCCGTCACTTACATCGGCAGGGATGCGTTTGAAAATACGGAGTGGTTTGATAATCAACCCGATGGTCTTGTTTACGCTGGGTTGGTGGCCTATAAGTACAAAGGCACGATGCCAGAAGGGACGCATATCATTATAACTGATGGTACGAAAGGTATCGCATGTTCTGCGTTCTATTGGTGCAGTGGCCTGACGGGCGTGACAATCCCGAATACCGTCACTACCATCGGCGCTTCAGCGTTCGAGGGTTGCAGTCGTCTGACGAGCGTGACCATTCCGGATTCCGTCACCGCCATCGACGAATATACGTTCTCTAATTGCAGTGGTCTGACGAGCGTGACGATTGGGACTTCCGTCACCTCCATCGGCTATGCTGCATTCGGTGGTTGCAGTGGCCTGACGAGCGTGGAGATTCCGAATTCCGTCACTAATATTGGAGATCAAGCGTTCAGTGGTTGCAGTGGCCTAACGAGCGTGGAGATTGGGAATTCCGTCATTTCCATCGGCAAATGTGCCTTTGTGGATTGCAGCGGCCTGACAAGCGTGGAGATTGGGAATTCCGTCACTTCCATCGGCTACGAAGCGTTCGGTGGTTGCAGCGGCCTGACAAGCGTGGAGATTCCGAATTCCGTCACTAATATTGGAGAAAATGCGTTCTATGGTTGCAGCGGCCTGACCAGCGTGACGATTGGCAATTCCGTCACCTCCATCGGCAAAAATGCGTTCGCTTGTTGCACATCATTGGATACCCTCAATTTCAATGCAGTAGAGTGCACTGAATACGGTACAACAGGAGACGATAGTCCTTTCTATTACTTAAATAATATCTCGACTGTCAATATTGGTAATAGTGTACAGAAGATTCCAGCCTATTTTGCATACTGTTTCTCAAAATTGACGAGCGTGACAATCCCGAATTCCGTCATTTCCATTGGCGAATGTGCCTTCATGGGTTGCAGTAGGCTTACGAGCGTGGAGATTCCGAATTCCGTCACTACCATCGGCGAAAGAGCGTTCTATTCTAACAATAGTATGACAAGCGTTACGATTGGCAAATCCGTCACCTCCATCGGCGAATGTGCATTCCAACGTTGCACGTTATTGGATACACTTATTTTTAATGCTGTTTCATGTGCCAATTTCAGTTTAACAGCAGGTGAAAGTGGTTTATATAAATTAAATATCTCGACCATCATCATAGGTGATAGCGTACAGAAGATACCCGATTATTTTGCATACGATTTACCTAAATTGTCGAGCGTGACGATGGGGACTTCTGTCACTACCATTGGCGATTATGCGTTCTCTGGTTGCAGTGTTCTGACAAGCATCACCATTCCAAACTCTGTTACTTCAATCGGTGACGCGGCATTCGAGAACTGCAGCGGACTGACCAATATCACCATTCCAAACTCCGTTATTTCAATGGGTGACGCGGCATTCGCTGAGTGCAGCGGCCTGACAAGCGTGGAGATTGGGAATTCCGTCACTTCCATCGGCGAAAAAGCGTTCTATGATTGTAGCAGCCTGACAAGCGTGACAATTGGGAATTCCGTCACTAATATTGGAGATAATGCGTTCAGGTTTTGCCGTCGCCTGTCAAACGTGGAGATTGGGAATTCCGTCACTTACATCGGCTATTCAGCGTTCGCTGGCTGCTGGGGCCTGACAAGCATCACCATTCCAAACTCCGTCACTTCAATCGGTGCCTCGGCATTCGAGTACTGCGGCCTGACGAGCGTGACGATTGGCAAATCCGTCACCTCCATTGGCGAAAGAGCGTTCTATGGTTGCGGCCTGACGGATGTGTATTGCTACATTGCTGACATCTCGAGGGTATCGAACGGGAATAGACAATTCTATTTGGATAATGGTGATTACTCTGGTCGCACGCTTCATGTGCTGCAGGGGACGGCTGACGCCTACCGGGCTGACGAGAACTGGTATCCCTATTTTGGGCAGATTGTGGATGACTTAATCCCTGAAACTCAGCCGGGCGACGTGAATGGCGACCGTGAGGTCAATATTGCTGACGTGAATGCCGTCATCGACATTATATTAGGCGGAAATAGTAACACCTCTTCAGGTGACGTGAACGGTGATGGCGAAGTCAACATCGCTGACATCAACGCCATCATCGACATCATCCTGGGCGGCACCCAGAATTAGATATAACTGGTTGTCAAAATGACAACCGAGGTTGAACCTTGGTGATTCCATGTGAGCTGTAGTGAGTATTCGGTGGAAGTTTAATTGATTGAATAGCAGCAGTATCGACGACTCATTTGGTCTCATTGAGACTCATTCGTCCGAGACTGGAGGTGCCACCTCAAAAACCAAGCGACCGACTGAACATTCAGCCGGCCGTTTTTTGTGTTGAGTCATGTTGGTCTTTTCATCCGTTCGTACAAATGGGTGCGTGATTGCATTTGTGACTTGACTTGTTTTTCTTTCTCACGCACGCACAGAAGAAGGATGAACGGATAAAGGGGCCGTTCACTGTCTAATTTTTTGACACTTTTGGGTTTATTTTTTGGCAATTGGCTCTTTTGTCGCTGAAAGGCTTGTTTTCTTTCAGGGCGACACCTATCTTTGCGACAGCAATCTATAACACTAAATACATAAACGATAATGAAAAGCTTAATTACATCCGCACTTCTGTTGCTGTTCTTTCTGCCTGCCACTGCTGCCGCCTACGACTTCGTGGTCGATGGCATTTACTACAAAATCAACGGTAACGAAGTAACCGTGGCCAAAGGCCCTAACATAAGCGACGTGACCATCCCGGTAACTGTCACCCACAATGGAACCACCTACCCGGTCACTGCCATCGGAGAGAATGCTTTCAATGGTTACACGGGCCTGAAAAGCATCCATATCGGCGACTCGGTCGCTTACATCGGTTACTGGGCATTTGAGGGCTGCACGGGGCTGACGAGCATCGACATCCCCAACTCGGTAATTGAAATCGGTGACTGTGCGTTCATTGACTGCACGGGGCTGACAAGCGTCCATTTGGGCAACTCGGTAACTTTAATCAGTTATCTGGCGTTTTGTGGCTGCACGGGGCTGACAAGCATCGACATCCCAAATTCAGTAACTACAATCAAAGACTGTGTGTTTGAAGACTGCAGTGGCTTGACGAGCGTGACCATCCCCAACTCAGTAGTTGAAATCGGTGGCAATGCTTTCTGTGGCTGCGTGGGGCTGACAAGCATCAACATCCCTAACTCGGTAACAGAAATCGGTTACGGCGCGTTCTCATACTGCGAGGGACTGACAAGCATCGTGGTTGAAAGTGGCAATCCAAAATATGATTCACGCAACAGCTGCAATGCAATTATAGAGACCGCCAATAATACGTTAATTGCCGGTTGCAAGAACACGATTATCCCCGGCACGGTAACCAAAATCTATCAATATGCGTTCAGTGGTTGCACGGGTCTGACATGCATCGACATCCCCAATTCGGTCTCCACCATTGGCATCTATGCGTTCAGTGACTGCACGGGCCTGACAAGCATCGCCTTCCCTAACTCGTTAGTTAAAATAGGTTCCGGTGCGTTCATTTGTTGCACGGGGCTGAAAAGTATCTACATCTCAAATTCAGTAACTACAATTCAAGACTCAGCGTTTGAAGACTGCACTAGCTTGACGAGCGTGACTATCCCCAGTTCGGTCACCTTTATCGGTTACTATGCATTCGGCGGCTGCAGCAGCCTGACGGATGTGTATAGTTACATTACCGATCTCTCGAGCATGGTGAGCGGATCTAATTTGTTCAGAGTATGGTTACAGAATGGCGTTTTCGACTATTCAGGACGCACGCTTCATGTGCCGCAGGGGACGGTTGATGCCTATCAAGCCGACGAGAGCTGGTATCCGTTTTTCGGATCTATCGTGGAGATAGTGCGCGGCGACGTTAATGGCGACAATAACGTGAACATTGCCGACGTCACTGCCACCATCGACATCATCCTGAACGGTGACAGCAATGCGGCAGCCGATGTGAACGGTGATGGAGAAATCAACATCGCTGACGTCACCGCCGTTATCGACATCATCTTGAACTGATCCGCAACGAGACCGGAGGTACCACATCAAAAACACCAAACGACCGACTGCCCACGCAGCCGGCCGTTTTTCTTTTGTTTGTTTGTTCATCTATTCATCTATATGTATGCGAATGGCATTGCTCGCTATTGATGAAAGACGAACTCTTTTCTGTAACTTGGTCAGTCTTGCATCGCCGTGCGGGCGCGCTCTTCCCAGTCAAAGGGGGGCTGTTCCTCGGCTTGCACGATGACGGGCATGTTCACATAGGCGAAGTGTCTCTTCAAGGTGATGATGTCCTCGTCCAAAAGGCGGATGCATCCCTCGCTGGCGCGACCGGGAACGGATTTCTCGTTGTTGGTGCTGCCGTGGATGCCTATGCCGCTGTGACCTGGGGTGAGCAGGCGCAGGAACCAGTGTCCGTAGGCCTTGATGTTGCCGCGTCCGTCCTTGAAGTCATGGCGCCATGTCGAGGCGTCTTGTATCATGGTGATTTTGAACGGTTTGCCGGCAGGGGATTCGGGCGTGCGCATGTCACCGCGTTTTTGCTTATTGCCCTTGTTCTTACCCATGCAGCAGGGGAACTGTGCAACCAGCACGGTGTCGCCCTGGGCATTGCGGTCATACACGCTGAGCGTCAGGTTCAGCTTCGAGATAACGATGAAGGCAGTGCCGGTGGGCTTGGCCGGTGGCTGGGGCAGGGTGATGGCCTGGGTGGTGCTGTCGGCAGTAGCGGCATGGATGCGACAAACATGACCGCCAATGGTGGTCATGAGCATCAATGTAATGATGAAAAATAATCGGTGGGTCACGTCAGAACTCTGTGAATGACAGCGGCATCGTGTCGCGGAAACTCTCAAGGACATAAATTTTCTCACGTCCCGCAAGAATCAGCTCGATGGGATGTCCGTTTTTCTCGAACTCCATGAATGCCTGGCGGCACACGCCACAAGGGGCCGTGGGCTCCTCGACAAAGTCCCCCCTGGTAAAGGAGGTGATGGCAACGCTCTTCACGGGAACACCGGGGAAATTGGCGCCGGCGGCATATAGGGCTGCCCTCTCGCCGCAGATGCCGGCAAAGGCGGCATTCTCCTGATTGGCGCCGATGAATATCTCACCATTGTCGAGCATCAGGGCTGCTCCAACCTTGAAGTTACTGTATGGTGAATAGGAGTGCGAAGTGGATTCTCGTGCAAGGTCCACCAATTTTTTTTGCTCCTCGGTTAGTTCATTATAAGAATAAACCCTTACCTTTGTGGTGATTTTCTTTTCGGTCATAAAGATTATGAGTTTTAACTTTGAACGCAAAATTATAGATTTTTTCCCGATAAGCAAGCAAATTTCGGTTTTTTGCTTGATTTTTACCTCGTTTTACGCCTTTTTTGCTTCGGCACAGGCCGTTCGCCAGGATTATTTGGACTATATCGAGCGCTACAAGACCGTGGCGCTGGAATCTGAAGTGCAGTATGGCGTGCCCGCATCCATCACGATAGCCCAGGGCATCCTTGAGAGCTATGCGGGCAAGAGCAAGATGGCGCAGGAGGCCAACAACCACTTCGGCATCAAGGCCTATCACTGGAAAGGTGAGGTCTATGGCGGTGTCGACTCGCTCAATCAGGTGGGTTACCGCAAGTACGGCTCGCCCGAGGACTCCTTCCTCGACCATGCCATGTTCCTGAAGGGGCCCCGCTATAGCGTCCTTTATCAGCTCGACAAACATGACTACCGCAGCTGGGCGCAGGGCCTGCGCGACTGCGGCTATGCCGAGGATATCAACTATCCCGCCAAACTCATCAACATCATTGAGCAGTATGAGCTGTATGCCCTCAACGGCGGCAAGCGTCTGGATGTCACTGCCGTGATTCAGGAAAGCAGCGAGGAGGACAGCGGCAGCAGTTCACGCTGGTACCATCGCAAGCGCCGCGACCGCAGCCGTCATGACACTCCTCAGGAGCCCACGCAGGACTACCAGCCGCCCCGCACAACAGTGACGCAGGGAATAGTCCCTTCCAGCGCCGACAACGATTGAGTTTTTTCGAGAAAAGTGTTTCACATATCGCGATTTTTTTAGACCTTTGTAGTCACAATATGAACCATACATTAATGTCAAACCTTTAAAATAGATTTTATCATGTTCGGAAAATTCCAAGAACATCTCCAGAAGGAGCTCGCCGACATCCAGGCTGCCGGTTTGTACAAGAACGAACGCATCATCACCACCCCGCAACGTGCCGACATCCGTGTGAAGCCCGACGACGAGGTGCTGAACTTCTGCGCCAACAACTATCTGGGCCTGAGCGACAACAGCCGCTTGATTAAGGCCGCCAGCGAGACCATGGCCCACCACGGCTATGGCATGTCATCGGTACGCTTCATCTGCGGTACCAGCGACATCCACAAGGAGCTCGAAGCTGCCATTGCCGATTACTTCCATACCGAGGATGCCATCCTTTACGGTTCCTGCTTTGACGCCAACGGCGGTCTGTTCGAGGCCCTGTTGACCGAGGAGGATGCCATCATCAGCGACGCCCTGAACCATGCCTCGATTATCGACGGTGTGCGTCTGTGCAAGGCTAAACGCTACCGCTATGCCAACGCCGACATGGGCGAACTCGAGGAGTGCCTCAAGCAGGCTCAGGAGCAGCGCTTCCGCATCATTGCAACGGACGGCGTCTTCTCGATGGACGGCAACGTGGCTCCCATGGACAAGATCTGTGACCTGGCCGAGAAATACGACGCCATGGTCATGGTCGATGAGTCGCACTCGGCAGGTGTCGTTGGCCCCACCGGTCACGGCGTGGCTGAGCAGTTCAACCTCTTTGGCCGCATCGACGTCTTTACCGGCACATTAGGAAAAGCCTTTGGCGGTGCCATGGGCGGTTTCACCACCGGTCGCAAGGAAATCATCGACATGCTGCGCCAGCGCTCACGTCCCTACCTGTTCAGCAACAGCATCGCTCCCGGCATCGTGGGTGCCAGCATCGAGATGTTCAAGATGCTCAAGGAGAGCAACGCCCTGCACGACAAGTTAGTGGACAACGTGAACTACTTCCGCGACAAGATGATGGCTGCAGGCTTTGACATCAAGCCCACCCAGAGTGCCATCTGCGCCGTCATGCTCTATGACGCCAAGCTGTCGCAGGACTTCGCAGCCGAGCTGCAGAAGGAAGGCATCTACGTTACCGGTTTCTACTATCCCGTTGTGCCCAAGGGCCAGGCCCGCATCCGCGTGCAGGTATCGGCAGGTCACAAGCGTGAGCACCTCGACAAGTGCATCAACGCCTTCATCAAGATCGGCAAGCAGATGGGAATCATTAAGTGAGTTAGAAGTTAGGAGTTAGAAGTTAGGAGTTGGCATCCGCCAACGGACTAAGGACTAAGGACTAGGAACTAGAAACACTAACAATCATTATAACACCCAGAAAAAACCTCACGTTGACGGTCGCAGGTGCATTCACCCGCGGCCGTCTTTTTCCATCGGTTGTTCTTAGATATTCTTAGATTACAGGCGGGATTTCTCGTCGTTGCCGGCACCGGTGCCCTTGTACTTGCTGCGGGTGACGTTGAAGTTGTAGGTCACGGTCATGCCGATGGTGCGGTCAAAGTTGTAGCAATCTTTGGTGATGTTGGTGCCGATGCCGTAGGTGGTCCACCGCTCCTGGCTGGTCCTGAAGATATCGTCGGCATAGAGGTTGACCAACAGCGCCTTGTTGAAGAAGGATTTGTTGATGCGGGCTCCGACGGTCCAATAGTGTTTGACGCTCTGGAACTCGTCATCGGCATCACTTGCGAAGCGCACACCCAGCACTGCCGTCCAGGAATGAGGAAGAACAAAGGTGTTTCTCAGTTCAAACCGCCACAACGGCCTGTGATGGGTCAAACTAGAGCCATACTGCTTGGCATCAAAGAAGACCTTGTTGAAAGACAACGTCAACGTGGGCCGATAGACACCGAAGCGCGGTGCTGCCACCAGCGAGGCAAACAAGCGCTGGGCATCGCCATAGTTGCGAGTACACAGCAAGATATAGCGCTTGTCCGGCTCCAGCACAGGCACCCAGCACATGGTGCTCTGGCTGTAGGTGTAGCGCACTTGCAGACTCAGCCACGAGTAGATGGCCGACAGTTCCAAGCGGTGGTTCAGCTGCGGGCGTAACAGTGGATTGCCACCCTCGTAGGTGTAACGGTTATCGTACTGGATGAAATTGCGCAGCTGGAAATAGCTGGGGCGGTTGATGCGGCGGCTGTAATTCAGTTGCCAGTTCCACTTGTCCTTCTTCCAGGCGACGGAGGCATTGGGGAACCAGTCATTATAGGTGCGGCTGGGTTCTTCTTCACGGATGCCTGACGAATAGTAGTCAGAGTTGATGTGCTCAAAGCGCAGTCCGGCGCCGAAGGTGAAATTGCCCAGGGTAAAGTCATACTCGGCAAAGCCCGCACTGTTGTTCTCGCGGATGCGCGTGTCGGATGACAAATGGGATTGATCGTCGTTGGAATAGGTGCCGTCGGTACGGGTAAAGGTCAACTCAGTGCCGATGCTGGCGGTACCTTTCCACAGGGGGTGACTCAGGATGAGTTTGCCGGCGGTCATCTGGTTACACTGGCGACTCTGGGTGAGCACATGGCGGTCATCAAGTTCATCGCTTAATTCAGTGCGTTCATCAGTATTGCGTTCATTGCGACAATACCACGTGCCGTTAAAGTCGATTGACAACTGGCCCACCTTGCCCACATAATACATATTGACATCGTGCAGCGGATTTTGTTTGCGGTTGACGAGGGCATCATACAAGACGCTGCCCTCGAGGGCTCCGTTGTTCCATATCTGCTGCTCACCAATGACACTGCTATTCTTGATGTTGACACCGCTCAAGGTGTAAGAAGCGCCCAGCGAATGGTTGTCGTTGATATCGTAATTGAAGCCTACTTGCTCATAATGCGACTTGCTGCGGAATTTGGTGTCGCCCGTCTGATCGACATGTACTGTGCCATCCTCCAAGAACAAGTCATTATTGATGTCATTATCCTCGCCCATCCACGCGCTGCGCCAGTAGCCCTCGGCAAACAGTTCCAGGCCGTGGGTGCGGTATTTCACGTCAATATCCTGATATCCGCCCCACTCGTGGTTGTTTCGCACGTTGGTAATGGTGCTAACACTGAAGCCGTCTCCTTGGGGCTTGACCGTGTAGATGCGGATGACGGACGACACATTCTTTTTGTACCGCGCACTTGGGCTCGTAATCACGTCGATAGACTTGATGTCGCCCGACTTGAGGCGTGACAACTCGGTATTGCTCTGAATCGGGCGGTTATTGATGTAGATGAGCGGTGTGCCACTGCCAAAAATGCTCACTTGGCCGTCGCATTTGACATCGACGCGCGGCAACTGGCCCAGCACGTCAATACCCGTACCCATGTCGCTGAGCACCGTGCCCGCGACATTGACCGTCATGCCGCCAGTGGTCATCTGGTACTGGGGACGTTCGCCCTTGACGGTGACACTGCCAAGGGTGTATTGGTCGGGCTGCATTTTGATGGTACCCAGGTGGGAGGCCTTGCAGTGGCGATAGACGGGACGATAACCCACGTAGGTGATGCGGGCGAGCACACCCTGTTGGTCACAGGGGATGACGAACAGGCCGCTCTCGTTTGTCACGCCGCCGGTGATGAGGGTGGAGTCGCGCGGCGAGAGCAGGGCAACGTTGGCATAGGGCAAGGGCAGGCCCGTCTCGTCGAGGACAATGCCCTTGTAACGCGTCGAGGCCTTCTGCGGGCACTCGACGGCGATTTCCTTGCCCTGCACGGTCATCTTGATGGGATAGAAACCGATCAGTTGCTGAATGGCATCGGGCACAGACTTGTTCTTGACCGACGTCGTCACCCTGAAGTCCTCCAACTCATTGTAGAGAAAACTGATGTTGTATTCCCCACTCCGCTCGTTGAGCCACTTGAGCGCCTCGCTCATCGACACGTCATTGAACGTCCGCGTCACCCGCTGCCCGAAGGCAGCCGTGGCGATGCACAAGCACGCCACGATAAATATCATGCGTCTTGCCATCATTCCACCACGATTGTATTGCCCTCCTTGCTGATATTCACACTCTCGAACAGGTTGAGGCGCTCCAACGCAGCATCCAGGTCTTCATCGGGCTGCCAAACGAAGTAGAAGCGCAGCGCGCGGGCGTCCTCGTTGCGGAACTCGACCTGCATGCCGTACTGGGGCGCGATACGTTCCAGCATTTGGTCAAGGGGAAGATTGTCAAAGACTATGGGTTCCTCCTCCGCTACTGTTGCAGTGTCGGCCACGCCAAGGCGAGGCCCTACGGTCGATTCTGGCTGCGGCGCCGGGGCGACAGTCTCGGTGGGTTCTTTGGCTTTATCGTTGACACTGTGACTCACGGCACGGATAGCGGCATAGGTGAAGGCCGAGAGCATAATCACGCCGAGGAAAACGGAGGCGACCTTGAGCCAACTGCGATTTTTCGCCGGGGCAAAATGCGCTTGCTCAAAGCGTTGCCACTCGGCATCGACATCGGGCTCGGGGATATCGGTCATCGCGCGCTTGGCAGTGGCCAGTTGCTCCTGCATTTCGTCATCAAGCATGGCGGCCAACTGCTCGTCGGTGTAATTCTCGGGATGCTCGTGCATGTCGAGCAAGAGACGGATTTTATCGTTCTGTTCCATAACATCTATCGTTTTTGATTGTTGAAATAAGCGTTGATTTTCTCCAGTGACTGTGACAAGTGGTGATGGACTGTCGTGCGGCTCACGCCCACGGCATCGGCCACCTGCTGACAGGTCATGTCCTGCAGGTAGCGCAAAGTAAAAATGCGGCGCGACAGCAGTGGCAAGTGGTTGTCGATGTAATCACGCAATTCGGCAAGCATCATCAAGTCATCAGGACCGTTGGCAAGCGGTTCGGCTTTTGCCGAGTAGAGTTTGATGAAGCGTTCCCGCATCTGCTTGTGGCGGATGACATTGATGCAGCCGTTGCGCACGCACGTCAGCAGGAAACCCTGAGCATTGTCACTGCGGATGGCCAGTCCGCCGTCGAGCAATGAGGCAAACACGTCGCTCACGACATCGCGCGCCTCGTCGGCATCGTAGAGCAGCGACACCGCCAGGCGGAACATCGCCGTGTAGTGCGTTTTGAACAGTATTTCCAATTCACTTTTTGTCATAGTCGTGGGTCAATTACACTTGATAGACGTTTCAGGTCAAGAAAATGTAAACCCGTTTCTATTAATTTTTTACAAAGGTAGCAAAGAAAACCAAACTACAGGATTTCGTGCTATTTTAACCTCCTACCTAATTAACTGAAATCTCAAAAAACTCTAAACTCTAAACTCTAAACTCTAAACTTTATACTACCTTTGCGGGCATGAAAGGTTTTTGGGAATTGTTGAAGCGGTTTGTACCGCCCTACAAGAAATATATCGTGTTGAACATCGTGTTCAACCTGCTGGCCGCGTTCCTGACGCTGTTCTCGTTTGCGCTCATCATCCCCATCCTGGAGATGCTGTTCGGGCTGAACACCAACCACTATGAGTTCATGGCGCTGGGCAGTGCCAGCCTTCAGGACGTGGTGGTCAACGACTTCTACTACTACGTGCAGTGCATCATCGAGCGCTACGGGCAGTCGACAGCCCTGGCGTGCATCGCCGCCGCCCTGGTGTTCATGACGGGACTGAAGACGGGCAGCAGTTACCTGAGTTTCTTCTACATGATTCCCATCCGCACGGGCGTGGTGCGTGACATCCGCAACCAGATCTACGAGAAGATGACCTCGTTGCCCATCGCGTTCTTCTCTAACGAGCGCAAGGGCGACGTGATGGCGCGCATGAGCGGTGACGTGACCGAGGTCGAGAACTCCATCATGACCTCGCTCGACATGCTGTTCAAGAATCCCATCATGATTATCGCCTGCCTGGTGATGATGATTGTCATCAGTTGGCAGTTGACGCTGTTCGTGCTCGTGCTGTTGCCCGTGGCCGGCTGGATCATGGGCCGTGTGGGCAAGCGGCTGAAACGCGTCTCGCTCGAGGGGCAGAACCAGTGGGGCGTGCTGTTGAGCAACATTGAGGAGACCATCGGCGGCCTGCGCATCGTCAAGGCCTTTAATGCCGAGGACAAGGTGCGCCGCCGTTTTGATGGCGAAAACGAGAAATTCCGCTCCATCCAGACCCGCATGAACCGCCGCTACGTGCTCGCCCACCCCATGAGCGAGTTCCTGGGCACGTTGACCATTGCCATTGTGCTGTGGTTTGGCGGCACGCTCATCCTGGGCGGCCATGGCGGTAGCCTCACCGCGCCCAAGTTCATCTACTACATGGTGATCTTCTACAACATCATCAATCCCGCCAAAGACCTGTCCAAGGCCGCCTACAGCATCCAGCGCGGTCTGGCGTCGATGGAGCGCATCGACAAGATCCTGAGCGCCGACAATCCCATCAAGGACCCCGAGAATCCCGTCGCTCTCACCGCGATGGAGCACGGCATCCAGTATAAGGACGTGCGTTTCCGCTACGGCGACGCATGGGTCATCGACGGTGTGTCGCTCGATATCAAGCGGGGCCAGACGGTAGCCCTGGTGGGGCAGAGTGGTAGCGGCAAGACGACGCTTGCCGACCTGTTGCCGCGTTTCTATGACGTGCAGGAGGGCAGCATCAGCATCGACGGGACCGACATCCGCCAGTTTAACATCACCGACCTGCGCGCCCTCATGGGCAACGTGAACCAGGAGGCCATCCTGTTCAACGACACCTTCTATAACAACATCACCTTTGGTGTTGAGAATGCCACCCGTGAACAGGTCGAGGAGGCGGCACGCATTGCCAATGCCTATGACTTCATCATGGCGAGCGAGCAGGGTTTTGACACCAACATTGGTGACCGTGGCTGCAAACTCTCGGGCGGACAGCGCCAGCGCATCAGCATTGCCCGCGCCATCTTGAAGAACCCGCCCATCCTCATCCTCGACGAGGCAACCAGCGCCCTCGACACCGAGAGCGAGCACCTTGTGCAGGACGCCCTCGACAAGCTCATGCGCAACCGCACCACACTGGTCATCGCCCACCGCTTGAGCACCATCAAGGGGGCAGACCTCATCTGCGTGATGCAGGACGGCCGCATCATCGAGCGGGGAACCCACGATGACCTCATTGCCCGTCAAGGTGCCTACAAGCACCTCGTTGACATGCAGTCATTTTAGGCATTAGTTGTTAGGTGGCATTCGCATTAACCTAAAGCCACGAATTAAAAAATAAAATTATTGTGTAGTTTTTTAGATACCTCTTGCGTCTAAGGGGAGAAAAATCAAAACGATGGAATTGAACGAAGCCGAATTTGGGCGAATTATTCGCGAGAACAAGGGCACCATCTACACGGTGTGCTACATGTTCTCTAAGGACAAGGATGAGGTCGATGACCTCTTCCAGGAGGCGCTCATTAAGTTATGGCAGGGATTCGCCTCTTTCCAGGGCAAGAGCGACTTGAAGACATGGATTTACAAGGTGACCTTGAACTCCTGTATCTCTATCGACCGCAAGAAAAAGAGCCGTAAGACTCAACCGCTCATGGAGGGCATCAACCTGTTTGACCAGAATGACGCCGACAACCGCCAGACCGACATGCTGCATGCACGCATCCAGCGGCTGCAACCCTTCGACAGGGCCATCGTCTTGCTGTGGCTCGAGAACATGAGCTATCAGGAGATTGCCCAGATTGTGGGCATCGAAGTCAAGAACGTGTCGGTGCGGCTTTACCGCATCAAGGAGCAACTGAAACAGATGAACTAAAAAACTACACGACAATATGGAAAACTACTTGAACAATACCAACGAGTTTGAACTCGATGACTTGCGCCAGCAGATAAACGCCCTCAAGGAAAAGGTGGACAAGCAGGGACGCCTCAACGAGGAACTGGTCAAGAAGACCATCCAGGGCAAGATGAGAGGACTTCACCACACACTGTTCTGGTACTGCTTGATTTTAGGCCTGTTTATCCCGTTCATGATTTGGAATTTCTCCCAATCGGGAATGTCATGGCCGTTCATCATCTTCACCTTGTTGATTTTCCTGGCCTCGTTCACGGCCGAGTATTTCATCAATCGCATGAATATCAGTCACATGGCCGACGACCTGGTGGAAACCGCCCGCAAGCTCAGGCAGATGAAGAAGAACCGCAGGAAACAATTGACTATAGGGTTCTGTGCCATAGCGTTTTGGATACCATGGTATTTCTATGAAATCTACAGGACATCACAGCCCCAGATTGGCGAGACTGGCATGAAATCATTCCTCGTCCTTGTCCTTATTTCAATGGTGATTGGCGGTGGTATCGGCTTGGCCATAGGACTGCACTACTATCACAAGTTGCAGCGCACCAACGACGAGATGATTGACCAAATCAACGAGTTTGTCGGCGAACACTAAGCGCCCCGTACTCGCAGGCATAAATGGACCCTGATTTAGCTGTTGCTAAGTCAGGGCTCATTGTTTATACGTCAACGCGGCCATCCTGTCTGACCTATGTTTTACCATGATTGTGAGCACATTTGCGAGGAACTGTTTGCTCATTTCAATAGTTTTGCCGATATTTGCCAAAAGTTGGTTTTTTGTGTTCTCATTCAAAGCCTTCTTGAACATTTAACCCTTGCAACAACTTAGTATCTATAAATAATAACCAAAATGAAAAAATTATCTCTTTTCCTCAATCTGGCTGTTGCTGTGTTGCTCGCAAGCGCGTGGTACGGCACGGCAAGCGCCCAGGATGTGCTGCAGCTCACGGCAGCGGCACCGCAGGTGACTCAGAACTTTGACGGCATGTGGGACAGTGAAGCCCAGGCCGCGACGCTCGTCATGCCTCAAGGCTGGCGCATCGAGCGGCAGATGAACGCTCCCCGCACGGTGGGCAGTTATGCCGCAGCATCAACCGAGGTCATGTACACGGGCGGCGAGAGCCTTGCCAGCAATGCCAAGAACGGCACCTGGAACTTCGTCTCCACCAGTGACCCCAGCGATTGCTCGGTGGGTGGACTCTCGACCACGGTCGATGGCGGTACACGTTGCATCAACGTGATGACGTGCTTGCGCAATGCCGGCGATGAGCCTGTTACCAAACTCACGCTCAATTACGACATCGAGAAGTATCGCGACGGTGACAATGCCGCCGGCTTTGCCGTGCAGCTTTACATCTCTACCGATGGCATGACTTGGAGCAACGCCGGTGAAGACTTCTACAATTTCTTCGCCCCCGATGCCGCTACGGCAGGCGCGGCGGTTGTTCCCATCAGCACCACACCGGTGGCAGGCAAGCAGATCATGGTTGACATTGCCGCAGGCAGTGACCTGTATCTGGCTTGGAACATCAGCGTTGCCAGCGGCAGCAGTCCCAACAAGGCGATGGGTTTGTCGATTGACAATGTGGTCATCGACGCGACCTTTGCCTCTCAAGACCAGTCCTGCTACATCTATGTCGAGGATGTTACCAAGTGGAGCAATCTGTACATGGCCATGGATGGTGCCGAGGCCCAACTGCCAGGCAGCAGCGCCGTCATCAATGGTGTGACCTACAAGGTGTGGTCGCTTGATATGGATGGAAATGAGCACACGCTCACCTTTACCGATGGCAATGCCAACAACTTGACGACCGGCATTACTGCCAATCGTGACTATTACTTGTGCCTGACCAAGGAGGAAATCACCGAAATCAGCGACCCCGAGAACTATGAGGGCTATGTTGATCCCTCGCGTCCTCCCTTTGTCGCCTCGGGCATCTATTTGCGTGGCGAGGTGAACAGCTGGGGTGCCGTCAGCGACTGGGAATTCAGTGACAAGGGCGGTGGCACCTATGTGCTCTATGACAAGACGCTGAGCGGCCAGTTCAAGGTGGCCGACTCGGGCTGGACCAGCGCCTGCAATTACGGCAGCAACGGCAGCAGTGCCCAGATGGATGTTCCTTACTCCCTCGTGCTGGGAACCAATGACAATATCTCTTGTGGCGGCAACACCTATGTGTGCAAGCGCATCGTGCTCAATATCAACAACGGCACGGCGACCTTGCTGCTCGAGAGTGATGACGATGATACGGGACTGACCGCGGTTTATGTCATCGGTGACAACAACGGCTGGAACTATATGGACGCTTCGGGCAAACTGGACCTCGTGGACGGAAAGACCTTCCAGGGCCAGGTGACGATGCCTGCCGTGGGCGACGGTTACAGCCATTGGCGCATCTATCAGCGCCTGGGTATGGGTGGCGTTTGGGGCGCCGAGAGCGACCTCACGGGCGACAATACCAGTGGCACGCTTATCAAGGGAGCCACAGGTAAGGTTTCGACCGCACCGGGCACCTATGATGTGACTTTCAACCTCGAAACGGGCGAGTACAGCCTCACGTTGGCCGCATCGACCCCCACCACGATGACGTTGCAGCCTGCCGATGTGGTGCTCGTGCCCGAGTTGCCCGAGCAGGTCAAGGTGCTCTCGCTGAACAACAGCCTCATCTATTACAATGACCAGGATGCTGTATTCAACGGCATAGCTGCAGCCATGGGCAAGGATGCCAACTGGACCAAGCACACCCTGCTGGGCAAGTCCCTCAAGACCCACTGGGATGAGGGCGACGGCGTGGCCGAGGACGGTAACCCCGGTGCCAAGATGCTCGTGCGCAGCGAGGCATGGAGCCACATCATCCTGCAGGAGCAGAGTTCGCTGCCCCGTACCGATATCGAGACCTTCCGCGCCAACGTGAAGCGTTGGGTGGACTACATCCGTGACTATTGCCCCAACCCCAATGCCATCATCATCGTGCCTGTCAACTGGGCCTACAGCGGCGACTGGGAGAACTATACGGCCTTCAATGCCACCTTTGTCAAGAACTACCAGGATGTGGCACTTGATTTGGGTGTGACGCTGTGTCCCGTGGGCGTGGCCTATCAGGAGGTTTATGACCTGGAGGGCAGCGCCGGAACGCTGACGTGGTTCCTCGATGACCGCCACCCGACACTCAAGGCGACCTACATGGCAGCCGCAATGGAGTACGGTCTTATCTTTGGCGTTGACCCGATGGATATCACGTGGGCACCCAGTGACTTGAGCGCTGCCGATGCAGCCGCCATGCGTGGCTATGCGAGCCGTGCCCTGAACGGTTTTACCAACTATGTGGACCACACCGCAGGCCAGGTGCATTACAAGGTGACTGTGCGTGACCAGTTCGGCATGGAGATTGAGGCTCCCGAGCCTGTTGTGATGACCTTGAACGACGGCGGTGAAATCGATGCCGATCAAGTGTTCACCAGCAATGGCACCAATGGCGAATTTACCGTAACCGCCACGACCGGCAGCTTCACCCAGAATGCTACCGTCAAGGTGGCAACAGCCTTGACCGAGGTAGTGACCTATCCCGCCATCGAACTCAACGAGACAACGCTGAGCGCCAACGAGACGTTTGATATCATGGGTGACGAGGCAACTGCCACGCTGCCTGAGGGTTGGCGTATCGACCGCATCCTCACTGCTCCGCGCACCGTGGGCCGTTACGACCAGGCCGATGACCAGACGATGTACAGCGGCGGTGTGAGCCTGCCCAGCAATGCCAAGAACGGTACATGGAACTTCGGTGACAACCTGGGCGATGACCGTGCTCTAGGCGGTATTTCGACAGGCGTTGCAGGCGGCACGCGTTGCGTCAACGTGTATGCCCACTTGCTTAACACTGGCGCCAAGAACATCGAGAATGTCAATGTGGCTTACAATATCGAGAAGTACCGTAAGGGTAACAACAGTGCCGGCTTTGCCGTGCAACTCTACTATTCCATCGACGGACGCAACTGGACCAGTGCCGGCAACGATTTCTATACTTATTTCGCACCCGACAGCGAGACTATCGGTTATGACGAAGTGCCTGGCGAGACTGTTCCCGTGAGCGGTGTGCTCGGCACCAAGATGGCCCGTGGCTGTGACCTCTATCTGGCTTGGAACATCAGCGTTGCCAGCGGCGATGCTGCACAGGGTGCTATGGCGCTGGGTATTGATGACTTCAGCATTTCGGGCGAATTGCCCAAGATTCCCGCAGCAGCTCACTATATCTTTGTCAACGACAGGACAGGCTGGGATGCATTGGGACTGTATGCCTGGGGCGATAGTGAACTCTTCGGTGCATGGCCCGGCGAAGCCAGTGTGGGTGACTCTATCGTGGGTGATGTCAACTACAAGGTCTTCCTGCTGGATGCTACGAGCGGTAACTATCACCTGATTTTCAACAACTGGAATAATGGTTTGCAATTGCCTGACTACGATATCGTTGCCGACCGTGATTACTATTTCACTATCACCGACACCGATGTTACAGAAGACCAGACAACCGTTGTCGAGAACTTTGATGACAATGCACCCGCGATTGTTATCAACGGCAAGGAGGTAATCTTCCCTGGTTCAATCACCGTCTATAACCTCCATGGACAGGTCGTTGCTACAGGCAAACAAGTTGTTGGCCTGTCACATCTGTCGCGTGGCATCTACATCGTGCAAGGTATGGGTGCCGGCGCTGTCAAAACGGCAAAGGTGAGCATAGGCCGATAATGCCATTTTAATCATCATGCGTTTCATGGCCGCAAGCCCTCGGTGGTTTGCGGCCTTTTTTTTAGTTTTCACAGGTGACTTTTTAAACCCGAGGGCCGTTCAAGTGTCAAAAAAATAGACACTTTAGCGTAAAAATTTTTGACAATTGCGCTTTTTTGCACCTAAAACCTTGACAAGCACATGTAGTGTCAATACTTTTGCATCGACAATGCCAAACAGGCAAGATTATTTAATATCTAAACATTTATCGTTATGGATGCTAACATTAATTTCAAGAACACTATCGTCGCACTGTGCAGCGGTGCGTTGATGTTCGTCGCCGGTGCCCTTGCATGCCCTGTAGGTTGGCTCATGGCAGCGCTTATGACTGTAGGCATCGCACTCATGGGTATTGGCGGCTCCTGCTTCATCCGCATCACTTGGATGAAGATTGACCGTCAGCACAAGAAGAATCAATGGAGGGAATTTGACTTCGGTCAAATTTGTTGAACTGTTCTTTCTATCTATTGTAACAACTTATTGCAGGGTCACGGCCAACTTGGAGCTGTGGCCCTGTCTGTGTAAGACAACGATTTTTTCTGCTCCGGTATGTAGTTTTTCATAGCACTCATGCGTCTAAAGGACAAACAAAACAATTTAAAGCACTCAAGATAATGGATACATCATCAAAATTCACCGTGAGGTCAAGGAACTTGACCGGGTTAACAAAAACTGACGCAAAATCAGCCACATATTAAAAAAAAGACTATCTTTGCAGGTTAGTTAGGTCGGTTCGACGCTTTTGCGCTGCAACCTTCCAGGCCCAAATGACGTCTAACTCAATAGAAATAACAGTATAAATCACTTTTTATAAAACCAATTTTTTAACCACATGAAGATGAAAAAATTCTTTGCTGTAATGCTGTTGATGTTAATGGCATTCAGCACCGGCAACATGAAGGCTCAGTCGATGGGCCCCATCCCCGTGGATGATGCCGTACGCGTCGGTAAGTTGGACTGCGGATTGACCTACTACATCCGTCACAACGACTATCCCGAGCACCGTGTAAACTTCTACATTGCACAGCGTGTGGGCTCTATTCAGGAGGAAGAGAGCCAGCGTGGTCTTGCCCACTTCCTGGAGCACATGGCCTTCAACGGCAGTGAACACTTCAACGGCGAGGGCAACAGCATCATTGACTATACCCGTTCGCTGGGTGTCGCCTTTGGTAAGGACTTGAACGCCTATACCAGCATTGCCGAGACCGTTTACAACATCAACGATGTGCCGAGCACGCGTCAGAGCGCTATCGACTCTTGCTTGCTCATCCTCAAGGACTGGAGCAACGGCCTGTTGCTTACCGACGAGGAGATCGACAAGGAGCGTGGTGTGATCCACGAGGAGTGGCGCCTGCGTCGCACTGCCCAGCAGCGCATGCTTGAGAACCAGCTCGAGGCTCTGTATCCCGACTCGAAGTATGGCAAGCGCATGCCCATCGGTCTGATGGAGGTTGTGGACAACTTCAAGTATAACGAGTTGCGCGACTACTACCACAAGTGGTATCGCCCCGACAACCAGGCTCTGGTTATCGTTGGTGACGTTGATGTGGACCACATCGAGGCCCAGATCAAGGAGCTCTTCAAGGACTGTGTTCTTGATCCCAACGCCGCTCAGGTGGTTGACGAGCCCGTGCCCGACAACGAGCAGCCCATCATCGTGGTGGACAAGGACAAGGAGCAGCAGTACAGCCAGATCATGGTGATGTTCAAGCATGAAGCCATGCCCAAGGAAATCAAGGGCGACCAGATGTACATGATCATCGACTTTGCCAAGGAGATGATGGGCAGCATGCTTAACGAGCGTCTGAGCGAAAAGGCTCAGGAGCCCGACTGCCCCTATATCCAGGCTTCAGCCTATGACGGCGGTTATCTGCTGACCAATGTTGTAGATGCCTTCACGTTGGGTATTTTGCCCAAGGAGGGTATGGCCGAGGCCGCTACCGAGGCTGTCATCGCCGAGGCTATGCGTGCTGCAAAGTACGGCTTTACCACTACCGAGTATGACCGTGCCAAGGAAGAGTACCTGAGCCGTCTGGAAAAGCAGTACAACGAGCGCAACAAGATTTCCAACGCACGTCTTGCCGCACAGTACTACCGCAACTATCTGGACAACGAGCCCATGCCTTCGATTGAGCAGGAATATGAACTCATGAGCCAGTATGTGCCCATGCTTCCCGTTGACCTCGTTAACCAGATGCTTCCCGGCTTCATCACCACCACCGGTGAGAACCTCGTTGTGATGAACTTCAACCAGGAGAAGGACGGTGCCGTTTATCCCACCCCCGAGAGCCTGAAAGCTGCCGTTGATGCTGGTATTAACGCCCAGGTCGAGGCATTTGTCGATAACGTGAAGCAGGAGCCCCTGATTGCTAAGCTGCCCAAGCCCGGCAAGATCAAAAAGGAGACCTACAACAGCCAGTTTGACTATAAGGAGCTTGAGCTGAGCAATGGTGCCCGCGTCATCCTCAAGAAGACCGATTTCAAGGAGAACGAGATTCGCATGAATGCCTTCCAACGTGGTGGCTCTTCGCTCTACGGCGAGAAGGATTGGGCGAACACCGAGTTGCTGCCCCTGGCTACGATGATGAGCGGTCTGGGAGAATTCTCCTACACCGAGTTGCAGAAGGCGCTCGCCGGCAAGCAGGCCAGCGTGATGTTCTCGATGGATACCTATGAGGACGAACTCAGCGGTCAGTCCACCGTTAAGGACCTGGAGACCTTGTTCCAGCTCACCTATCTCAACTTCACCGACATGCGTAAGGATGAGAAGAGCTTCAACATGATCAAGGGTCAGGTTGAGACCATGCTTAAGAACAGGAACCTCGATCCCGAGAATGTCTTTGAGGATTCTGTCAACTACATCCTCGCTAACCACGACTGGCGTGACAGGCCCTTCGATATCAGCTATTTGGATCAGATCAATCAGGACCGCATGCTCGAGATTGCCAAGGAGCGCCTTGCAAACGCCGCCAACTACACCTTCATCTTTGTGGGTGCCTTTGACGAGGCTGTCATCCGTCCCTATATCGAGCAGTACATCGCCAGCCTACCTGGCAAGAAGGGCAAACAGTCCAACTTTGTGAATGTAGCTACTCACCCTGTAGGCCAGACCATTACCCACTTCACCCGCAAGAGCGAGACTCCTAAGGCCATGGCTCAAATCTACTGGTATGATGCCACTACGCCTTACACCCTGGAGAATCAGCTTAAGGCCAACATCCTGGGTCAGGTACTGAGCAAAATCTATCTGCAGAAGATCCGTGAGGATGCAGGTGCTGCCTATTCGGCTGGTGCTCGCGGCTGGTCCACCTACGAGGGCAACAACTACTTCACCGCTGTGAAGGCTTCCTGCCCGATGAAGCCTGAGTTTGCCGATGTAGCCTTGAAGATCATGAACGAGGAGATGGTTGAGGCTTGCAACAAAATCGACCCGACCACCCTTAAGGAGATCAAGGAACTCTTCATCAAGGACCACACCACCGAACTCAAGGAGAACGGTTACTGGTTGAGCCAGATTCACAACTATCTGTTCACTGGCTATGATGGTCACACCGGTTTTGAGAAGATCGTCAACGACCAGACTCCCGAAAGCATTGCTGCCTTTGCTCGTCAGCTCATGTCGGCAGGCAACAAGGTAGAGGTTGTCATGCTCCCTGAGGAGTAAGAATACCAACCTATTCATAATTCTAATAATCAACCCTGTGGCAACAGTCCACAGGGTTGATTATTTATCCATGACATCTTGCAAAGGACGATGATTCTTTATATTTTTGCAGCAGGAAATTCATCAACCTTTAACTATAATCAGATATGAAAAGAATCCTTACTCTTCTATCTATGATTGTGACACTTGCCCTTTCTTCACAGGCAAACTACTATCTGGTAGGTCAAGCTCCGTTCGGTAACGGCTGGGAGCCCAGCAACGGACTTGAGATGACCCGGAACGATGACGGCACTTACAGCGTCAAAGGCACCGTTATGGGCACCATCTATTTTTTTCTGGCCGACAATTTGGCGGCACCAGGCGACTGGGTCACTTTTAACAACGAATACCGTATCGGCCCAATCGATGGCGACCAGCAGGTCTTTGCCGATAACTGGGTCCAAACCCAAAAGTCGAAGGGGGATAACGGTGCCTACATGTTCGTTGGCTCGGGTGATGAGTACACCCTCATCTTCGACCCGGTTGATTATAAGTTTATCATTGAATCCACAATGGCACCGCCCTATGACTGCTATACGGTGGCAGGTATGCCTAAATCGGTCTTCGGTACCCAATGGGATGCCAGCGACACCAACAATGACATGATCAAGCAGGAAGACGGCACATACATGCTGACTAAGCCTAACTGTTATATTCAAGTCAGTGCGATTGAGTTCAAAATCGTACGTTTCCATGATTGGCTCTCCAGCTGGCCTGCCGATAATTACGTTTTGCCCATCAACGAAGTCGGCACCTATGACGTTACCTTCACGTTTAATCCCGAGACCTGTGAGGTCGGTGCCACTGCCGTCAAGTCGGGCGGCAATGCCATCAAGGGCGATGTGAACGGTGACGGTGAAGTGAATCTCAGTGATATCAACAGCATCATTGATATCATATTAGGCAATTGATGACCTGAGTGGCGGGTGGGGCAGAGGCCATGGCGTCCCATCGAGTCGCCTGGTCGCTAACTGGCCGCTTGTTTGAAAACAGAGGTCAAAGACCTGAAGTCTAAAGACTTTTTAGTACCTTTGCCAATTATTTGGCATAATCAATCAATAGAATGGACTCAACAAGACAACAAAAAATCAGCCGTCTGGTGCAGAAGGAGCTGAGCGAGATATTCCGTCGCGAGACCGCCAAGACACGCGGCACGCTCGTGAGCGTGAGCAGCGTGCGCGTTTCTTCAGACCTGAGTGTGGCTAACGTGCGCCTGAGTATTTTCCCCAGCGAGAACGCCCAGACCATCATGGACAATATCAACGCCAATGAGCGTGGAATTCGCCATCAGCTGGCCCAACAGGTGCGCTATCAGTTGCGTCGATGCCCGGAATTGAAATTCCACATCGACGACTCGCTCGACTACATCGACCATATTGACGAACTCCTCTCCAAGGACAAACCTAAAGATAAACCCGAGAGCTCCGAGAACTCCGAGTCCTCCGAGAATTAAGCATGTCTCTCCCCCTGAAGATAGCGTGGCGCTACCTGGTGTCCAAGAAAGGCCATCAGGCTGTCAACATCATCTCGATAGTCGCTGTGTGCGGTGTCGTGGTGGCTACCGCCGCGCTCATCTGTGTGCTGAGCGTGTTCAACGGCTTTAGGGGACTCATCATGGGCAAACTGGCCATGCTTGACCCGCAGGTGGCCATTACGGCGACTATGGGCAAGACCATCAACGATGCCGACAGTGTCATCGACCTGGTAACTGCCTTGCCTGGCGTGGAGCGTGCCTTGCCTGTTGTCGAGGACCAGGCGTTGGCGATGTATGCCCAGTACCAGATGCCCGTGCGCCTCAAAGGCGTGCCCGACGATTACAACACCATCAACGATATGGATTCGGTGATAGTCGATGGGCAGTGGAAATTGCGTGACCAGGTGTCGAGATATGCCGTGGCGGGTGCAGGGCCTGCGGTGAGGCTGTGCGTGCGCCCCGAGTTCCTGGGAATGGTGCGCTTGTATGCACCGCAGCGTCAAGGCCGTGTCAACATCGCCAATCCCATGGGAGCCTTCAGGCAGGATTCCCTGTTCGTGTCGGGCATCTTCCAGCTGCAGCAAAACAGCTATGATGCCGACCTCATTTATGTGCCCCTCGACATGGCACGCCAGCTGTTCGACTATGATACGCAGGCGACTCAGGTCGAGGTGAACCTTGCTCCTGGAGCCAACGAGCAGCAGGTGATGAATACCATCGCCAAGATGCTGGGCAGCGGCTACCAGGTGAAGAACCGGCTAATGCAGCAAAGCGAGGCCTACCGCCTTGTCAACATCGAGAAGTGGATGGCGTTCCTGCTGTTGGCGTTTATTTTGGTGATTGCCACGTTTAACGTCATCAGCACCTTGTCACTGCTCATCATCGAGAAGGACGACAGCATAGCCACCCTGCGCGCCCTGGGAGCCCATGACCGCCAGATTTCTCGCATTTTCGTGCTGCAGGGCTGGCTCATCACTCTGGCTGGTGCCGTGACGGGTGTCATCATCGGCCTGTTGCTGTGCCTCTGCCAGCAGCGCTTCGGATGGCTGCGCTTGAGTGGCGACCCTGCTAATATGATTATCAGCGCCTATCCCGTAGAGGTGCAGTGGATGGATGTCATCATCACCCTTGCTCTCGTTGCCGCTGTGGGGCTCTTGACCAGCATGGTCACCGCTCTGATTATGCGCCGCCGCTTGAAATCAACCACTAAACTCTAAACCCTAAACTTTAAACTATTAAATAGAAATATGCTTACTATCAATTCATACGAAGAATTTGCCTCGCATCTGGGCGAGGAACTCGGTGTCAGCGAATGGCTCACCGTCGATCAGGACCGTATCAACATGTTTGCCGATGCCACGCTCGATCACCAGTGGATTCATGTGGACGTGGAGCGCGCCAAGGCCGAAAGTGCCTATCACAGCACCATTGCCCACGGTTACCTCACCATGTCTCTGATTCCCCACCTGTGGAACCAGATTATTGAGGTCAATAACCTTGAGATGCAGGTTAACTACGGCATGGACAAAATGCGCTTTGGGCAGCCCGTCATCACCGGTAGCCGTGTGCGCCTTGTGACAAAGTTGCAAAACATCGCCGACTTGCGCGGAATCTGCAAAGCCGAAATTGATTTCAAGATGGAAATTGAAGGACAGCGCAAGCCTGCTTTGCAAGGCATCGCCTCCTTCCTTTACTACTTCAAGAAATGAAAATCCACATCATCAACGGCCCCAACCTGAATCTCGTGGGAAAACGCGAACCCGAGGTTTATGGCAACCGTTCGCTCGACCAGTACCTGCAGGAACTTGCTGAGCAGTTCCCGCAGCATGATATCGACGTCTATCAGAGCAACATCGAGGGAGAGATTGTGGACCGCCTGCAGGCTGTGGGATTTGAGCAGGACAGTGGCATCATCCTCAATGCCGGCGGCTACACCCACACGTCAGTAGCCATTGCCGATGCAGTTGCCGCCATCACGGTCCCCGTCATCGAGGTGCACATCAGCAACATCTACGCCCGCGAACCGTTCCGCCACAAGTCTCTCTTGTCTCCCGTCTGCAAGGGTATCGTCGCCGGCTTCGGCCTCGACAGCTACCGCCTTGCCCTCCACTCCTTCCTCCCCGCTATAGATTAGAAGAAAAGAAAGACAATGATTATAACTTAAATAGTTAATATTCAATTATTTGTATTTATTATACTTGTTGTTTCCCTTTTAGTCATTGTTTTTAGTTGTTCCTATTGTTCGACAAAAATGTAGTTGTTTGATAAGATGAATGAGGAGTTAGAGGAATATATTTTGGGGCATATCGATGCTGAGCCCGAGCCGCTGGCACGCATCGACCACGACACCCATGTGCAGAACTACTACTGGCACATGTGTTCCGGACATCTTCAGGGGCGCCTTATCAAGATGCTCACCCGCATGATTCGTCCCCGCCACGTGTTGGAGTTGGGTACCTTCAGCGGCTATTCGGCGCTGTGCCTTGCCGAGGGCCTGCCCGATGACGATTGCCGCGTCGATACCATCGAAATCAATGATGAGCAGGAGGACTTCATCCGTGAGCACCTCGCCCTGTCTCCTTACGGCCACCGTGTCACGCTTCACATCGGCGATGCTTGCGACATCGTGCCGCGTCTGGGCACACGCTTTGACCTCGTGTTCATCGATGCAAACAAGCGCCAGTATGTCGAGTATTACGACCTGGTGATGGACTGCCTTAACGATGGCGGTTTCATCATTGCCGACAACACCCTGTGGGCAGGCAAGGTCGTCGACCCCAAAGCCCAACGCGAGGCCCAAACGCAGGGCATCATCGCCTTCAACGACCGTGTCGCTGCCGACCCGCGCGTCGAGCGCGTCATCATTCCGCTGCGTGACGGTCTTACCCTCATTCACAAGTTGCCCTCCCAGCAGTAAATCTGCTTGATAACATGGCTTTCCCAAGAGTTAATAATGCTACCGCATTGGTCGACCTTATCCAGCAGGTGGGCTTTCTGCCCTTGCTCGACAGCGGCATCCGCGGCTTTTCGGCCGACGAGATGGTGGACCCCGATTGCCGTTATGTGTGGCTTGACGATGGCGGATGGGACTGGCCTTTGTGGAAGTGGAAAGGGCCCATTGTCACCGAGGGCGACTGCGTTTACGGCAAGTTCTTTGACAAGAAAGCGGGCTTTATCAGCCGTGAGTGGTGGCCCGACTTCATGAACTGGCGTTGCGCGACACATGCAGCGCCGTCTGCTGGGTCCATCGAGGAAGCCATCGTGATGACCTTGCGAGAGCAGGGTAGCCTCATCACGCGCGAACTGCGTGCCGCCTGCGGCTTTACGGGAACCAAGATGCGCAGCCGCTTCGATGGTTACGTCACCCGCCTGCAGATGTCATGCCGCATCGTCACCCAGGACTTCGTCTATCCCCGCGACAAGCACAACCGTGAGTACGGCTGGGGATGGGCACTGCTGACCACGCCCGAACAACTGCTGGGCAAGGAACTGTGTCAATGCGACCGCACGCCACAGGAGTCCCATGACCGCATGATGGAACACCTCGCCCGCATCTTGCCGCGCGCCAGGGAGCGGCAACTCCTTAAACTCCTCAAATAACCCGTAGAAACTCTAAAATGCAAGAGGATGCGCTGACATCGCAGCACACCCTCCTCAATTTGGCTTTATGTATTTCGATAGGCTGTGGCTTTACAGCATCTCCAGCCCGTGGATCATACCACTGTAAGAAATGGCGTCGCGGCCACGCGGGTCGACATCGATGGTCGTCTTGCCGTTCATGAATACCTCCACATGGAAGTGGTAGCTGTCGTCGCCGTTATCTACCTTGAAGGTCACGCGTGCCCGGTCGCTCTTAGGATACTCCACCTTATAATCCAGAACCCGGCCCGTGAAGTTCAGCGCCTTGTAGCCGCTGGCACCGTAGCCCACGTTCTGTCCCGAGCCCACATAGGGCAGGTTGCACGTCACCATACCGTCGCGCAAGAACATCTTCTGTCCCTGGCTCACGCTCATCGTCGGGGCAGATATCGGGCGCATCGAGCCCACCATCACCACATACTCGCGAGACTCGAGCAATGCCTTGATGGCGTCGGCCTGTTGCTGGTCAACCACTTTGTTGCTCGTACCACATGCCGTGAGCAACACGATCATCACTGTCGTCAATAAAAACGTAATTTTTTTCATATTGTCCTGCGTTTTAATGTTGTTAATAGTCAAGCACCATCCATCTTAAAACTCTTGTTTGGAGGTGGGCGGCCCTGCCTTTCGATACAGTAACCCCTCTATTAAATAGACTCGTTTTCAGGCAAATGGTTTAAGGGGATTTCAATTATTTTGCAAAATGTCATAAAAATGCGACACAAGCAAACCGATTGAAATCCCCTTAATAACTCGGACGTTTTTCTCGCAATTAGAATACCATTTCGCCGTCAAACGAGATGGCGTCGCGGTCCTGACCGATGATGTCGATGATGGCCTTGCCGTTGGTGAACAGGTCGATGCGGTAGTGGTAGGCCTCCTCATCGCTCTTCACGTCAAACTCGATGACATAGCGGTTGCTGGTCGAGCGTTTTACCGTGTAGTTACGGATTTCGCCCTTGAAGTTCAGGCCTTTGCCGCCGCCATAGGGCAGGCGATAGGCTTCGCCTACATAAGGCAGATAGCTGTCAACCTCGTTGCCGTCAACCTTCAACTGGTAGGTCGAGCTCACGTGACGCGGCATGCCGCCCAGGGGTTTCATCCAGTCCACAGCGATTGTATAGCGCTGTGCATCCACGGCAGACTGCACCTGTTGCACCATCTGGGCCTCACGCTCAGCCTTGGTCAAACCATTACTGGTGCCGCAAGAGCACAACAGTAACATCATTAAAGTTACGGAAAACAGTAGAATCTTTTTCATAATGCTCTACGATTTAAATGTTTAAATAAATAATTAATAATCCTTCTATCCAGCGGACCTGCCGCTGACAGTGACTGCAAATTTCATAATAATTCCTCAATTTTCCAAATAAAATCACATTTTTCTCATTTTTTATCGTTTTCCACACATCAACCTGTTGTAACGGAATAATATAAAAAGGGGCTCTCGGTAATCCGGGAGCCCCTTTTGTTGGTTGTTATGTCTTGCCTTGCGGCTGGACGATTACTCTGCGGCTTTGGCCTCGGTATCCCTTGCTTTGATAGCTCGGGAAATTGATTTTACCTTGACACTTGCCGACTCGGGTGCCATGCGCTTGAGACCGTCGTTGGTGAGTTCTTTGGCCTGCTCGTAGTACATGCCGCCGGGACGATAAACGGTGTACTGGTGGAAGTACCTGTCGAGCGAGAGCACGAGGTAACCGTAGTCGTTGTAACCGTAGTAGAGACTCTCGAAGTCGCCATCATAGTATCTGATGTACAGACGGTCGCCCCTGGTCTCCCAATCAAAGTCTACGTAATCGAGTCCGTAGAGCGAGTAGTAGGTGTATCGTCCGGTATAGTTTCTGTAGAAGTCATAGCGCACTACATCATACCCGAGGATATCGTATTCACCGTAGCCGTCGCATCCGTAGTAGGATACCCAGCTGCCCACGATGTCGATGTCGTCAACGTAATAAGGCGAGTCCCAGTTGCTGCACGAGAACAAGGTCATCGACATCAGAGCCACCATCATCATGTAGTAAATCTTTTTCATAGCGCAAATGATTTAGAATTGTTATTACTTGAATGTGCAAATGTAATCATAATCTCGATAATTACCTAATAACTTTGGTAAAAAGCGCGTGTCGCTGGTGTGAAAGAGCGACACGCGCCACCCGGAAACCACTTTATAGGTAATCTATCACCTAAAAATTCACACCAATGTTTATCGTGAAGCACCCGTTATGGGTATCGTCGAAGTTGTCTTGTCCGATGTTGGACAGGCCGATGTCATAGGAAGCATCCACATAGAGCATGTTGAAACCTAATCCGCATCCGACCTTGAGGCCGCCGTCAAAGCGGTTGAAGTAGCCGTTGTCAAAGGAGCTGAATGCCGTCCTGGAACCGTAGTTCTTGATGTCGCCGTCGGTGCCCAGAGCAAGATAAGCGCCGGCATAGGGCTGAACGGTGGTCTGGTTTCCCACAAAGTGCTTGTACTTGATGAGCAATGGCACTTCAATATAGTTCAGGTCATAGGTAAACTTATCGGTGCCCGATCCGCTCTTGCCGCCCTTCTGTGTGTAATACAGTCCGCTCTCGAGGAACAACGGGGCGCGGTAGGTGAGCTGCGTGCCTGCGGCAAAGCCGATGTTCAAGCCGGTCTTGATGCCGCTGCCGTCGAGTAACGGACTCTCGCTGCTCACGTGGGAGGCATTCATTCCCACCCTGACACCGAAATAATAGCGGTGCCATGCGATATACTCGTTACCATGACGTCCCACAGTCTGCACGCGAGGCTCGTAGCCGCGTCCGTAAGGACGACCGGGCTGTGCAAAGGCGCTTGCCGCCATCAGGATGCACATAACAGATAAGATAATCGTCTTTTTCATCGTCGTATCGTATTTTAAAAAGAATTTTTATTTACTCGACTTTTAGACCTTGTATATTGGGCAAGGTTTAAGCCTTCACACCCATTAACCGATAAGTGACCTGACCTGACCGACAAAACCATAAAAAGCACCGACGAATCTCGTCGTGCCAGGACAGGGGTGGGGAATAAGAATTGGTGAAATCTGGGATAGAGAAATCAGTTCACGCCGGGAAATCCGGGGAACAAGTCGGTGTGATAGCCCATTTGAATCCTGTGATAAAAGATGAGCGCTGCAGCCAGCACGGCAACGAAGACGATGGCCCACGTTGTGAATGTCTTGCGGTACCGCCCCTCGTGAATCTTGCACAACACAAAAGTGGCCACTGGGACAAATAGAGGCTCAATGGGTAGTATATAGCGGGCTACTGAGCCGGCCATGATATAGGCAATGATAGCAAAAGACAGTGCGGGCCACCATGCCCATGCACCCATATTCGAGTGGCGCCTCCAGCTCATGAACAAATAATAGAACATAGCAATGCCGCCAACAAGATACCAACCCCAAGTGAGGCGGGAGACGGTGTTGACAAAGGTAGGCGCCTCATAGAAAGTCCAGGGGAAAGGAATGATAAATTGTACTGCCATGGTTAATGGCAACATGGCAATGCGGTGGATTGGCGAATACAGGAAATAATTGTCCAGCAATTTGTTATAATACTGCTGTGACTCACTGATGACATAGCACTCCTGCATCGCTTCGCCGCCTTTGATGATGGTGGCATGCCGGCCGAAGGAGTAAGAGCAAAAATGGTCACCCACCATCAAAGCAGTGAAGAACACCGCAAGCATAAACACCGCCAACATCCAGTCGCGTCGCAAGTGGGGTATAGCCATAATGATCACACCCAATGCGATGAAGTAGAGGTAGGTGGTTCTGACTGCCGCCAGGAGCACGCAAGCCAATACAAAGAATACCACGTCACGCCAGAGCCTGTGTCGCTCATTGTCTTGTGCCGCCATCGATGCCAGAGAGAAACCGGCCAGAGAAAATGATAGGTAAATGGAACTTTCTTTAAGAATCAATGTGCCTACCGCCATGTAATAGACAAGAATACTGGTGAGCAGGATGCCGCAGGTGACCAGTGCCTGATCAGTCATCGTCACTTTGCCGCTGAGCAACCGTCGCGTCGTCATGGCCGTCAGCACGACCGACGTCAGCGTAAACATGATATTCATCGCTTGAGGCCATATGACGCTTAACCCGAAGATCTTCCAAAGACCCACCATCATCATGGAAAAGCCCACGAATGCCACTCGGCCGACAGGTTCCTTCCCCTGGTAGTACTGGAGTGCCCAACTATAATATGTACGTGGGTCATTATGAAGGTTGGGCATTTCAAGGGAGTAACCCTCTGTCATGGTGTAATAGGTTAACCTTAAGTAGGTTAAGGCCATAATGGCTGCAGCCAAAAGCAGCAGAATGGTGCGTGCCATTGTTGTTGTGCCGCGGGCGCGGGAGAGGATGGTGCGCGGGACGAGGTAGGCCACGAGGTAGGCTGCAGTGATACGTGCTCCGTCGGCCAAGCCAAAATGACTTGATGCCACCGTGCCAAGCACGGCGAAAACAATCACCTCGGCAAGAAAGAGAAGGAGTCTCGGTATGGTCACATGTTGTTTCACTGCATTGATAATGCTATGGTCGTAATGGTTGTCTCAATCCTGCAAAATTATTACAAATCGTTGTGATGGACAAATTTTTTGTTGGAAGCTTTCATTTTTCGATGAAAATATCTAATTTTGTATTCTATTCTACGCAATTTGGATGTTTATGGGCGCTGAGCCGATGAAAATAGATGTCGATAAAGTCCTCAAGACAAGATTGACCGGGAAATACAAGTATATCCCGCGTTTTGTCGTGCGCTGGCTTGAACGTACCATCTGTCAGGATCGGCTTAACACCATCTTAACCAAAATGGCGGGCAAGAATAGCGTGGATGCCGCGACCGCTGCCCTCAAGGAAATGGACATTACCATCGAGTCCAAAGGGCTCGAACAGCTGCCCGAAGGCCGCTTCATGTTTGTCTCCAACCATCCGTTGGGCGGACTTGACGGCTTGGCGTTGATTTCGCTGCTAGGCAACCGCTATGACCGCAAAATCAAGTTCCTTGTCAACGACCTGCTCATGGCAGTGGAGCCGTTGCGTGGTGTCTTTCTCCCGATAAACAAGTATGGCAATCAGTCGCGTGAGGCTGCGACTCAAATCGAGGAAGCTCTTGCGAGCGACAACCAGTTCATCACCTTCCCCGCAGGCCTTTGTTCGCGTATGCAGGACGATGGCAGCATCGCCGACCTGCCTTGGCAAAAGGCTGCCGTGGTACACTCGGTAAACTACCAGCGTGATGTCGTGCCAGTCTTTTTCGATGCCCAAAATTCCCGCTTTTTCTACCGTTTTGCCAAGTGGCGCAAACGCTTGGGCATCAAATTCAATATCGAACTCATCTACCTCCCCAAGGAGATGATTAAGCAGAGCGGTGCAACGCTGCGGGTAATCATAGGAGAGCCCATTCCCTGGAACACCCTTGATGCCCGTGCGCCCAAGACAGAGGCAGCCCGCCTGCGTGAAACAGTCATCAACATGGCACCTTCGCCATCTAAAACCTAAAAATTGGCCTATGGAACCCATTATCGCCCCCATCCCCGTTGAACTCATCGAACAGGAACTCACGCCTGAGCGCCGATTGCGGCACACCAACAAGGCCGACAATGACATCTATGTCGTCACAGCCCACAATGCGCCCAACACCATGCGTGAGATTGGACGGTTGCGCGAAGTCTCCTTCCGCGCGGCGGGAGGCGGCACAGGCAAGGCTTGCGACATCGACGAGTTTGACCTGATGGACCCGCCTTGCCAACAATTGCTGGTATGGAACCCCGAGAAACGCGAGATTATAGGTGCTTATCGTTTCATCGGTGGCTGGGATGTGAAAGTCGAGGACCGCGTGCCTCGCATCGCCACGGGCCACATGTTCCACTTCAGCGATAGGTTCCTGAACGAGATATTGCCTGTTACCATCGAACTGGGCCGCTCCTTTGTGCGACCCGAGTACCAGTCCACACGCGAAGGCGTGCGGGCGCTCTTCGCCCTTGATAACCTGTGGGACGGCTTGGGAGCATTGACCATTGTCTATCCGCAGGTCAAGTATATGTTCGGTAAGATGACGATGTACCCCGGCTATGTTCGTGACTGCCGCGATATGCTGCTGTGCTTCCTCAACCTCTATTTCAGAGATAAGGAGGGGCTGGTGGTCCCCATCGACCCGCTGCCCGACACCCGCAACGACGACCCTGAGCTGATGGCTTATTTCGTGGGCAATGACTTCCGCGAAGATTACAAGCGCTTAAATAGCTTCATCCGTCAGCATGGCATCAACATCCCGCCGCTGGTCAATGCCTATATGGGCCTGTCGCCCAAGATGTTACTACTCGGTACCGCCATCAACCGCGAATTTGGCGACGTGGAAGAAACCGGCATCCTCATCAATCTCGATGAAATCGCAGACGAGAAGAAGCGTCGCCACATCGACAGCTACCTAGAAAACATCGATCGATAAGTTATTTCCGATTCTATGATAAAAAAAGTCATATCATCGGTGATATTGGCCTTTACATTAACCGCTTTGACAGCGGCAGCACAGGATACTATTGCGGTACACGTTGACCTGTTGCAAGACAGTCTTAAGGTTGCCAACCATATTTATGAAGGCAGTCCGACGATTTGCTACAATCCTGATTGCTGGTATAACAATGGAACATACCGTGTGGGCATCATCACGAATGCTGGTGACAACGAGTTGGCGCCCTATTATATCTCATCTAACTATGGCGGCATCATTACCCAGCAATACTCTGCACTGGCATTTGCTGCCGTTGAAGGCTTTTACTTGGCAACCCAAAGGCTTGGTTTGAGCGCAGGCTTAGCCATATTTGGTGGTTATACGTCAAGTGCAGGCTACGAGCACTATGCGGGCAATGGCCAGTTCGAGGTGCAAAAGCAACATCCCGCAAGGGTTTGGCTCCAGCAAGCCTATGTCAAGGCCAATTACCGCAGCATCTTTGCCGTGGCAGGGCAGAAGTACAAATCATCGCCCATCGTCAATGAATCATTAAGCAGCGGCGACTTGGTGTGGAGCGACAACGCCCGTCCGCCTGTGGGTGTGCGTGCCGGTTTCGTCGATTTCCAGGACATCCCCTTTACCAAGGGATGGGTGCAAATCACGGGCGAGTTCGGCTATTTTCGCGAGTTTGACGATAAGTGGCTTGAGAACCACTACAACTACTATAACCACTTCATCACCACGGGCATTTGGTTGCACTACAAGAGCCTGTACTTCCGCACCAAGCCCACTCAACCCTTCGTATTTACCATCGGTGCCCAGTCAGCCTGTCAGTTCGGCGGCACGGCCAAGTACTATGAGGACGGCCAGTTGACGCGCACCGTCAAGATGGATGCTGACGCCAAGGCCTTCTGGCGCACGTTTATCGCGGGCAGCGGTGGTAACAGCGCGGGCGACTCATTTGTCGAGGGCAACCACTTGGGCACTTGGGACATCGCACTGGAATATAAACTCAAACCGGGTGAGAAACTACGTGCCTACACCCAGTGGCTATGGGAGGACGGCTCGGGTATCGGCAAGATGAACGGCTTTGATGGCCTGTGGGGTCTGGAATATCGAACCGACCATTATAATAGACTGATTACCGGTGCTGTCATCGAGTATATCGACTTCACCAACCAGAGCGGCCCCATCCACTGGACACCCAACGACCGCCCCGGTACGCCCATCACCAGCCACTCGTCAGGTGCCGACGACTACTACAACAACTACATCTACAACGGTTACCAAAGCCGCGGCATGTCCATCGGTTCGCCCTTTGTCAAGTCGCCGCTCTACAATCAAGACGGCTACATGCGCTACCGCGACAACGTGCTGCGCGGCTTCCATGCCGCTATCACGGGACATCTATCTTACCGATGGGCGTACACACTGATGGGCTCCTACCGCAAGGCGTGGGGTACGCCCTTGTTGCCCCGTGCAGGCAGTGTTGATGACTTTTCAATGATGCTCGCCACCTCTTATGAGTTCAAGCGCGGCTGGCACATCACTGGACAGATGGCGATGGACCGCGGCTCGCTCTACGGCAACAACTTCGGGGTCGGTTTGGGCATCTCATACTCTGGCGATTTTAATCTATAATGCAGACGATGAAAAAGTCATTATTATATATATCGCTCATGATGGTTATGCTGGCGCTGGGCTCCTGCACCCGCAACCATGGTGATATCGGCCCGTGGTTCGGCACCTGGCACGTCGAGTCCATCACCGTTGGCGGTGCATCTGTTGCGACCGATGGCGACTACTTTTTCCAGTTCCAGAACAAGGTGTTCAGGGTCTCAGAAGTCACAGATCATGAGCAACTGGTCGAGAGCTTCGGCACATGGGACGAGGGCGATGACGGTACGATGACTGTAATCTTCCCTGACCCGGACGTTTTTTATATTACCATGCCAGGCCTGGAGGCGAACAACACCTTTGATGTCTCGTTTACCTCATCGCATGAAGTCATTTTCACCAAAACCACCACAACAGGCCACCTCTACACCTATCACCTAAAGAAACAACCCTAACAAAGCACTCGAAAGTTCAGATTAATCAGTTGTTTGAAACTTCGAGGTCGGCAATGGCTCCATGAAAAAGGAATCTGGTTGCCTCTTTTTAATTCGCGTAATTCGTAGTTTGAAAAAGTTGGCGTTTGGGCGACTTGGGGCATTTCCAGTATGCCTTTTGGGCGCTTACTTGAATTTGATGGTTGCCTCGGTGGGGTTGGACTTCATGTCGAGGGGGAATGTGATGTGGGTAGCCGAGGAGTCTGGTTGACTGAAGATAATCAGACGTTTTCCCTGGTATTCAAGCGGATAGAATCCCAATGGCTCATAGTCGATGTTGATGCCGTAGTTGTGGCGGCGTTCACGTTCGGCTGAATCGTTCTCCCAAGACCTTGTCGATTGATAGCACCGTGCCGTCTGGAAGGCGCAAGGCAGGGTATCCGTCAGGATTTCGATGGCCATATAGTCCTGGTCGGGGAAAGAGTAGGTCGCACCGATGATGTCGGGGCGGTCACTTTCGGTCTGATGTAATACGGCACCATCAAGCAGTCGTCCATCGTGGTAGCGGGTATAGATAGAGTCTTCCACAAACTGCACGTTGTCTTTGCCGTAGTAAGCCCTGTAGATGACTTCATGGGCAAAGAAATCGGTGGAGTTGTAGTTCATGGGCTTGATGAAACGGCTGTATTCGGAGAATTGTCTCTTGAGCAATACTGCCTGTTTGGGAGAGTCCTTGATTTCCTCAACAGTCGCTTTGTCAAAATCCCTGTAATGGTTCAAAACCTTGATGCCTCGTGCAGCGGTAAAGGCGGCAAGGACAAGGCAAACGATAACAGCTGCCATGCGCAGCCATTGCCAGCGGGCAAAGACTCTGTCTGCCGCTATCGCGATGATGATAAATCCAGCGGTGACAAAAGCGGCATAGGCTCGTTCCTGAGCAATGCCCAAAACCAGCATCACCAGGGCAAGGCACAAGAAGATATAGGTCCAGGGGCTTTGGCGTACGGTCTTGAATCCTTTCCAGAACAGTGCCACGAGGCCTACGAGAATTGCTGCCACCGGGATGTGGAAACGCCACGTCTTCTCCTGGAAGATGAACCAGCGGCTTGACAACAGGTCGGCAAAACCCAGATTAACCACAATGCCGCCATCGGCAGCCCGGTGCCATGCGCCCGGTGAGGCGACAATAATCAGGATGCCTAAGAGATACCCTGCCAAAAGGGCTGCTGCAGTGCGGTCAAACCGCTTGGTGTTGAATACGTAATATAGGCACAGCCCTGCAAAGAATCCAAAGGAGGTTGCCTCGTTGAAACTGCCTGCCACCACGCCCGCAAGCAGCAATATGGCGCATTTTCCCCAACCGGGCTTGTTAACATGGGACTGCTGTAGGTACCAAACCATGGCCAGTGAGAGGGTGATGGCCCACATGTAGTTGCAGCTGCCGTCGAGCCACAGCATCGTCTCTCCGGGGACAGGATAGCAGGTGCCCACCATGGCCAGAAACATCGCCAAGACCAGCAGTGAGCGCCGTCCTGTTGCCAGCAGGCTCAGCAGGTGGGCCATAAAGCCGAACACGATGGTGTTGCAGATGTTGAACAGGGTTTTACCCAGCAGACCGCAAAAGAGTGCTGCCACCAGATTTGCCGTGCGCCCGTTGGCATGGACGAAGTGGTTGGCATGGGAACGCACCAAGTCGAGCAGCGACTGCACGTGAGCCCACTGTCCCTCGATGAGCGAGTAGGCCATATCGTCCTCCTTGAATGTGGTCAGCACATTCATGGCCAGGAACACGGCGCATGCCGCAACCATCAATGCCCAATAGGCCACGTCATGATAGCGGCGGGAAGACAGTGTATGCTGTATGGCGTCTCTGCTCATTTACTAATGGATGGGCCTGTTACCGTGTCAATGTCATTTCTCCATCGCTCACGTCGCCCTTGAAGGAGATGACGATGCTTGCCACATCATCACCAGGCAGCTGGCAAATGAGCAGTTGCTTGCCCTGATAGTAGAGGGGATAATAGCCGATAGGAGTATATTCGGCCGAGATGCCGTAGTTGCGGCGGCGCTCCTGCTCTTCCTGATCCAGGTTTCCGTTGGTCTCATAGAAGTAATACTTCGCCCCTTGATAGGTGGGAGGCAGAGTGTCGCCCTTGATGACGATGGCCATGTAGTCCTGGTCGGGGAAACTCCAGATTGTGTCGGCGATTTCGGGGTGGTCGCACTTGAGCGGCAGCAATGTGGCGCCGTCGAGCAAACGGCCCGAATGGTAACGCTCATATACCGAATCGCTCACGAACTGCACATTCTCCTTGCCATAGTAGGAACGATAGACCAATTCGCGGTCAAAGAAGTCGGTGGACATGTACTTCATGGACTTGGCAAAACGGGTATAGATTTCAAACTGGCGTTCTTTCAATACCGCTTGACTGGGTGACTCCATGATTTCCTTGACCACCTGGTCATCATAATCCTTATAGGCCTTCAGCGCTTTGAGGGCATATGCTCCCGTGTAGCCGAACAAGGCCAGCGAGATAAGGGTGACGCCAATTCTTGCCCACAGCCAGCGTTTCAACAGGTAATACACTGCTATTGCCACAATCAGGAAGCCGACTGTTGCCAGCGCTGCATAGGCACGTTCGTTGACGAGACCCAATGCAAACATGGCAACTAAAAGACACAAGAGGATATAGGTCCAAGGACTTTGCTTAACGGTCTTGAATCCTTTCCAGAACAGTGCCACGATGCCCACGAGAATCGCTGCAACAGGGGTGTAGAAACGCCAAATCTTCTCATGGAAGATGAACCAGCGGCTCGAAAGCAACTCCTTGAATCCCAGATTGGTGACGATATCTCCGCTGGTGGCACGGCCCCAAGCGGCAGGAGAGCAGGCGATGATAATCACGCCGATGGCATAGCCTGCAAGCATCAAGATGACGGTGCGGTTAGGTTTCAGGTTGCGGTAGTTGATGAGATAATACAGGAGCAATCCCGCCATGAAACCAAAGGTGGTCGCCTCGTTGAAACTGCCCGCCACGATGGAGAACAACACCAGCAGGATGGTCTTGCCCAAGCCGGCTTGTCCGAGTTGATTACGGCGTTGCAGGAGATACACAAACACCAGCGAGAGGGTGATGGCCCACATGTAGTTGCAGCTGCCGGCCAGCCAAAGCATGGTCTCGCCCGGCACAGGGAAGAAGCAGCCCACGAATGCCAGGAACATCGCCACTACCATGACCGAGCGTCGCCCTGTGCTCAACAGGCTGAGCATGTGAAGCAACAATCCGAACATCAATGTGTTGAGGACATTGAACACGGGCTTGCCAAGCAGCCAGCAGCTCAACTCGGCGACAATGTCCGACGAGCGTCCGTTCACCGTCATGTAATGACAGTAATGCGACCTGAAGAAATCAGCCAGCGAGCGTACCGGCGACCATTCTCCCTCAATCAAGTGCATCGCCAGGTCATCTTCCTTGAAGGTCGTGAGCATGTTCATGACAAGGAAAACGATGCATGCCACTGCTATGGTGCCCCAATAAGCGATATCGTGCCAGCGTCTTCCGGCTTTTGAATCCATGTAGGAGTTGTTAATCATCTTGATGACAGGTGTTTTGGGTTAAATAAAAATGTTGCGGTCATGCTCCCATGCCGCAACATTGAGTGAACACGGCTATTGCCGCGTGTAATGAATTCTCAGGAAGAGGTTACACAGTGAGAATCTCTTTCTCCTTAGCGGCAAAAATCTCGTCAATTTTCTTCATGTATTTGTCATGAAGCTTTTGAACCTGCTCCTCACCGTCCTTGGAGATGTCTTCGCTCATGCCTTCCTTCACAGCCTTCTTCAGACCTTCGATGGCTTCGCGGCGGGCATTGCGGATTCCCACACGGGCTTTCTCGCTCTCGGCCTTGGAGTCCTTAACGAGCAATTTGCGGCGCTCCTCGGTCAAGGGAGGGATGTTCAGCCTGATTACCTCACCGTTGTTGACCGGCATGATGCCCACGTTGCTGTCGATGATGGCCTTTTCGATGGTGCCGATCATGTTGCGCTCCCAAGGCATGATGGCGATGGTGCGCTGGTCAGGCGTGCTCACGTTTGCCACGTTGTCGATGGGCACGGGGCTGCCATAGTAGTTCACACGGATGCCGTCCAGAATCTTCACGTTGGCTTTGCCGGCGCGGATGTGTGCCAGCGTGTCATCGAGGAAATTCACAGATTCCTGCATCTTTTTCTCGGCTGCGTCGAGATAGAATTTCACGTCGTTCATAGTGTTTCGTTTTTATTGTTTTTATGATTGAATTGTTGTTTTATTGGTCACGAAAGTAGTGCATTTGCCTTTACCCTGCAAATTTTTTGCCAAAAATCGAACCATTGGGCAGTGCGACGGGTACTGCTGTGGCGGCATCCGGCGGTTAAAGGCCCCAATAGCTTTGCGCATATTGGGTATATGTCACAAAGTTTGCCTGCTCTTCCTTGAAGGACTGGATGAGCTTTTCCAGGCGCCGTTCCATCTCTTCTCCGGAATTGTGCTTGATGAGGCGGGGTATGTTCCATTCGGGATGCGCTCCCAGCGGAATGAATTCCCAGGGGTGGAAGTAAATCACAAACAGGCCGTCATGGCGCAGGGTCCACATGCACAGCTTGCGGTAAAGCTGCTGAGGATAGTGGTGGCATGCCAGCCAGAACAACGGCAATCTGACGCCAGGGAACACCGAGGTAGGGATTTGGAGAACCTTGCCTTTGAAGAAAGGCGTGCGCGGAACGGTCAGGTGCATATAACGGCCAGGAATGAATGCCGGATGCAGCGACGAATTGTACTTGTAGCCTAAATGCTCTAACTGCTGGTCATCGACAGGGAACATGCGAGGCTCACGATAGCCATTGATGGGGCAGTGGCAAATTTCCTCAAGAATATCTTTGGAAATGGCGGTGTCGGTGTCCTTGAGTTGCCAGTGGTCAACGCCATGGCTTGCCACCTCATGACCTCCATCAAGAATGCGTTTCATCACCTCAGGGGCGTTGGTGGCAAAGTTGGCGGTGCAGAAAAAGGTGGCTTTCACGCTGTTGCGTTCCAGAATGTCCAGGATGCAGTTGGTGCCCTCGATGGAAACCTTCATGGCCTCTTCGAGGGATATGTCAACACCATGTTCGCGAGGAAGGTCAAACTCCTCGGTATCGAAACTCAATAATATGGATGTCGGTTCACCTGTGTTCCGCAATGCTTCAGTCATTTGTCTCTTGAAAAGCCTTCTGGTATTACAGCGTAGATGACTTACACTTTCTTGTTATTAAACTCGCGCACGATATAGTCGGGACGGTTTTTGGTCTCGTTGTAGATGCGTCCGATATATTCACCGATAATGCCCAGCGACAGCAGTTGGATGCCGCCCAAGAACAGCAACAGGATGACCATGGTGGGGTAGCCTTGCACGGGATCACCCCAAATCATTGCCTTTATGAACACATATATCATGTAAATGAATGCGAGCAATGACACGATAAAGCCCACAACGGTAGAGATGCGCAAAGGCGTGGTGGTAAATGATGTGATGCCGTCGATGGCGAAGGAGAACAGCTGCTTGTAGTGCCATGAGGATTCCCCGGCAATGCGGTCGCCTTGCACAAACTCAACGTCCTTCTTCTTGAAACCTATCCAGCTGTACATGCCCTTTGTGTAGCGCTCGCTCTCGCGCATGCTCTTCAGGGCGTTGATGCAGCAGCGGTCCAGCAGGCGGAAATCGCCCACGTTCTGCAGGACGTCAAAGCGCGAGGAGCGTTGCAGGATTTTATAGAATTGCAGCGACAGGCGTTTGCGCAGCCAGCTTTCCTTTCCGCGAGATTTGCGTTTGGCATACACATCGTCATATCCCTGTTCCCACCACTTGAGCATTTCGGGGATGAGCGTGGGCGGGTGCTGCAGGTCGGCATCGATGATGACCATGCAGTCGCCGGTGACGTGGTCAAAACCTGCCAGCATGGCGTTTTCCTTGCCGAAGTTGCGGGACAGGTCCACATAGTTGACCCTGTTGTCCTGCTGCCGCAGACTGCGCAGCACTTCCAGCGTCTTGTCCCGGCTGCCATCGTTCACAAACATGAGCTCCCACTCATAGTTGGGGTTGCCGTCCATGAGTTTGACCAGCTCGGGATAGAGCAACGGCAGGGACTGTTCCTCGTTATAGCACGGGATAAGAATCGATATCTTCTTCATCGTCTTGTTAGTATAGGCTATTCGCGATTGAGGTTACAAAATTATAGAAATTGCCGCACACCTGCAAATAATCTTCAATGTAATGGCATGAATGTGAGCGACGAGAGTTTGTCAGACCTCAGGTAGGCTGCTGCGTTTGCAATGTCTTGAGGCGTGACGGCCTGGATGCTGGCGATGGTCTCGTCGATGGTGGGGACGTTGCCGTAGTACAGCAGCCCCCGTCCGGCACGCATCGCGATGAATTCGGTGTTGTCGGCCGATACGCGCAACTGGCCGCAATACTGTTTCTTGCAGGCATCGAGGCGGCGCTCTGTCAGCAGCTCGTTGTTTAGTCTGTCGGTGATGCTGTTGATTACCCGCATGCAGGACGAGATGTCATCGTTGGCACAGCCCAGATAGATCTCCATTAGCCCGCAGTCGCTGAACAGCGTCAGCGTGGAATCTACCGAATAGACATAGCCGCGGCGTTCCCGGAGTTCCATGTTCAGCATCGAGTTCATTCCCGGCCCTCCCAGGATGTTGTTGAGCAGCATCAGTGCGTAACGCAAGGGGTGGTTGCGGTCGGGCACGCGGGCGCCCACGATGGTGTGTGCCTGGTGCGACTGGTAATACTTGAACTGCTTGAAACGTTCCACTTCCTGAGGGGCTTGGCGCTGACGAGAAGCCATCGTGTGGCTCATGCCACCAAAGTATTTCTCGACCAAGCGGAATACCCGTTCTGGCCGCTCAGGACCAACCGAGAAAAAGGCCATATTATTGGGTACATACAGCGTCTTGAGATATTGCATGCAGTCCTCACGGGTGAGGCGTTCAAGGTCTTCTTGCTTTCCTAAGATGTTGTGTCCCAGTTCACTGTCTTTCAACAACAAGTCCTCAAAGTCGTCATAAATAGCGTCGCTGGGCGTGTCGCGGAAACTTGCAGCCTCCTCAAGCACGACGTCCCGCTCGCGGTCCAGTTCCTCTTGTGGGAAAACCGACCACTGCACCAGGTCGGCCAACAGGTCCACGGCGCGCGGCAGATGCTCCTGCGGGAACACCGAGTAAATCATCGTTCCTTCCTTTGTGGTATAGGCGTTCAATTCGCCGCCCACGCGTTCCATGCGGTTGAGGATATGCCAGGGACGCCTATGCGTGGTGCCCTTGAAGATAGTGTGCTCCACAAAGTGGGCAAGACCGTATTGCCCCTTTTGTTCGTCACGGCTGCCCGCATTGACGGCAAGACCGCACCACGCCACCTGAGAAGCGGTGGTGATGTGTACAAGTCTCAGCCCATTGGGCAGGGTATGGTAGTAAGTGTCCATTTCGGGTTTTCAGTTTGTCAAATGGCTGTGGAAAATCCACAGCACGAAGGGACTAAAGTCTTGAATTGATGTGGAGAATGTGTTGCACCAGCAACATCTCGTGGATGTCGGTGCGGTGCACGTCCATGTCGTCATAGTTAGCATTCTCGCTGCGCAACACTACCATGTTGGGGTCGGTGTGGCGGCGCACGTATTTCACGAGCCTGAAGTCATCGAGCTGTACCACATAAATCTGGCCCCAGTAAATCTGCGTGGGGTTGCTCATCTCTCGCACGGCAATAAAATCGCCGTCCATGATGACCGGAGCCATCGAGTCGCCGCTCACGCGCACGATGCGGCAGTTGGGGTTCATGTTGGGCAAGTTCACCCACCCGACGATGTTGCCGTTGTCAAAGAGCTCATTGCGCCCTGATACCATCCCGGCTGTCGCATCCACGTCATAGACGGGCGTGGCGTTGCCGGCTGCATGAGGCAGTGCATCGCTCAAGTCGATGCGTGCAGGCACTTTGCCAAACGGCAGGTCGGTGCCGTCGAGCAGCCATTCCTTGGACACGCCCAGGTTTACCACGATGCGGTTCAGGAAGGAGTCGCCCATCGGCATGTGGGCGTTCAGATATTTCGACAGATTGGAAGTGTCAACCCCGATGCGCTCGGCAAATTGTACTTGCCGCAGACCCATTTCTTTCATCAGGTACTTGATTCTTGTAATGATTTCAGCGTTCTTGTTCGGATCCATTTTTACAGTATTATGTGTTTTCTCCGGTGCAAAATTACCACAAAAAATTGTAATATGCAAATTTTTTATTTCCTGTACCACTAAAAAATGGGGAGCCCCAGGTGGGTCGGTGGTCCGACTTTCTGGGGCACTCCAGTCAATGTGATATCTGAAATCGGTTGTCAGATGTCCCTATTCGGCAGTTTTCCAATAAATACTTGTCCAATCATGTCGCCATAGTTCTTGGGGTCATCGACCATTTTGATAAGCTGATCCTTGAAAACCAGATTTCCGTCGTCCTTCTTAGTGCAGAATTTGATATCCTCATCCTTGATGTGCTTGTTGACGAGGTAGAAGCTGTCACCTACCTTAAAAGGCACTTTGGGTGTGTCGAGGAAGATCATAGCGATGGTCTCATTGTCATAGGACAAGGCCTTAAACATGGTTTCTCCGTCCTTGAAGAAGGTGAACATCTTGATATTCTTGTCGGGATAATCGGTGACGTTGTAACGGTCATACATCATGTGGATGGACTGCGGAATGGCTTTGATGCTGTCACCCAGCAGGACGGCACCCTCGCCATGCACACCGTCGGCCTTGAGTGAGGGCAGCAGGGTGATGGGAATGTTCTCCAGCTTGAAGGTGCAGTTATCGTGGAATGTTTGGTTCTTGGTGATGTATGCGATGGGCAATTCGGCCCTTTTGAAGCGGACCACCTTAGATGGCACGTCAGCGATCAGCAATCTGCAGTTTAATTTTGTGTCATCCAGGATTTTTGCATTCTTCTGGCAATCATAGAGATTGAAAACTTCTCCGCCCTCACCCAGGTCGGTCCAGCCATGGGTATACTGATTACCATTGTCGTCAACCAGCATGCAGCCACCGCCGGTTTCAAAGAATCCCATAATGATATCATAGGAATACTCGGTGCTGTTGTAGAGTTGAAAATTTAAGATAACGTTCTTGTGACCGTAAACGCGTGTAGCTGACACATTGGTGATTTTGATTCCCGAGTCTTTTCTACCATATTGCGAAATCTTGGTCTCTCCGATTTTGTAGGCTTTGCCAATCATTCGTTCCTTCTTGTTGGAATTGGAGTTGCTGTTGTTGTCGCCCAACACGGCATCGGCCACGTCGTCGATGGTTTTGGAGGCTTTCTCGATAGCGTTGCCCAGTTTCTTGAGGAATTGGGCGTTGGCTTGTCCCTGTGCACCAGTGATAAGAAGCAGTGCGATAAGAATCTTTTTCATAATTTTTGGTTTTATTTGGTTGATAATGTTTTTTGTTTGTGATGCAAAGTTAATGCACGGTTTCGGTAGTCTCCAAATGATTTGAATGTTATTGGATAAAATGCCCCGATTAATGTATGAAATTGACTTTGCATGAAAAAAATGCCGCGATTGCGGCACTTTTTTATTTCACATTCCAGTCGATGACGGTGGCAAGCTTTTGCTCGTAGTAGCGTTTGAGGTCGGTCCAGCGGTAGTAGGGCCCGTTGACGGGGGTAGCGGGAAGCTGCGCCTCATGCTCGTTGAGGAGAACTTTTACTAAGATGTCATCGGGGCGGTTGCCTGTGGTGCCCACGGGGCGGTAGAATACCATCTGGATGTTGCACGCTTTGGGAATGGTGTTGTAGTCCTGCCAGTGCTCGTGCAGGGTTTCCAGATCGTCGCAGTTGTGGTTCACGCTATCGAGTTCCATCAAACAAGCCAAGGGCAGCACACAGGTCTCATGACCGAAACGCAGTGACGCAACATGTTCACCCGTTTGGATAGCCTTATCGGCTTTCTCAATCATGTCGCGCAGCAAGGCACGCTCGATAAAGGGCATACGGTTGCCGTTCTGCGGGGCGTTGGCCCAGTGGATGTACCAGTAGATGTTTTTCAGTCGCCACAACTCAAAAATTTCGCTGTTACTGAAGTAATGGTACAGGTTGACTTCATCAAAGAAGTTGTGGCCTTGTAACGATCCGGCAATATCGAACACGTCGCGCATCAACTGACGACAGTCCAAGTTCTTGGCAGCCCATGCGGTGTCATTGACCAATTGGGCGATAAATCGCTCGGGGTTCAGGTGCTTGCGGTACAACTCTTCCGATATGGGGTCCACGCTCTTGCGCAGGTCATTGGCAAGGGTGTCTTCACCGTAGCCCCAGCCCATGTAGTACATGTCGTGGTAGCTGGCATCGGTGGTGATGCGCAGGTTGGGGTTCAGGGTCCGCAGCCGCATCGTCTCGTTCTGCATCGACAGGATGCAACGGATGATAACTGTAGAACGTGCATCGACACGAGCATTGCCGGCAAACACCTCGGGGAAGTTGTCGAACATGCGCTGCGCGATTTCCTGATGCTGGATGGCGCCCTCGTCGCTGAGGTCACCAGCACGATTTTTGGAGGTCTCATACACCATGGTCAGTTGACGGCGCAGCATCTCACCTTGCAGGTTGAGCATTCCCGCCTCTTTGGCCTTGGCGAGTTCCTTACAGGGCCGCTCATAGTACTTGGCGTCAGTGAGCCAACGGCTGCCGTGACGGCCGTAGTGGTCGATGTAAAACGGCTCGTAACCTGCAGGGGCTGCGGTAAGCGACGGCACTTTCAGGTCAGTGCCGTAAGGATAGGCATAATGGTTGCTCGCCGCGCGGTCAAAGTTATAGATAACCTGTTTACGCGGTGTGGTGGCACTCAGTGTCAGGCATGCCGTGATGGCTATAATATAAAATGTGATATTTCTCATTTTCTTCAGTTTTTCAGTCCTTGTCCCAAATTTTGACTAATTGCAAACAGCTAACGCCTATAATCGTATAATCGGTTGACGCGAAAGTTTATCAATGAAGTAGTCGCGCACGTCGCTCCAGTGGTAATAAGGAGCAACATCGGTCTCGACGGGCAGGGTAGCTTCGTGCTCGTTGAGCAACGGCAACACCAACACGTCATCACTGCCGGCTTTGCGGAAGTACACGAACTGCAGGTTGGCAGCCATCGGGAAGAACTTGTAGGTCTGCCAATGTTGGTCCAGCGTCTCCAGGTCGGTTGTGCGGTAGTCGGCGCCATTCACTCCCATCAGGCAGCACAGGGGCAGCACCACGCTCTCGTGGCCAAAGCGAAGCGAGGCTCCCGGCGCGGGATTGTCGGTCGTGGTGGCTCGGTCGGCGTCCTCGATGAAGTTCCTGAGCAGGTTGGCCTCCATGTAGTCCACGCGGCACTGTGTCAAGGGCGTCTCGCCCGAGTGGATGTACCAGTAGACGTTGTTGTAGCGCCATACGTTATACAGGTCTTCGGCACTGAACAGGTCATACAGATTCACGTTCTCGAACTGGTGGTGGCTCTGCATGTTGCCCACCACGTCAAACAAGTTGACCATCATCGAGCGTGCCTCATTCATGTCGATGCTGTCCTTGACCCAACGCTGGTCATTAAAGAGTTTCTTCAGGAGATTTTTGGGGTTGACCCACTTGTTGCGGTATGCACGTACTGTCTCCGACATCGATGAACGCAGTGGTCTCACCACCGTGTCGGTGTAGTTCATGTAATACATCGTGGCCACACTGGCGTCGGTGGTGATCTTCAGCCGCGGGTTGAGCGAGGCAAGCACGTCCACTTCGTTTTGCATCGACAGGATGCAGCGTATGACCACCGTAGAGCGTGCCACCACAGGGGCGCCGTCCTTAAACACTTGCGGGAAGTTCTGATACATGCGCCGTGCGATGCCTTGATGCTGCTCGTGGCCGATGTCGCTCAATTCTCCCAGGCGGCCCTTGCTGCCCTCGTAGACTTCGCGCAGAACCTGCAGCACCTCCTCGCCACGGCGTGTGAGTTTACCGTTGCGATGTCCCATCTCCAACATGTTGAGCGGGCGGGTGTAGTTTGACTCGCTGATGAGCCAGCGGCTGCCGTGACGGGCATAATGGTTGATGAAAAACGGCTCATAACCCTCGGGAGCTGGTGTGATCTTCGGCAGGTCCTTGTCGTTGTAGGCCTGGTAGTTGTTTGCGCTCAGCTTCGGGTTGGCTTTGAAGTCGTCGCGCACCCCGGCGGTGAGGGCTAACCCCACCAATACCAAGGTAAAAACAATGAAAATTCGTTTCATAAATATATCGGTTCTGTCAATAGATGTTGCAAATTTAGTCATTATCCCGCAATTATTAAAATAATAATGAGAGGGGATACCCCATGGTCACGTAAACAGCTGCTTGAGGATGTCGGGCGAGCGCAGCGTGCCTATCGAGGCGTTGTGCAGCCGGTAATAGGCGATGATGACGTCGAGCATGCGGTTGCGCTCCTCGCGGTTGAAGCGGAACAACCCCATGTTGGCGAACGTCATGCGCGACAGCAAATGAATGACCTGCGCCTCTTGTGGCGGCAAGTACTGGTGGTTAGCTGTAGCGGCGGGGACAAACACGCCATCGGTCATGTCAAACCAGTGCCCTTGTCGGTAACTCTCCAGGTTGGGCTGGATGCCCAGGTGGCGCCCCAGGTGATACAGGAAGCAGATGTGGAAGTTGGCGACATTGCCGGGCATCTCCTCGAGCAGCTGCACCGCTTGCTCAATGTAATTGAACAGTGACTCGTTACCCTCGGGCTCCTGGATGACGTGGGTGAGCAGTTCGCTGATGAACAGGGCAATCGCGTTCTTTACAGGGTCGCTATAGAGCAATGTTAGCGGGTAGTTGCGGCGCACTTCGCGCATGACAGCCAGGTCGCGGCCCTGACGCAACCCTGCCTCCATGTCCACCAGCGACAGCGGCATGAGCAGGGCGTTGCGCATGCGTGCCGCTGGAGTCTTCCCCTGCGGTACGGCAAACGACATCAATCCGTGCCCATCGGTATATATGTGCACGATGTTGTGTTTGTCGCTGTAGCGGATGGTGTTGAGCACAATGCCCTTGAGCTTCTCATACATGCCGCTAATTTACAGTTTATTCTGCAATTTGACACGCAGGAAAATCGTTTTTCTCAACTTTTTCTGCTTTTCCGGAGGTTAAATTTTGCCAATTCAAAAAATGTTTCTAATTTTGCAGTCGCTTTTGCGAAAAAATCACCAAAAAGGCCCATTCGTCTATCGGCTAGGACGCAAGATTTTCATTCTTGAAAGAGCAGTTCGATTCTGCTATGGGCTACTTATTAATAATTATATATCAACGTTTTATATTTAATTATGGCAAACCATAAATCAGCAATTAAGAGAATTCGTCAGAGCGAGGCCCGTCGTCTCCGCAACCGTTATTACAGCAAGACCATGCGCAATGCTGTCCGCAACATTCGCAAGATGACCGATGCCAAGGAAGCAACCGAGGCTATGCCCAAGGTAGTTGCTATGCTTGACAAGCTTGCCGGCAAGAACGTGATTTCGAAGAACAAGGCTGCAAACCTTAAGTCGAAGCTCGCTCTTCACATCAACAAGCTGAACCAGGCCTAAGCAATTAGGAGCGCGGCGCGCCCAGTGTGTGCCGTGGTTCAGCCAGGTACGGCCCATTCGTCTATCGGCTAGGACGCAAGATTTTCATTCTTGAAAGAGCAGTTCGATTCTGCTATGGGCTACCGCAGCAAAGCGTTAACGCAATCCTTGCGTTTTAACGCTTTGCCTTGTGTTTTTGTGGTTTTGCCACTACTAAAAAGGGCTCAGCGGAAATTTAGCGGGAGCGGCTTAGCGTCGAAGACGCTGGACGGGTCTGAAGACCCGGCTCTGTGTTAAAGACCATGCGAGCACCCGGTAAGGGTGCGAAGCTTGGTCATAGTGGTCCTGCGAGAAGTGCCTCGTAAGAGGAACTTCATGATTTGCGATGGCTCATGTGAGCCGATATTCGTTCCATTCAAGACCTGATCTTTCAATCATGTCCTGGTATTCCTGCTCAAAAGATTTCTGGCTATGGTGCACCCGCTGGTTCTTGATGTAATTGATAATAGCATCCTTATCACGGACACTGCACGAGAAGGCTCCATACTCTTTGCCCCATCCTTTGAAGTTTGGGAAATAAATTTGTTGCTTAGCCCATTTGCTGCTTCCCTGTTTCACGTCTCGAACAAAATCACTCAGCGCTATGGACGGTGAAAGCCCAACCAACATGTGAATGTGGTTGCCGATACCGTTGATTCTAAACATTTTGCAATCCCTGCTTTTGGCGATTGCAGTAATATACTTATACAGATGTTCACTGGTCTCATCTGGAATGGTCATCTCGCGTCCAAGCGTGTTGATGACGATGTGAAACAACGAAATGGTGGCGCTCATAGTGATAGTGATTGAAATATATTTTGACGCAAAGTTAATGAAATTGCATTAGAAAGCAATCAACTTGTATCATGAAGTTCCTCTTGCGAGGCACTTGCATCATTGCCGACATGGACCAAGCTTCGTGTCCCTTCAGGACACTCGCATGGTCTTTAACATGGATTTGGGCATTCTGCCCAAACGACCTTTACAAGGTCACTGCGGCTCCCATCAGGCAAGACACATTACCCACACCTTTTATCGGGTGAGCCCTAAAAAGTCATTTTCTTCATGCTGCGGGCGTGTAATTCCGAGAATTCTGCCTAAATTTGTAGCCCGATAAACCAATTTAGCTGTTACCTGATGAAACAGTATCTTGACTTAATCAAGCACGTGATGGAGCACGGTGTGGACAAGGAAGACCGCACTGGCACAGGCACCCGCAGCGTCTTCGGCTATCAGCTACGCTGTGACCTGGCCGACGGTTTCCCGCTGTTGACGACCAAGAAGGTGCACCTCAAGTCCATCATCTATGAGCTGCTGTGGTTCCTGCGCGGCGACACTAACGTGCGTTGGTTGCAGGAGCATGGTGTGCGCATCTGGAACGAGTGGGCCGACGAGAACGGCGACCTGGGGCCTGTTTATGGCAGCCAGTGGCGCGCCTGGCCCGACGGCAACGGTGGCACCATCGACCAGATTGCCCAAGTCATAGACCAGATAAAGAACACCCCCGACAGCCGCCGCATCATGGTCAGTGCTTGGAATGTCGCCGAGGTGCCCACGATGAAGCTGCCACCCTGCCACTCGCTGTTCCAGTTCTATGTGGCGCAGGGTAAGCTCAGCCTGCAGCTCTATCAACGCAGTGCCGACTTGTTCCTGGGCGTGCCGTTCAACATCGCTTCTTATGCCTTGCTGCTGATGATGGTGGCGCATGTCACGGGCTTGGAGCCAGGCGAGTTTGTTCACACCTTTGGTGACGCCCACATCTACTGCAACCATTTTGACCAGATCAAGGAACAGCTCTCGCGTGAGCCGCGTCCGCTGCCGCGCATGGTGCTGAACCCTGCCGTCAAGAGCATCGACGACTACAAGTATGAGGACTTCACCCTCGAGGGCTACGATCCCTGGCCCGCCATCAAGGGAGAGGTATCGGTTTAAGTTAGGAATTAGCAAAAACAATAATGCGTAGCATTCAAGCGATAGTGGCGATTGACGAGAATGGGGCCATCGGGCGCCAGGGTGGACTGTTGTGCCACCTGCCCGCCGACATGCGTCACTTCAAGGAGGTGACCATGGGCCACAGCATCGTCATGGGCCGCAAGACCTTTGAGTCGTTCCCGCGTCGTCCCTTGCCAGGCCGTCAGAATATCGTCATCACCCGCAATGCCGGTTGGCAATACCCTGGTGTAAAGGTGGCGCATAGCCTTGAGGATGCTGTTGCAGCAGCCCAGACCGATGTCGTCTTCATCATAGGCGGGGCACAGATTTATGAGCAGTCGTTGCCGCTTGTAGATGTACTGCACCTCACCCGCATTCACGCCCGCTGGGCGAGTGCCGACGTCTTTTTCCCGGCGCTCAACATGGACGAGTGGCAGGAAGTAAGCCGCGAGCACCACACGAGCGACCACCGCAATGCCTACGAATTTGATTTCATCACCCTAAAACGCCGCGCCCGATGAAGTATTTCCTCATAGCCGGTGAAGCCTCGGGCGACCTCCATGCTTCCCACCTCATAGCATCGCTCAAGGAGCAGGACCCACAGGCCGCGTTCCGTTTCCTGGGAGGTGACCTCATGGCGGCTCAGGCTGGCGAGTCACCCATCATCCATTATCGCGACATGGCCTATATGGGCTTCATGGATGTGGTGAAGCATTTGGGCAAAATATTGGGCTTCCTGGGCACTGCGCGCCGTGCCATCGACGAGTGGCAGCCCGATGCGGTGATTCTCGTCGATTACCCCTCGTTCAACCTCAAGGTCGCCAAGTATGCCCATAACATGGGCATCACGGTGCATTATTTTATCTCTCCCAAGGTATGGGTGTGGAAGGAGTGGCGTGTCAAGGACATCCGCCGTTATGTGGACCACATGTATTGCATCCTGCCCTTTGAACCCGACTGGTACCGTGAGCGCAGCTACACCGCCACCTATGTGGGTAACCCCACTGTGCAGGAGGTGGCGCAGGCCAAGAATAGTTTCCCTGATTTTGCCACATTCGTTAGTCAGCACGGTCTGCCTGACCGTCCTATTATCGCTCTCGTGCCCGGTTCCCGTGTGCGTGAGATTCGCGACAATCTGCCCTTGATGCTCGAGGCCGCTGCACGCCATCCCCGGTATCAGGCGGTCATTGCCGGAGCCCCCAGCATCGACGACAAACTCTACCGCGACGTGATGGGTGATAAAGCCGTTCCCGTACTGCGTGATGCTACCTATCCATTAATCTATCATGCTCAAGCAGCATTGGTGACTTCAGGCACAGCGACCCTCGAAACGGCGCTGTTGGGCACGCCGCAGGTCGCCTGTTACCGCTTTAACGGCAGCAAATGGTCCTATAACTTCTACCGTCGTCTGCTCAGCGGCAAGTACGTCACCCTGCCCAATCTCATCCTTGACGAACCTCTTATCCCCGAGCTTTTGATGCACTTGTGTACCGTTGACACCATCGACGAGCACCTCACCCAACTGCTTGAAGACTCACCCGCACGCGCATCCCAACTCGACGGTTACAAACGCCTTGCCGAACGCCTTGGCAGCGACATCTGCACAGCCACCGCCGCCCGCCTCATCGCCGCAAGTCGTTAGACATTGCATTCACATCCCTAAAAACATAACACAATAAACCGCGAGCAATTTGCCCGCGGTTTATTGTTAGAGGTTTGTAGTAGCAAATTTAGAGGTAGGCGGCGGTGACCGAAGTGGGGCAGGTGAGCATGCCGCGTGGGGTGCCCTGATAGATGATGGTGCCGCCCAAATCACCGGCGCCGGGACCGAGCTCGATAACGTGATCGGCCGCCTTGATGACGTCGGTATTGTGCTCGATGACATAAACGGTGTTGCCCATTTCTACCATCTGCTCGAACAGGTCGATAAGGTGGCGCACGTCTTTGAGGTGAAGACCGTCGGTGGGTTCATCGATGACGAAGACGCCGCGTGTGCCGCCAGAGTCAAGGGGCAGGGTGTATTGCTTGAGGCATGATGCCATTTTGAGGCGTTGCAACTCGCCGCCCGACAGGGTGCTCAGGGCCTGGTTGAGGTGAAGATAGTGCAGGCCAACCGCCATCATTGGCTGCAACTTCTCCTCGATGCTGGTGCCCTTGAAAAATTCGCTGGCGCGACGCACCGACAGGTCCATCACCTGGGCGATGTTTTTGCCATCGAGAGTGTACTCGAGTGCCTCGGGAGAATAGCGTAGGCCATGGCATGCTTCGCAGGTGGTCTCGATGTTGTCCATGAAGGCCATCTCGGCGATAACGACACCTTTGCCGCCGCACACGGGGCAGCCGCCCTTACCATTAAAGGTGAAATATTGCTCCTTGATTTTGTGGGCCTTGGCGAAGCGTTTGCGGATGTCGGGTGCGACATCCATATAGGTCGCGGGCGTGGAGCGTAGGCTGACGCCGATGTTCTTTTGGCTGATATAGACCACGTCGCCGTGGGCCTGGCGGAAGCACTCCATCAACGAGCTCTTACCCGAGCCTGCAACACCCGCCACGGCGACAAAGGCGCCCATGGGCAGGTCGATGGAGATGTCCTTGAGGTTGTGGAGCTTGGCGTGGCGCAAGGGGAAGGTCTCGACCACCTGGCGCGGCTGGACCTTGAAGTCACCGCGCTGGCTGAGCATCTGGCCGGTGCTGGTGCCGCTGTGCAGCAACTGCTGATAGCTGCCCTCGAAAATGACGCGTCCGCCCTCGCTACCCGGGCCGGGGCCCAAGTCCACGATGTGGTCGGCAAGGCCAATCATCTCTCGGTGATGCTCGACAAGCAGTACGGTGTTGCCCGCATCGCGCAGACGGCGCACCGAGTGTTTCATCTTCTCGATGTCGTGGTCATGCAGACCTGTGCTGGGTTCATCAAGGATATAGAGCACGTCGGCAAGCGACGAGTTGATGTATTTGGCGATTTTGCAACGCTGAGCCTCACCGCCTGAGAGGGTACCCACGGCACGCTCCAGGCTGAGGTAGCCCAGTCCGATTTCTTCCAATGCCGTCAAGCGTGCGCTGATGGCCTGTTTCAAATCCACTGCCAGCGGTGCCGTGAGGGCCTTGACCCACTCGTTGAGGCGCGTGATGGACATGGCGCAGGCGTCAGCGATGTTGATGCCCTCGATTTTGCATGAGAGCACGCGCGGGCTCAGGCGGGTACCGCCGCAGTCGGGACACACGCCCATGTTGAGCATGGGATTAAGCACGGCGGCATGCAGCAGTCCCTCCTCACTGTTGATGATGCTGCGGTACATGCGCGGGATGATGCCTTCATACTTTGCACTTTTGGGCCAGTTGGAAGGAGGGTTCTTGAGGCGAATCTGCGGGCTGTTGAGGAAGAGGTCGAGTTCCTCGGGGCTGTAGTCGCGTATTTTCTTGTCGAGGTCGAACAGGCCGCTATGGGCGTAGCGAATCCAGCGCCAGCCGCCCTTGCCAAAGGCGATGTAGTGGATGGTGTCCTCATCGTTGAGGCTCTTGTCAAAGTCCACCAGTTTGTGGATGTCGAGCTCGCGTATTTCGCCCAGGCCTGAACAGCGCGGACAACTGCCCTCGGGGTGGTTGAAACTGAACGACTCGGCATAACCCACAAAGGGCTGGCCTACGCGCGAGAACAGCAGGCGCAGCAAGGCAGCAATGTCGGTGTAGGTAGCGACCGTCGAACGCGAGTTCTGGGCGGGCTTCTTCTGGTCGATGACGATGGCGATGGGCAGATTCTCGATGGCATCGACGTGAGGACGGCCGTACTTGGGTAGGTACTGCTGTACAAACGACGGGAAGGTGTCGTTTAGCTCCCTACGCGACTTGGCCGCGATGGTGTCGAGTACCAGCGAACTCTTACCAGAGCCCGATACGCCTGTGAAAACTGTGATTTGATGCTTGGGAATCTCGAGCGAGACATCCTTGAGGTTGTTCTCCCTCGCCCCCTTGATAATGATAGTATCGCCATTCATACTGCAAAGGTAGTGCAAGCCGAGCGGAGTGCCAAACAAAAAGCATTTTGTTTGCAATCCCCAGGCACCGCCTACCTTCGCCGAAGGCAGCGGTAAGAAAAGAGGCGGACCGTTTGGCCCGCCTCGTTATGAAAAACGTTACTTTTTGTATTTGTACTTGACGCCCAGGTTGTACATGATGAAGGACTGGATGTCGGTGTACTCGTCGATGACTTTGCTGATGGGCTTGCTGTGGCCGTGGCCTGCCTTGCTGTCGATGCGGATGAGCTTGGGCTGGTTGCCGGTGTTGCAGTGTTGCAGCTCGGCGGCATACTTGAAGCTGTGGGCGGGCACCACGCGGTCGTCGTGGTCACCGGTGGTCACGAGGATGGCAGGGTAGGAGGTGCCATCGTTCTTGATGTTGTGCAGGGGCGAGTAGTCACGCAGATACTGGAACATCTCGGGGCTGTCGTCGCTGCGCCCGTAGTCGGGGGCCCAGTTCCAGCCGATGGTGAACTCGTGGTAGCGCAGCATGTCCATCACACCCACCTGGGGCACTGCACAGGCGAACAGGTCAGGACGCTGGTTAACCACCGCGCCGACGAGCAGACCGCCGTTGCTGGCGCCGTTGCAGGCGAGTTTCTTGGGATTGGTGTACTTGTTCTCTATGAGCCACTCGGCAGCGGCGATGAAGTCGTCAAACACGTTCTGCTTGTTCATCTTGGTGCCGGCCTGGTGCCACTCCTCGCCATACTCGCCGCCACCGCGCAGGTTGACGTAGGCGCAGATGCCGCCGCAGTCCATCATGGCGAACAGGGTGCGGGTGTAGGTGAAGGCGGGGTTGAGGCTCACGTTGAAACCGCCGTAACCGTAGAGGAAGGTGGGACGCTGGCCGTCGCGCTTCAGGCCCTTCTTGTAAACGAGGAACATGGGGATGCGGGCCCCGTCCTTGCTGTTGAAGAATACCTGCTCGGTTACATAGTCCTCGCTCTTGAGGTTGACCTTGGGCTGGAAGAAGAGTTCGCTCTTGCCGGTCTCGAGGTCATACTTGTAGATGGCGCCGGGGAAGGTGTAGCTGGCAAAACTGTAATACACTTCCTTGGCGTCCTTTTTGGCGCTGAAGCCTACCGAGCCGAAGGTGGGCAACTGGATTTCGCGGATGAGTTTACCGTTCTTGTCATAGAGGTAGGGATGGCTCGAAGCGTCCTTGTCATAGGTGAGGATGAACTTGTGGTCGGCCATCACGGCACCTGTGAGCACCGATTCCTGTTCGGGGATGAACTCGGCGCAACTGGCGGGCGACAGGGTCTCGGCATTGTAGGTCACAATCTTGCCCTTGGGGGCATTCTCGTTGGTCATGACGTAGATCTTGCCGTTGTCGATGCCGATGATACCGCGCTCATACTTCATGCCGCCGATGAGCTGCACATAGTGCGGGTTGCGGTCCTTGAGGTCCTTGACATAGATGTCGTTGCCCTCGGCGTCGCTCTTCCACAGGATGACGTAGCGCTCGTCCTCGCTCACGCTCACCTGGTGGAAGTGCAAGGGCTCACCCTTGTCCTGATACTCGATGTAGTCCTCGCTTTGGGGAGTGCCCAGTTTGTGGTAATACACCTTCTGGAACTCGTTCTTGGACGACTTGGCATCCTCGGGGGCATCGTAGCCGCTGTAGAAGAAGCCGTCACCCAGCCACTGGGCGTCGGTGAACTTGGCCCACACGATGTGGTCGTCGAGCACCTTGTTCTCCTTGAGGTCTTTCACGAAAATCTCGTTCCAGTCGCTACCGCTGCGTGTGATGACGTAGGCCAGATAGCGTCCGTCGTTGGAAAAGTCCAGTTGCTGCAGGGCCACGGTGCCGTCGTCGCTCAGCGTGTTGGGGTCGAGCACCAGTTTGTGGTTGCCGTTAGCATCGTACTCATAGAGGACGCTCTGGTTCTGCAGACCGTCGTTCTTGAAGAAGTAGAACTTGTCCTTGATTTTGAACGGAGCACCCATTTTCTCGTAGTTGGCGAGTTCGGTGATGCGCTTCTTCACGTCCTTGCGGAAGGAAATCTTCGACAGGTAGTTCTGGGTGATCTTGTTCTGGGCGGCAACCCAAGCCTCGGTCTCGGAGCTGTTGTCGTCCTCGAGCCAACGATAGGGGTCAGGCACCTGAGTGCCGAAGTAGGTGTCCACCTTGTCCATGCGTGGTGGGTCAGGGTAGTTGATGCGGTTCTGCGCCGTCACAGCCGACGCTGTAATCAATGCGCTCATGAGTATAATCCTTTCTTTTCTCATTATATTATATGTTTAAAGTTTTAAGATACTGGTTTACTGCTCGAGGGAGGCGATGACGTTGAGGAGGGTTTGACCCACCTCGGCAAGGGTTATGGGACTAATGTGCTCCATCGTGTCGTCAACGGTATGCCACACCGAGCAGAAGCCCGTGTCGCTATCGCTGCGCAGGTCGATGATGTCGATGCAGGGGATGCCGGCATCGTTAATAAACACATGGTCATCCGTCACGGCACCTCCCGCCTCGTTAATGAAGTGGCTGCCTGCAGCATTGCTCCACACCAGGTCAACAAAACCGCTGGCCGACTTCACAGAATAGTATTCGCGTGTGAAGGACGCATCGGGAGCGCCCACCATATCGAGCAGGATACCGAATAACGGCTTGTAGCCTGCCACATGCGGGTGCTGTGCCCAGTACTGTGCGCCTAGGCCCCAGGACTCCTCAATGTCGGTGATACCCATGTCCTCGGCATCCACCAGCACGATGTCCACACCCAGCGAAGTACCTTCGGCTTTGAGTTGCCGTGCAAGCTGGAGTAACACAGCTACACCGCTGGCTCCGTCGTTGGCACCCATAACGGGTTTGCTGTGGTTAGCAGGGTCAGGGTCGTTGTCTGCCCAGGGTCGGGTGTCCCAGTGGGCGAGCAGCAACAAGCGTTGACTGGCGTCGGGGTTGATGACGCCGATGATGTTCTTGATTCCCAATGGCTTGCCTTGTCCTGTGGTCACTGTGCCCTGTTGCACGATAACCGTGTCGCACGAGGCCTGCAAGGTCGTTGTCAGCCACTCGGCACACTTGGCGTGGGCAGGGGTGGCAGGCACGCGCGGCCCGAAGTCGCACTGCTGCCTTGCGAGTTGCAGGGCGCTGTTGCCGTCAAAGGGTGAACGGTCGACGGCTGCCGTCGAGGTGGTGTCGGCTGCTGCGGTATCGGTGGCCGTTGATGTCCCCGTGCTGCCGCATGCGGTCATCAATGCTACAAGAGCTGAATATAGAAATACCATTTTCATCGTTGAAGGATATAAAAAGATACGGTATGTCATTTTCCGCTGTGATGCGGATACGACATACCGCATCCTCTAATAAGTTGGTTTTGTGATGCAGTAATTACTTACCCTCGGTTGCAGGAGCTTCCTGAGCAGGAGCAGCAGCCTCACCCTGTGCGGGAGCGGCAGCAGCGGGAGCAGCCTCCTCGGCCTGAGTGCCGAAGTTGGGAGCCTGAGTCTCGCTGGTGGGTAACTTCTTGATTTGGGGAGCACCTTCAACGATCGAGGGAGCACTGACGAAAGCCGACAGGATGCTGAGTACGCAGATGAAGATGGACAGACCCCAAGTGGCCTTCTCCACAAAATCGGTAGTCTTGCGAACACCCATAAACTGGTTGTAGTTGTTCACGTTGGCAGCAAGACCGCCACCTTTAGATTTTTGAATAAGGATGACACCGATTAACAGAATCGATGCGATCGTGATCAGAATTGCAAAAATAGTGTACATTTTTTCTTATTTTTTGTCTTTTAGTGTCTCATTTAAGACCAATTTGGTCAAAAACCGAATTTGGTCTGCAAAGTAAATACTTTTTTCTGGATAATTCAAACTTAAACGCTTAATAATTTCAAGAGCCTGTGAATATTTGTGTCGTGCGATATACATTTTAGCCAGACTTTCGCTGAGCATCGACTCATCGATTTGGGTAGGATTATCGATAGTCTCATCGGCTATTTCGGCCTTTTCCTGCTCTCCCACCGGGGGCGTAATGGGCACTTGTGCCACCTGCTCTCCCTGGTGCTTTTGTTCGGCGATGAACTGGTTGATGAGCTCGTCCTGCGAGTCGCCCTCGGCCGGCTGCACGCCGCCTTCCTCTTTTTCCTGGGCCGCAAGCACGTCGGCATAGTCGGGCGTGGGATTGAAGATGGCGCGGCTGATGGCTTCAACCTCCTTGGGGCTTGTCTTGCCATAGTTGTCAAGGAAGCGGTCAATAGTTGTGATGGTGTCGGGTGACTCGGGTGCTGGCTCCTGCGGATAGAAGTTGGTCAGCGTGCTTGCGTCCTCGCCCAGCATTTGTGCCAGGGCTTGACGGTCGGGGAATTTGATAGCGAGTCGTGCCAGCACATCCTCGTTGCCCTTAACGCCATTGGCCTTGAGAAACAGCAGAGCGGGCAACACGCTATAGGGGGCCGACTGTTCGACCTCCTCCAGCCATTGCCTTGACTCCTTGACGCTGTCGTCGGCAGCCAAGCGCTTGATTTCTTCAATCCATGTTGTCATTGTTGCCATGCAATTACAAGACGCGTATCAATTACTGTGCCAATCTTCACCGACTTACATTTTGGCATACATCTATTATTATATGTGTCGTTGGATTACCAATCGCCCAATGTGGCGTTGAAGATGAGGTCGGCCAGGTCTTTGCTGATCTGGTTGCACAATTCGTCCTGCACGTCCACCAGCAGCTCGCTACTTGAGAAATCGCGGTAGGCGCTGAAAGACAAATCCTTTGACAGTGCCTGATTCTTGTTGTTGGTGTACTTGACCCGCACGGTGATGGTCAGACGCGTCTGGCTGGCATAAGCATCCTCGCCTACGGCCTGAGGTGATAGCTGGTAGTTGGTGATTTCACCCTCCATGCGCAGGTCGGCATTGTTGTTGTCGATGACGCGCAACCTCGTCTGCTGGGCTATCATGTCGGTCATGCGGTTCTCGAACAAGGACTGCAACGGGGGATAAACCAGGGCGGCACGGATGGGAAACTCGCCGATAGAGATGGTCTTATAGACGTTGTAGTCGATGGACGCCCCATTGAGCGTATAGCGCGGGATGCAAGCCTGCCACCCCAGGGCGGCAACGGCGAGGGTCAATATGACAAGAAGCCGTTTCACTGCTTTTCCAGGTTGTATTGCTTGATTTTGCGGTACAATGTACGTTCCGAGATGTTCAACTCCTGGGCGGTAAGCTTGCGCCTGCCGCTGTTGCGCCTCAAGGCGGTCTCGATGGTCTCGCGCTCGGTCTCGTCAAGCGTTTTTACGGTCTCGCCCTCAACGTCCATTGCGGCCACCTCATCAACATGGCCCAGGTCTTGAGCCTCATGGCGCATGTTGCGGTAGGGCGATGTCATATCGACCTCAGGATTGTTGTTGCTGATGTCGAACAAGGGCGTGGTGTCCCGCTTGAGCTCATGCACCGTCGAGGACACGTGCGAGGTTTGCCCTGCGCCATCCAGGCGCTTTTTGATGGATTCTATCTCGGCCCGCATCGACAAGATGAGCGTGAAGAGCTGTTCGCGCTCGGCGTTGTAGTCAAAGTTAGGCTGCGTCTGCACCGTCAACGCGGTCTCGCGGTTGCTGGGCATGTACTGGCTCAAGGTAGCGGCATCTACCGTGCTGCCGCTCTCGAACAAGGCCACCTGCTCGATGACGCTCTTGAGCTGGCGTACGTTGCCAGGCCAGTGATACGACTTGAGCAGGCGCTGTGCATCTTCGGTGAAAGTGACCTCACGGGTGCGGTTCTCGTCGATGAAGTTGCGCAGGAACAGGCGTGACAACAGGATGACGTCGTCGCCGCGATCGCGCAGGGGCGGCACATTGATTTGTACCGTCGAGAGGCGGTAGTACAGGTCCTCGCGGAACTTGCCGTCCTTGACGGCCTGCAGCATATCTTTGTTGGTGGCTGCTACCACCCTGATGTTGGTCTTGCGTACGGTGCTGTCGCCCACGCGCAGGTACTCACCGTTCTCGAGTACGCGCAGCAGGCGGGCCTGTGTACTCATGGGCATCTCGGCTACCTCGTCGAGGAAGATGACACCGCCGTCGGCCTCCTCAAAATAACCCTTGTGGTCGGCGATGGCACCGGTGAAAGAACCCTTGACGTGTCCGAACAGCTCACTGTCGATAGTACCTTCAGGAATGGCACCGCAGTTCACGGCGATGTATTTTTTGTGCTTACGGGGACTGCTCTCATGGATGATTTTGGGGAATGATTCCTTACCCGAGCCGCTCTCACCGATGATGAGGACGCTCAGGTCAATGGGGGCCACCAGCATGGCGCGGCGAATGGCCGCAATCAGCGCGGGCGACTCGCCCACGATTCTGAAGCGATGCTTGATGGTCTGGATGCTTTTTTCGTCTATCGTTGCCATTTTTTCATTTTGTAAGTTTCATTTTTCAAGAATACACCCAGTTCCTCGGGCGTTTTGTATTGTGCGTACTCCTCGGGCATGATGGGGTCATGCACCGATACGCGGAAGTCGTAGTTCTTGCGACGGAAGACCTCGGCGGGCAGTCGCAAGGTACGCAGTTTCCAGCTGATGACGCCCAGTGCGAGCGAAATCCAGCTGTTGTGCCCGTGAATGTAGATGGGAATCACGGGAACTTTGAGCTTTTGGATCAACCGCATGATGACGGGTTGCCATTCGCGGTCCTCGACGCGCAGGTTTTTGGTCAGCTTGCTCACGGCACCGGCAGGGAAGAACCCCATCGGGTGGCCTGCCTTGACGTGCTTGAGTGTGTCGCTGATGCCCTGCATCGACACGGCACGTTTCTCGGGGTCGTCACTGGCCAGGGCGTCAACCGTGATGAAGTTGGGCATCATACCGCCAATTTTGCTCAGCAGCATATTGACCATGAACTTGTAGTCGGGCCTGCGGGTGCCGATGATGTGAATCATCATCACACCGTCGATGGCGCCGAAGGGGTGGTTGGACACCGTGATGAAGGGGCCCTCGGGCAGGTTGTCAAGCACCTCGCCGTTGTCGAAGGTGATGGTGGAGTTCAGATCCTTCATGAATCCGGTGCAGAAGGGGACACCCGGCGTGCCGCAGTTGTGGCCGTGAATCCAGTTCACGTCGTCGATATCGAGCAGGTGGAAAAGCCACTTCACCAGTTTAGGCTTGCCTTTAAAGAAGGGCGCCATCTTGCAGATGTCGTCATAGTCCAGGATGTCTGGTTTGACGGGAGTGGTCTGGGGTTCGGTGGTTTGTTCCACAGGTTGCTCTTGCTGTATTTTTTCTTCTTCCATTATGGTCGTTTTTAGTCTTGCAAAGGTACTAACAATTTCGTGAACTGACACCACAACGATTGTTAAAATATGACATTTTGGCAGAAAAATCGGGCCTAAAACAAGCGGCCCATCCGGTAGGGGACGGGTCGCCTGTTTCTTAATCGGTCGCTATCGGGCCGTCTTGAAAGGCTACCAGCTGCCGCCTCCGCCGCCTCCGCCGAAGGAGCCTCCGCCGAAGCCGCCCCAGCCTCCACCGCCGCCCCAGGTGCCGCCGCCGCTCCATGAGGAGCCACGACCCCAGTCATTGCCGCTGGTAAAGATGATGGGACCGCCCCAAGTGCCCGTGTCACGGTTGTTGCGGTTGCCGTTGTTGCCCTGATTGCTCTTGTGGGCCAGATAGAGGAAGAGAACAAAGATGCCGATAAACATGAGCAAGGCAAACAGGGCCTCGCCGTCATCCTGCTGTGCATAATCCTCCTCGTTGTACTCGCCCGTGGCCAGGTCGCGCACAGCCTGGGATCCTGCCCACACGCCACCCAGGTAATCATTCTCCTTGAAATAGGGAATCATCACGTTGTTGACAATGCGTGTGCTCAAGGCGTCGGTGATGGCGCCCTCCAGGCCATGGCCCGTTGCAATGAATGCCTCGCCCTTGCTGTCTGCGGTCTTGGGCTTGATGAGGATGACAACGCCGTTGCGGTTCTCTTTGTTACCGACGCCCCATTCCTGGCCTATTTTGTAAGCCAAATAGGCCTTGTCGTAATCGCCGAAGTCGTTCATGGTCACCACACAGATCTGGTTGCTGGTCTCCATCGCGATTCGCTCGAGCGAGTCCTCCAGCCATTGGCAATTCCCCAGAATGCCGGCATAGTCGTTGACCAACCGTGGCGGGTTGGGACGCGCAGGCACCTGTGCCATCGCCGTCAGTGCGGCAAGGCACAGCAGCATGATGGCAGTCAAGCGCGACAGCCTTTTATTCCATATTGCCATAGTCGTCATAGTGGTCATCGGGTTCGTCATCATCGTCAAGGTCGTCGAAGGTGACCTCGTTGCTCAACTCGTTCTCGTCGTCTCGCTCACCGGGGAAGTACTCTGATAAGCGCTCTCCAATGCGGGCGACAATGGCGCAGATACCGTCAACTGGCCGTCCCGCCGTGAGAAAGCGTCCCAGTTCCTCCACCTCACCGTCCCAAAAGCCCTCGGGCACCGCCTCGTTGATGCCGGTGTCGCCCAGAATCGCGAATTTGCGGTCCTCATAGGCCACAAAGATGAGCACGGCATTGCGGCGCTTGGTGGTGTAAAGGTGCAGGCGGTTAAAGGTCTTGGTGGCACGTTTCATCACATTACCGCGGCACCGGGGAGTCACATGGACGCAAATCTCGCCCGTCGTGTGACGCTCGGCATCGGTAATGGCATCGGCGATGCGCCGCTGGCCCTCACTGGGGATGAAATCGACCAGAGCCATCGTTTACTTGCCCTCGCTGGTACCAAAGTCAACCTTGGGAGCCTTGTCAGCACCCTCTTGTGCCTGGAAGTAAGGCTTCTCACCAAAGCCGAAGATGCTGGCTACGATGTTGGTGGGGAAGGATCGACGGTTGGTGTTGTAGGTCCTGGCTTCCTCGTTAAAGTCGTTACGGGCTACAGTAATGCGATTTTCCGTTCCTTCAAGTTGGCTCTGCAATTCCTTGAAATTTTCATTTGCCTTCAGGTCGGGATAAGCCTCGCTCACGGCAATGAGTCGGCTCAAAGCACTAGTTAACTCGCCCTGTGCAGCCTGATACTTCTGCAGATCCTCGGGGGTGATGTTCGACGGGTCGATTTTGATGCTGGTTGCATTAGCGCGAGCCTGGATGACCTTTTCAAAAGTTTCCTGCTCGTGCTTGGCATAGCCCTTTACGGTCTCTACCAAGTTGGGGATCAGGTCAGCACGGCGCTGATACTGGTTTTCTACATTACCCCAAGCCTTTTCAACACTCTCCTGTTGCTTTACGAGCCCGTTATATTTGGGTATCGCCCACAAAGCAAGAACAACCAGGATTCCAAGTAATACCAATACAGTAGACGAAAGTCCTAAACAACCTTTTTTCATTGTCTTTAATATTTATAAGGTGAATAATGATTTTTTCTAAATGGCAAATTTACAATTATCCTTGCAAACTACTGCAATACTTATGCCATTTTTTGAAAAAAATCATCTTGAAGAACCCAACAAATGCATTTCATACATTAATCCAGCCATTACATCCAATATGGTTTAGAATGTTTGGATTGGGGGATTTAGGCGCCATAATTTTGCATCATCAAACAAAAACAAACAACGTATAACAACTAAAAAATCTTACAATTATGGCAACTAAGAATTATTTTAACGAGAGCACCCGCAACGGGTTCAACGAGAGCAAGGAAACAGTTATGAACAGCCTCCAAATGCGTTTGGGCAAGATGGCACGCGTCGCCATTGTGATGGCAGCAATGACCTTGGCGTCAACCTCACCGGCAGCAGGTCAAGTGCACTTCGGTGTCAAGGGCGGTATCACCACCATGGAGATGAAGGACAAGAGCAGCCTCCTGGACAGTGAGAAGCATACCGCCTACACTGGTGGTCTGGTGGTTGACCTGAACATCCCCAAAGTGAATCTGGGACTTGAGGTGTCGGCCATGTACCGCCAAAACAAAAATCCCAAAATCAACGACAATGTCCGCAGGGGCAAGAACCACTGCATCGACATTCCGATTTATGCCAGGTATCGACTTGCCATCCCTGGTGTGGAAAAAGTGGTGGCACCTGTCGTGTTCACTGGTCCCAACATTTCGGTCGTCATTCCAGACAAAAATATCAGAGTGGAAGGAGTGCGCAAAACCTATCTGTCGTGGGACGTGGGCGCCGGCGTGGATCTGTTCAAGCACGTGCGCGTGACAGCCAGCTATGGCATCGGCATGAAGAGGGCCATGGACGTCGTCGGACAGGACTACAGTGGCCATCGTGTCGAGGGTAAGGACGACTGCTGGACCGTGAGCGCCGCCATCATGTTCTGATAAGCCCTTTTACCCCTGCAAAGCAGAAAGCCGCTTGAGATTTTCATCTCAGGCGGCTTTTTCTCTCTAAGCTCTAAACCTCTAAACTCTAAACCTTAATCATTAAAGCGGACAATCGCTTTAATGATTGAATTTAATAATTCTCGGCCTTGATCTGGAAGTAGGCGCGCGGATGGTTGCACACGGGGCACATCTCGGGGGCTTTTTTGCCGATTACCACATGGCCGCAGTTTGTGCACTGCCAGATGGTGTCGCCGTCGCGCGAGAAGACGATGTCTTCCTTGATGTTGTTCAGCAGCTTCAGGTAGCGCTCCTCGTGCAGCTTCTCGATGGCGGCAACGCCCTCCATCTGCTCGGCGATCTCGATGAAGCCTTCTTCGCGGGCTTCCTCGGCCATGCGCTTGTACATGTCGGTCCACTCAAAGTTCTCGCCAGCGGCAGCGTCCTCAAGGTTCTCGAGGGTGCCCTTGATGCCGCCACCCTGCAGCAGCTTGAACCACAGTTTGGCATGTTCTTTCTCCTGGTTGGCGGTCTCCTCAAAGATGGCTGCTATCTGCACGTAGCCGTCCTTCTTGGCCTTGGAGGCATAGTAGGTGTACTTGTTGCGGGCCTGGGATTCACCGGCGAAGGCTTCCATCAGGTTTTTTTCGGTCTTGGTTCCTTTTAATTCTTTCATTGTGATAGTGAATGTTAGTTATTAATGGATTTTGGTATTGTGCTACAAAGATAGTAACAAATCATCTATCGCACAATAATCCATGAGTTTTTTATCAAAAACAGTTCATGCGGCTACGTCATCACTTGAGCGCGGCGACGGCGGCTGCCAGCTGCTCCATGCCTTGCCGCAGCACGCTGCGGGGAACGGCGACGTTCAGGCGCATGAAGCCGCTGCCGCCCTTGCCGAACATCGCGCCGTCGTTCAGGCCGATGCGTGCCTTGTTGACAAACAGGTCGATGAGTGCGTCATGCTCCAGCCCCAGCCCGGTGCAGTCGAGCCAGACCAGAAACGAGGCCTGCGGCTTGATTGCCGTGATGCCGGGGATGTGCTCGCGGCAATAGTCCACCACCATGTCGATGTTGTCTTCGATGTATTCCAGGCATTGGGTGAGCCACTCGCCGCCGTGGCGGTAGGCGGCACGCGTGGCGGTCATCGACAGGAAGTTGGGTGCACTCTGGCCGTTGGTGGTGAGCCAGTTAAAGAAAGGCTTGCGCAGCTCGGGGTTCTTTACGACACACCATGAGCTCACGATGCCGGCAATGTTGAACGTCTTGCTCGGCGCACCCATCACGACGCCCACAGCGCGCGCATCGTCGCTTACAGTGAGGAACGAGGTGTGGTGATGGCCCTTTAACGTCAGGTCACCGTGGATCTCGTCGCTGAAGACAACTACGTCATATTTCCGTGCCAAGGCAGCCACCTCGCGCTGCACCTCGGCGGGCCATGCGATGCCTATGGGGTTGTGGGGGTTGCACAGCACCATCATGCGCGGCCGCTCCTGCTCCATGATGCGCTCCAGCCCTTCCAGGTCCATCTCATAGAATCCGTCGTCAGTGCGCTTGAGTGCATTGTTCACCACCATGCGGTTGTTGCCCGTGATAAGCATCCTGAAGGGGTGATAAACCGGCTCCTGGATGATGACCTTGTCACCCGGACGCGTGAAATGATTCAGCGCCAGCCCAAAACCGTTGACGATGCCGCCGATGAAGCAAGCCTCGTCTTGACTGAACTCCAGCCCGTTGCGCTCACGCTGCCAGTCGATGATCGACTGCCAGTAGCCCTCCAAGGGCACGCTGTAGCCGTAGATGGGGTGCTGTGTCACGCGCTCGGCAAGCGCCTGTGTGATCTCGGGGCACACCGCAAAGCCCATGTCGGCCACCCACAGCGGCAGCACGTCATCGCGCCCGAACATCTCCTGACACATGTCAAACATCACGCTGCTTGTCCCACGGCGGTCAATCACGCTGTCAAAGTCATATTTCCTGTTCTCCATATCGATTTTTTTGATGTGTTATCTGTCACAAATATAGTCATTTTGGGGCGAATGAACCGAAAAAATCACTTTTTTTCAAAAATTTTCGCCAAAATTGTTTGCGGTTTAGAAAAAAGCAGTACCTTTGCAACCGCAATTGACAAAACGATGACTCCGTAGCTCAGTTGGTAGAGCAATTGACTCTTAATCAATGGGTCGTGGGTTCGAGTCCCACCGGGGTCACAACAAAAGGCGCAGCTGCTGTTTTCGGCAGTTGCGTTTTTTGCGTTTTAGGGGTTTTCCGCTAAAAGATAATCTGAATATTGAAATAAGCAGGAAGGATACGGTTAACAGCAACAAGAATGTTATCAGGTTCTTTTTCTTCAGTTAAAGACCTTTCAGTTGTTTAGAATTATATAAGTCGTTTGGGGCAACGACTAGCTGGTTCTTGCTGATACCTCGTTTCTTCAATACTTTTTCAGCCCCAGTGATATTGTAGTCACTGACAGGTCTGGGCGCACACAATTCTATGCCGAGTTGTTGCTTGTAGATATCATAGACAAGTTCGGAGCAGTACCACATGTCGTTCCCGAACTTGAATGCGGTATCATAAGGCTTGCCCAGGTATTTTGAATACTTGATTTTGACTGACTCTTCGGTGTAGCGTTTCATTTTGGCTATACCGCCTTTTCCTCGTTTTACCCATTGATTATAAGGAGTCAGTTTCACGGTGGATACTGCTTCAAGTACATATATCCCATTGTCTTTCTCAATGATGATTCCGCAATGGCTCCATGGTGAACTGGTGGCAGCAATAATGAATGGAGCCTGTTGTGAGGTGGAAGTCTGAAAAACAATATCACCCTCCTTCAATGTGGCAGCTTTCGGAGCCTTGAATGACCTCGCAAAAAAGAACACTCCCGAAAGGAGTACTAAAGCACTAACAACAAGTATCTTTTTCATAATCTTATAATCAACTCAAAAATGAGGGGTGAGACAAGTGTGATGATGACCGAAATCCATGTCACCCATTTCAAGGTCTTGGACTTATAATGAGCATTAAGTACAGCTAAGGTCATGAAGTAGAGGAATAACAGAGGCCAGACAATGCAGAAAATGAGAATATTCGCCTCATTATAGTTCATGCCGAAAGCGCTACCGAAGTCTTTTATGGTCTGTACACACCAGTCAAAGAGCGAGTCAATCCAATGATATCTGCTTTCTAATAGTACCATAATCATGAAATCGTTAAGTTTATAAACGAATGCTATGTGAACAAGAGTCACACAAGTAACGCTCCTGAGCAAGGTCGGGCTTGCCGTTGCAGTCGACCATGAAGCACTGCGGGTCATTGTTCGGGCAGTGATCCAGTCCCAGGTAGGAGTGTCCGAACTCATGGAGTACAACTTTCCAAAACTGAGACTTGTTCTTCACCCTGAACGTGGAAATCACGCAGTTGGAATGTCCCATATAGGACAGCCCAAGAATTCCCCAGTCATCATAACCGTGAGCGTTTGTTGAGATGTCACAATCGGTCAAGCCGATGATGACATCATCTTTTTGGCTTTTGATGTTTGCCTGCTTGTCCAGAATTTTGCTGGCGCGGTAACGGGTCTTGGCATCGTTCATCAAGTCCTCGGTTAAGGGTTTGGCGGGTAGTACCAGAACCTCGGTCACAGCCAGGTCTTTCACATAAGTAGCGAGACTTTTTTCCAGCTCTTTGGCCACTACTTTGGCTCTCTCATTTGAGAAATCACCATAGGGCTGGATGAGAAGCCTGCAATGAGGGCAGGTACAGTCGTCTTCCGCCGTGGAAACTAGCTTTACATGCTTGATTCGCTTGGCGTTGTTGGTGCAGCTCCAGGCAAGGCATCCCAAAAGGATTGTGAAAACGATAATAGTGAACAGTTGTTTGATCATAACTGAAAAACAGGTATAATTGATTGTTTATTTTTTATGTATGAAAAGGCCCAAAGTTTTGTTACATAGTTATTAATTGACGTGATCAAATGCCACCCACATATTCAGAAGTACAAGGTGAATGAACGGTGCGGAAATTGTAATTGCAGCCGAAATCCAAGTCAAAATCTTGAGTTTTCTTGATTTGTATTTAGTGTTGAGCAGGGCCAGTATTAAGAAATAAACGGTTAGAAGCGGCATGAGAATGCAGACAAGAAGTACTGTGGCCTCATGGAAACTCAAACCGTACATCTGGCTGAAATCAGATAAGAACCATACGCCGTCACTATATGTGGCATCTGCCCAATTTGTATTAGTAAGAAAGAGTGTCATAGTTTCTTTTATGTGGTTAAGTTGGACTTCTCTTCTTTATGACAGGAAGCACTAAAAGGTAAACATTATCAACTGTTTTTTTTAAAAAAAAGCATGCAGGCATTACCTGTCTTGGGAATCTGTTTTCTTGATGTAGATATACTTGGGGTAACGGCCCAAGACGAAGAGTGTGACGGGGCAAAGCCAAATCTCGCGTTCAAAGCCCGGCAAATTGGTCACAGTATAGGTGGAACCTCCAGTAAGCGAGTGCTCTCCCTGCACCAAACAAGCGTAACCTGGCTTATCGAGACGTCTGTTGCTGGGTATTACACTAACGTACGCATAGAGGTCATCGTCGCTGAGGAAGTCGCACAGTTTGTCGGCTCCAGCCACCATCATCAGATTGTGATGGTCGAAAGGCCATCCTGGAAAATCCACATACCAGAAACCGTCCTCTTCATGATTGAACTGGAGTTTGTACTCACTACGGCGACCAAAAACACTACTTGCCATCACTTGCGCTCCGTGGAGCAAATCATTCATGCTATAATCCATAATCAGAAATTTAAAGAAGTTAGCTGTCTTATTAATGCCATTTAAGGGCAAAAGGTAAACATCATAGGTGTAAGTGCCTGTTTCTCAATAAATAATAATTGCCTGAAAAGCCAATTCTTTATGGCTATACAGACAACAATTATAGGTTAAATGACCCGTTGGCGGGATTAAAAAGTTAATAAAAAGATGTTCAAAAAGTTGCGCATATCGCTGATTTATAGTAATTTAGTGGTGATCAAAACATTAAATTCAAATCACCGTATGCACAACTTGTACGCAAATTTCGTAAGAATT
>JAFRRT010000021.1 GCA_017427945.1 Muribaculaceae bacterium | reverse complement strand
AGCGACGAGGCCGACCTTCTCACCCTTGTCGATGAGGTAGTCGATGGTCTCGCGGATGGCCTCGGTCACACTGCCCATGGCGATGATGACGCGGTCGGCATCCTTGGCGCCGTAGTAGTCAAACAGACCATACTTGCGGCCGGTGATTTCGCTAATCTTGTTCATGTAGTCCTCGACAATGGCGGGAACGGCGGTATAGTAGTCGTTGCACGACTCGCGGTGCTGGAAGAACACGTCGGGGTTCTCGGCAGTACCACGGGTAACGGGCTTGTCGGGGTTCATCGCGTTGCGACGGAACTTGGCCAGCTCTTCCATGTCGATGAGGGGACGCAGGTCTTCCTGGTCCATGGCCTCAACCTTCTGGATTTCGTGAGAGGTGCGGAAACCGTCAAAGAAGTTGACGAAGGGCACATGGGCCTTGATGGCGCTCAAGTGAGCGACACCGGCGAGGTCCATCACCTCCTGCACGCTGCCCTCGGCGAGCATGGCAAAACCGGTCTGGCGGGTAGCCATCACGTCCTGGTGGTCACCAAAGATACACAGGGTGTGGCTAGCCAGCGTACGAGCTGAAACATGGAACACGCCAGGGAGCAACTCACCGGCAATCTTGTACATGTTGGGAATCATCAGCAGCAGACCCTGCGAAGCAGTGTAGGTCGTGGTCAAGGCACCTGCCTGCAGCGAACCGTGAACGGCACCTGCGGCGCCACCCTCGCTCTGCATCTCCTGAACCATAACGGTCTCGCCAAAGATGTTCTTGCGACCAGCGGCAGCCCACTCGTCCACATGCTCGGCCATCGTTGATGACGGAGTGATGGGGTAGATAGCGGCTACCTCGGTAAACATGTAACTGATGTGAGCAGCAGCTTGGTTGCCGTCACACGTCATGAATTTCTTTTCCTTACTCATAAATTTTTGAAAAAACTGATATAGTTAGTTATTAGTTGTTTTTACAGTTTACAGGGTGCAAAGGTACTGCAAAATTCTGATTAAGCGAAGACAATAAGTATTTATTTTCATTGTTGAGCATGAAGAATTAATTTAACTTGAGCAGAGTGTTTAATTATTTGGCTTTTCTTTTTTTATAAGGTTCCGAAATCTAAGAGAATATGAAGTGTTTTGCGAAAAAATCGCTACCTTTGCCCCTATAGAAAAAATGACATGATATGAAAACGAAACGATTTCTTTCCTTCCTCGTGGCGACGTTGGCGCTGGCAGTCCCTCAGTCGTGGGCATGTACAAACCTCATCGTTGGTAAGGCTGCTTCGGTAGATGGCTCCGTGATTTGTACCTATAATTGTGATGGCTATGGCTTCGCCGGCTCGCTGTCGCGCACCCCAGGCGGCAGGCATGAGAAAGACGAGAAGATTGCCATCCGTGAGTGGGGCAGGGGACCTGTAAGAGGTTATATTCCTCAAGCGGAATACACTTATGACGTCATCGGCTTTATCAATGAGAAGCAGGTGAGCATCGTGGAAACCACCTTCGACGGCCGCCTGGAGTTGCAGAATCCTGAAGGGTTGCTCGACTATTTCACCATGATGCATCTGGGACTGGAGCGTGCTGCAACGGCACGTGAGGCCATCATCATCATGACCGACCTCGTGCGGGATTACGGTTACTGCAGCACGGGAGAGTCTATCACCGTGTGCGACAAGAACGAGGCTTGGATTCTCGAAATCGTGGGCAAGGGTCCGGGCGTGAAAGGTGCCGTGTGGGTAGCCGTTCGCATCCCTGACGACTGCATCTGTGCCCATGCCAATCTCTGCCGCATACGCCAGTTCCCGTTGAAGGACCCCAAGAACTGCCTGTATTCCAAGGACGTGATTTCCTTTGCACGTGAGAAGGGCTATTTCAGTGGCAAGGATGCTGACTTCAGCTTCCGCGATGCCTATTGTCCCATCTCCTTCTCCTCGGTGCGCTATGCCGATGCCCGTGTGTGGAGTTTCTTCCGCCACCACTACGACAAGGCCGAGATGGACAAGTACCTGCCCTACATCAACGGTCAGCATGACCTGTGCGACCATCTGCCGCTCTACATCAAGCCCGACCGCAAGTTGTCGGTGCGTGACATCATGAACGACATGCGTGACCATTACGAGGGCACTCCGCTCGACATGACAGCCGACATGAGCGCAGGACCTTGGAGCTCACCTTACCGTCCCCTGCCCATGAACTGGGACGTCGATGGAAAGAACTATTTCCGCGAGCGTGCCATCGGCACCCCACAGTCGGGTTTCACGCTGGTATCACAACTTCGCAGCTGGTTACCTGACGAGGTGGGAGGCATCATGTATTTTAACTGCGATGATGCCAACATGATCGCCTACGTGCCTGTGTATTGCTGCGTGAATGATGTCCCCGAAGCCTTCCGCCGTGAGAACAACGTGAGCAACGAGTTCAGCGAGCGCAGCGCTTTTTGGATGAACAATCTGGTGGCCAACATGATTTATCCGCGCTACAGCGCCATGATAGGCGATCTGCGTGAGGCGCAAAAGGAGTTGGAGGACTTCTACGCTGCCGATCAGGCACAGGTGTTGAAAGACATAGAGCCGCTCACCAAGGGTGAGCGCGTCAGCTACCTCACTAGCAAGAGTGCTGCCTACACCGCCCAGATGATGCAGCGTTGGGACAAACTCTTCCGCCTCATAGCCGTTAAGCACAACGACCAGATCATGAAGCCTTCAGAGGATGGTAAAGTCGTTCCGGGACGCTATACTACACCTGGCTATGACCAGCAGTTCCGTGAGCAGATCAGCAAGGACACCGGTACCCGTTACCTGATGCCCGATAGCTCTAATATCAAGTCGCTGTAAACGCGGGAGAATAGAGTAGGAAAAGGCAGCGCCTCATGAACACTCAATCACCAAAACCAAAAGAATATGAATGTTTAGCGAAAAAATCGCAACCTTTGCATAATAATTTTTTTTGTGACCAACAATTAAAGCGTATCATTATGAAACTGGAAGATTTATACTTGATTAACAAAGAAGAATGGCTGGATGTTATCAAAGACAAGTGCAAGAAAAAAGCGAAAACTGATTTCTGGGTTGGGTTGGTTTCCTTGATACTTTTCCTGATAATGGTGACAATTGCAATATATGTCGAGCTTCATCCAGAGATTCATTATTCGGCACATGGTAAAGAACATTTTGTTCTCCTCTTGACGATATTTTTAGAGGCCCTTATTTCAGGCTGGTGGGCTCTAAAATCTTACAGCTTTTTAAAAACCATCGACGGTCTCGGCACTCCAGAACAGCTATTGAACAAGTTCAAAAAGTACGTTAAAGACAAAAGTATCATCTTGACGATAGGAAGTCTGATATTTACCGGGTGGTTTTTTGCTTATTTCACATTGTCCCCTAATTTGGGTATTACAATGAAAGTGATTACCTGGATCATCAGCTTAGCCGCCGCTACATTGTATGTTTCCAGATTAATACGTGGTAAATATTTAGTAGGTCCCAGTGATGAGGATATTACCCGTCGTCTGCAAGAACTCATCGGGGAAGAGTAACCTCATTCCCCGTCTTTTCAAGGCATAGCGGTTGATTTACCTTTGCGGCAAATCAACCGCTGTTTTTTTATAATACTTGCTATCATGGTTTTTTCGCAAAAGGATTAAAATTTCTTAAATATCATGATATATTTATTGTTTTTCGATAAATTGATATATCTTTGCAGCGGAATTCAACTCAATATTATTTATTCATTATGGAAAAGACTTCAAACAAAGTATTGAAAGCAGTGTGCATTATTGCGATTATATGTGTGATTGTGTGGATGGTAGTCTTAGCACGATATGCCTATTTCGTCTTTACCGATGGCAGCGGGTCTGGTGTGATAAATTGGAGTGCGCCCCAAATAGAGCTTAGAGTGGCATTATTTATATTCAGATGCCTTTTAGCTCTTGTTATCGCTGGCTTGCTTGTCGCGTTTATGAAGAATACACTCAACCATCTCAAGAGAGGTGCCATTTTCAATCGCAAGAACGTGAAACTGTTATGGACATTGGCCATTGTGTTTCCCATTTATTCGTTGTTGGGTGACAATATGGTATATGTGTTCAGTGGCGTCGACATATCTGACTGGCGTATTTTGTTGTCAGTCAATACCTTAGTTGGAGGAGTCGTGGCGGCACTTGTCGCCTTGCTATATAAGTTGGGTTATGATGCTGCTGAGGAACAGAAGTTAACCATTTAAATCCCGTTGCGCTATGATTATCGTGAATCTTGATGTGATGATGGCGCGTCGCAAGATGTCGCTTAACGAACTGAGCGAGCGCGTGGGAATCACCGTGGCCAACCTCTCGATCCTGAAGACCGGCAAAGCCAAAGCGGTCCGTTTCTCTACCCTCGACACCATCTGCCGCGTCCTCGACTGTGCCCCCGGCGACATCCTGGAATACCGCCCCGACGATGAGTAAACAGGATTGAGTCTTTTACAGACTATAGCTTCATTTTTTAATTATATAAAATACCGCAGGGTGCTGTGATACATCCTGCGGTATTATTACTAAGAGCTGAAATTATTACTTCTTGACGGGTGCTTCTTCGAGTGCCTTGACGAGCAGTTTCCAGAAGGGCTCTGCTGCGGGAATGTAAGCGCGCTCGATGGTGGTGTGTGGGCTGCGCAGGGTGGGACCGAAGCTCACCACGTCCATGTGCGGATACTTGCCCAGGATGATGGAGCACTCCAGACCGGCATGGTCAACTTGCACGATGCCTTCCTCCTTGAACAGCTTTTTGTACAGGTCGAGCAGCATGTGCAGGGCCTCGCTGTCGGGGTTGGGATCCCAGCCAATGTAGTCACCGCCGGTCTCTACCTTGAAGTCGGCGAGGTGGAAGCAGGTCTTCAACATCTTCACGATGTAGTCCTTCATGTCCTCGCGGGCCGAGCGGGCAAGAATCTGCACGGCAGCCTTTCCGTCCTCGATGTCGATGATGGCGAGGTTAGATGAAGTCTCAACTACGTTGGGATAGGCGGGAATGAAACGAACCACGCCGTCATGGCAAGCGTAGAGGGCGCGCAGAATGGTCGTCTGGTCGTCGAGCGCCATCTTCATCTTGGGACGGTCGATTTCCTTGAGCGTCAGGTCAACTTTGTCCTCGATAAGTTTGAACTGGCTCTCGAACTCGGCTTTCATCGTCTTGACGAGTTTCTTCATACCCTTGATGTTGTCCTTGGGAACAACGAGCACGGTCTCGGCCTTGAAGGGGATGGCATTGCGCATGTTGCCGCCATGCCAGCTCACCAGGCGGGCCTTGTGGTCCACGATGGCAAGTTGCACGAGGCGGGCCATCAGCTTGTTGGCGTTGGCACGGCCCTCATGAATCTCGAGGCCGCTGTGGCCGCCCTTCAGGCCCTTGAGGGTGATGCGCACGGCGGTGTCGCCGCTGGCTGTCTTCACCTCGTTATAGTTGCGGGTGCAGGTAACGTCGATACCGCCGGCACTGCCGATGACGAACTTGCCCCAGGTCTCGCTGTCGAGGTTGAACAGGATGTCGCCCTTCATCTGACCCTTGGGCAGGTCATTGGCGCCATACATGCCTGTCTCCTCATCCTTGGTGATGAGGCCCTCGATGGGACCATGCTTGAGTTTCTTGTCCTCCATGACTGCCATGATGGCTGCCACGCCCAGACCGTCGTCAGCACCCAGCGTGGTGCCTTTTGCCTTTACCCACTCGCCGTCGATGTATGGCTGGATGGGGTCTTTTTCGAAGTCGTGCTTCGACTCGGGCGTCTTTTGCGGCACCATGTCCATGTGGGCCTGCATGGTGATGCACTTGCGGTTCTCCATACCGGGAGTCGCGGGCTTACGCATCACGATGTTGCCAGCGGGATCCTGGAAGGCCTCCACACCCACCTTCTTGGCGAAGTCGAGCAGGTACTGCTGGATTTTCTCAACATGTCCCGAGGGACGGGGGATTTGCGTCAGCGCATAGAAGTTGCGCCAGATGCACGTCGGTTTCAGTTTTTCAATTTCGTTCATTGTAACTAGTTAATGACTTATAGGTTAGTAAAATTGAATGTATTGGTTTATCTGCCACAAAGATAGTGCATTTTTACATTACTGCACTAAAAAATACGTTAAAAGGTATTGACAGGTTACGTTTGACGGTAAAAATGCAAATAATAACGTTTGTTGTCTTGTGGTGGCTCAGAGTTTTTATTACTTTTGCACTTGATAGGCGGGCACTTGAGTGCTTGTTTCTCGCTGATTATTAAAAACAAAAGTATAGTATATATGAGAAAGTTTATTTCTACAGCCCTTGTTGCTGTCATTGGTTTGATGTCAGGTCTGGCATCGGCCGCAGATTCCGGTCAAGGAAACAACGAGATTATTCTCCACGCCTGGTCGTGGTCGTTCAACACCATCAAGGAGCATCTGCCCGAAATCAAGGATGCAGGCTTCACGATTGTGCAGACGTCTCCCATCAACGAGTGCGTCGTGGGCGAGAACGGCGGCCGCCAGTTGTTCGGCAATGGCAAGTGGTACTACCACTACCAGCCGACGGACTGGACCATCGGCAACTATCAGTTAGGCACCCGCGACGAGTTCAAGGCGATGTGTGCCGAGGCCACCCGCCTGGGGCTGCGTGTCATTGTCGATGTGCTGCCCAACCACACGGTGATTGACCGCACGCAGATTAACGCGCGCCTCGACAGCGCCGTGCATGGCCGCGAGAACCTCTTCCACGCCAACGGCCTGTGGCCCATTAAAGACTACAGCGACCGCTACCAGTGCACGACCGGTGAGATGGGCACCCTGCCCGACGTCAATACCGAGAACCCCGACTTCCAGTATTACTACATGCAGTTTGTCAACGACGTGCTGGCTTGCGGCGCCAGTGGCTTCCGCTACGACACGGCCAAGCACATCGGTCTGCCCAACGAGATGCGTGACCCCAAGTCGCCCGAGAATGACTTCTGGGACGTCGCCATGGGCCGCAAACCCGTCAAGGGTCTCTGGTTGGCCGTTCCCCGTGAACAGCTCTTCATCTATGGCGAGGTGTTGCAGGACCGCAATGTGCCCGAGCAGGGCTATGCCGAGTATATGGACTTGACCGCCAGCAACTATGGCTGGGTGCTGCGCAACGTGCTCAATAAGCACGATGCCCGTGCCGATAACCTCCTCACCTGGCACCATTCTGTCGATCCCGCCCACCTGGTGACCTGGGTGGAGTCGCACGACACCTATTGCAACGACCACGCCTCGGCAGGCATGAGCGACGAGCTCATCCGCCTGGGATGGGTCTTCCTGACTGCCCGCAAGTATGGCACGCCCTTGTTCTACTCCCGTCCTCACGGCAGCACCCGCGAGAACTATTGGGGCGACAACGAGATCGGTAAGGTGGGCAACGACGAGTTCAAGCACCCTGTGGTGCGTGCCGTCAACGAGTTCCGCCACCGCACCATCAACCAGCCCGAGAACATCATCTATAGCGACAACGGCAAGCAGATTATCGTCGAGCGTGGCGCCAAGGCCGCCGTGGTCATCAACCTCGACGAGCAGGCCGCTCAGGTGGCCATCCCCGTCACCCTGAGCAACGGCAAATATCATGACGCGGTGACCAAGCAACGCCTGCAGGTAAAGAAAGGCGTCCTCAAGGCCACCCTCGCCCCCATGACCGCTTACATTCTCTACAAATAATTCGAAACTACGAATTTCGCTAATTATACGAATTTAGGCATCCGCACTTAATAAAACAACTGAGGCTTCTGAATGGTCTGAAACCAGATTTATCAGAAACCTCAGTTGTTTTAATGATAATAGGTTGTCGATAATGTCAGGTAATAGAATTAGTAGAGGCATCCAAAAAGCCAGAGAGGAATCTTGTTGTCAATGCCCAGCTCTATCTCGTCTTGGACAACATAGCTGTTCTCCAAGTTCCGGATTTGTTTGTAGCCTTTGCCACGCCCTCCGACTTCGAAGGTAAAAGCATCATCTACTACAAAGTCTCCTTGTTGTGGCATGTAGAGTTGATGCCCAACGTTCAGTTGTGAAGCAAACAGGGTTTCGCGCATAGTACCCGCATCGGCATGATTGCTCAAGGCGAACATGATATTGGAATTGTCGAAGAGGATTTTTTCTGGTTTGACAAGCATCTTCATGCCACCCGAATGAGAGTATAGTTTCCTCACAAGTGCCGATTTGTCCATCAAGTCAAGCAATTTGAGTACATTTTCTCGTGAGACTTGTAAAGTGTTGCTTAATGCAGCGATGTTGAGCGTATAGGGTGACTGCTGAGCAAGGATTCCTAAAAGCCGTTTAGCCTTATACACCGAATCATACTTAATATCGCTCACAGCAGGAATCTCGCTCTCGATGATGGTATCAATGATTTGTTGCAGACGGTCTTCAAAGCCTTCTTCATCTTCTCGGTAGAAAGGATAGAAGCCATGATGTACATATTCTTCGAAATGCTGTAGCACTTTGGTCTTTGATGTGATTTGAACTGCAATCTCGACATGTTTGTCTAAAATGTCCTGAAGGGAGAGCGGCGGTAGTGATGCAACATCTTCAAGTTGCAGATATTCACGAAAAGACATGCCGTTAAGCGTGTATTGCCGATGCCTTCTTGACAGATCGGCAATAATGGATTCCTCCAGCTTCAAGAGTGAGGAACCAGTGATGACAACATGTAGGTCAGGGTAGGAGTCATAGATGTTCTTGATTTCCCGTTGCCACCCCTGATAACGATGGATTTCGTCAAGGAACAAATGAGTGCCGCCGTGTGTATAGTGGTATTCGGCCAAATCGATGAGAGTATTGGTCGTAAACCAGATGTTGTCAAGTGAAGCATAGAGCGCTTTCTTCACATCAGGAAAAGCCTTTTTGATATGTTGAAGTAGCATGGTTGTTTTGCCCACACCTCGAGCCCCTTTGATAACGATGAGGCGGTTATTCCAGTCAATCAGAGGGTATAAATAACGTATAAACGTTTCATCAACATTAGCCAAAAGCCTGTTATAAGTATGGATTAATCTTTGCATAACTGTCAATATTTTTGCCGCAAAGATATATAAATTGTGATTACAATCATAATTTTTTAGCCACTTTTTGTGATTATAAACTTAGTTTTTGTTGTTATTTTTATGATTGCAGTCTTAATTTTACGGATTTAGGCATCCGCACTTAATAAAACAACTGAGGCTTCTGAATGGTCTGAAACCAGATTTATCAGAAACCTCAGTTGTTTCAGTTGTTTGAAAGAATTAGATTTCGAGGGGGAAGTCGACGGGGTGGCGGCGTTGGTAGCGGGTCCAAAAGGTGGTGCGGGCCTCCATGGTGAGGCGGACGGCCTCGTCCTCGTCGAAGCCTCGGGCGGCGGCATAGCTGCGGGCAATGAGTTCGATGAATCGTTTTGGGCCCCACAGGCGACGCAGGGCAGCACAGCCGTCCTTGATGTCCACTGTGCCGAAACGCATGCGGTTGATGTCCACCACGGCAAAGTGGTAGCCGTCACCGTCTTTGTCCCACAGGATGTTGCCTGGGGAGTAGTCGAGGTGCAGGACCTCGTTGTTGTGCATCATGGCGGTAAAGCGTCCCAGTTCGTGCGCCATCTCCTCATAGGTGCCCTCCTGGGCGTCGCCGAACTCATAGAGCGTGTGGCTCAGCGGCGACTGCACGCTGATGAAGTAACTCAATCCCAGCAGTCCACATTGGCGCTGTTCGATATAGGCGATGGGCTCGGGGGTGCTGATGCCGCGCTCGAGCAGGCGGGTGGGGTAGAGAAAGGCGCGTAGCCCTTTAGGTTGACGGATGCCAAGCGAATAGACCACACGGTTCACCAGATGCGTCTTGCAGTAGCGCTTGGCATTGACGAGGGTGCCGTCGGGGGCCTCGATGACACGCAACTGGTTACGCTTGTCATAAATGACCTCGCCTAACTGCTCGAAATCTTCGGGCAGCCGTTCCAGCCACTCTTTCAGATGCTGATATTTTGGATTTAATAGCATTGCTTTTTGCGAACGATAAAGATGTTGCCCCTACAGATTAGGACTACTTCATTCAACAGTGCTAACGCACTGGAAATTATTCAAATTATAATTGAAAAATCGATGATGAATTTGTTGAATTTCCCGCCCGCAGGGCGGTTATAATATTGCTAAAAGCTAATTGCTCAAAGCAGATAATTGTCGAAAGACAGCTGTCAGTCTTTCAACGTGGTTGCCGCGGACTATGACGTGGTGGTTGCCGATGCTGCGCTCCAAGAAGTAGTCCAGCGGCTCGTCGAGGCGCAGGTGCAGCTGTGTGCGGCACATGTTGGGGTTGTCGGTACATTCAAGCAGACGAGCGCGGCTGATGAAAAAGCGCTCCATGGCCCTGCCGCCGCACTTGACGACGGTCATGTCCATTGGGTCGAAAACGCCCTCGACGGCGACACCGCTCAGCGACTCGTAGTGGTCGCGAACGATGTAACGGTCGGTCATGGCGGGAGCGATGGTGCAGTGGGCAAACACCATCTCGTGGGCGGCGTTGTCCAGAATCTTTGACGGGTTGGCCATGAAGGTCATCTCGCTCGTGGCAGCCTGCACGGCAAGCATGGTGAGCAGGGTCTGTTCGTCACCCTCGCAGCCGGCGGGAATGCCTTCCTGGTTGAGCAGCGCCAGTGCCACGCAGCCCGTGGTGCGTGTGGTAGGAATCAGGTCAAAGCAGTTGAGGGTAAAGGCGTCCAAGCGGTAACGCTCCACGATGCCTTTGACCGAGCGGTAGAGGCGCATAGCCTTGACGACCTCGTCACGCGAGGGCTCCTTCACACCGACGGCCTTGCTGATGAACTCGTCGGCAATCTCTTGCACCTCATCATCACCAATGGCCTCATAACCCTGGACTACTTCGTCGAGGGGCACGTCAACCATCTCGATGCCCCAGCGCTCGCGCATCGCGGCATAGTCCACATTGCTGGCAATGAGCCACCCCGACGGCTTGCCGATGACGCCCACGCGTTTGCCGTGCAGACGGGCTACCGCTTCGCTGGCAGCTGCATAGTCGTCGATACCTTGCATGATGAAACTGGTGGGGCCGTGCAGCACGCGGCCGTGACGGTCGTTGAGGCGCATCCACGAGAGGATTTCGAGCGAGGCGGCGAGCGAGTTCTTCAGACCGTCGGCGATAAGAACTATGTAAGGCGGCAAGCGGTCGATGTTGGCCTTGACCATCTCTTCGACGCCACCACTGCCCACGAGCACCATCGTGGCGTCCTCGGGCGTTGCACTGTCAAGTTCCTCGGGGAAGATGTAACGCACGTCATATTTCTCTTTTATCGCGTCGAGCAACTCGTGATGGTCGGTGAAAATCGACTCCCTCGTAGCCAGCGACGAGGCGAATGTGATCAGATTCAGTTTCATCATGTGTAAAGGTTGAAAAGGTTATTATCAAAACGCAAAGGTAGTGAATTGTTTTCACTTTTATAGTTTTCGGACATACGATAATCTTCAAAAATTTGGATAGGTGGATTATTAGATATAATTTTGCGTGTACCAAATGTTATAGAGTAATCATTATTAACTATCAATACATTATAAGTTTTATGAAGAAATCCATTTTACTTCTTTTTGCTGTGCTTTGTTGCGGTATAGCCGCTATGGCTGTGCCCGCAAAGCCGGGTTGGATCACTGTGAACCAGAGTGATGGCACCACCCTGAAGATTCATGCTGTGGGTAATGCCTTTAACAGTGCGATTCTCACGCAGGATGGCCTGATGGTGGTGCGTGGCGCTGACGGCGATTACTATTACAACTCGTCGCTGACGGGTGTCACCGCCGTGCGTGCCCACGAGACCAACCAGCGTACCGCTGCCGAGACGGCATTCATCGAGGCCCAGCGCGGCAGCTTGACGATGCCAGTCCCGGCCAAGCAGTGGCAATGGAAGCGTCCGAAGCGTAGCGGCACGATGTTGGGCATTGGTGGCAGCAACGATGAATCGGGCGTTCCCGCCAACGGCTCCCGCAAAATTCCCATCATCCTGGTGGAGTTTAAGGACAAGAAGTTCAACAACACGCCTCAAGGCATCATCGATGCCATGCTCACCGGCAACGAGAGCGTGGGCCAGTACTTCCGCGACCAGTCCAATGGTTTATATCAGCCCGATTTTGATGTCTATGGCATCTATACCTTGAGCCAAAACCGTGTGTATTACGGTGGGCATCAAGGCAACAATAATGACAAGGGACTGGGATATCTGGTGACCGAAGCCTGCCAGTTGGCGGCAGCCGACGGCGTGACGTTCAGGCCTTATGACACCAACAATGACGACTACTGCGACGTGGTCATCGTCATCTATGCAGGCGTGGGGGAGGCCCAGGCCTATTATGAGCACCCCGAGGCTGTTTGGCCCTGCAACTGGTACCTCAGCTCGGCCTCTTACTATGGCATGGGTGGCAACGGTGCCTTCCGTCCCAACTCGGGAGACCCGTTGGTTGACATGTTTGCCGTCTTTAATGAGCTGCACGGCAGCAATGACAATACCTCGACGATTGACGGTATCGGCACCTTCTGCCACGAGTTCGGCCATTGCCTGGGTCTGCCCGACTTCTATGATACGGGTGACGGCGGCCATTACGGTTTGGGTGACTGGGACATCATGTGCCTGGGTTGTTACAACAATGACGGCTATACGCCGCCGGGTTATTCGGCCTACGAGAAGCATTTCATGGGATGGATCGATTACATCACTCCTATGCCCGGCACCTACTACACACTGCCCGTGTTTAACCAGAAGCAGGCAGCTACCGACAAGGCTCTGTGCCTCACAAGCAACCTGAACCAGAACGAGTTCTTCATCGTCGAGAACCGCAGGAAGCAGGGTTGGGACCGCTATGCCCCCGGCTCGGGCATCATGATTACCCATGTCACCTATAACCAGGACCGCTGGTGGGGCAACACGCCCAATAATGAAGACATCCAGTTGATGACCCTCATGAATGCCGACAACTCGTGGTCTTATTACGACGAGAGTACCGACTTGTGGCCTCAGAATGGCAAGACCGAGTTTACCGACAATTCCACGCCTGCTGCCAAACTTCACATGAGGGCTAACGGCAGCATTGTGAGCAATGCCGGTTACCTGGGCAAGCCCATCACCGAGATGGTCATCAATGCCGACGGCACCGCCAGTTTCTGGTACATGAAGGGATCGGCAACCAATCCCGTTATCTCGGTTTCGACTAACGACCTCGACCTGGGCGACGTGATGCTCACTACCACTGGTTCGGCAACCTTTAACGTGATGGGTGGCGCCTTGACGGGAAATGTGACGCTCACAGTCAACGACCCCAATGGCGTGTTTACCGTCAATCCTACGGTCATCAGCGCCAACGATGCCGCTACCGGTATGACAGTGACAGTGACCTTAGAGCCGACGGCCCTGCAGAACTATAGCGGCACCTTGACGCTGAGCAGCCCCGGTGCACAGGATGTTGTGGTAAACCTGACAGGCCGTGGTGCGCTGTTGACTTACACTCCCGTGATGGAGCCCGCCGACTATAATTACGTCCACTTGACGCAGTTCCGTGCCGACTGGACCGACATGACTCCCGCCGATAATGTCGCCAGCTACACCCTTGAGGTAATGACCAAGCCAACCGTTGAACTATTGGAGACCGCCGACTTCAGCAACGTGCCCGATGCTCTCTCTGAAGACGGAAACGGCCTGATTGACATCTCGGACAACTATCAGGATTATCTGCCCGATGGATGGAAAGGTACCTCTTATATGGGAGCTTACAACAATGCGATTCTGCTTGCTTATGATGGCACCATCAAGTCACCGGTGTATTCCCTCTCCGGCTATGACAAGATGACCGTGGTTATCAGGACGGCTTCCTATTACTACAGCAATTCTTCCATTAGGGTATCGACGAGTGTTGACAGCCAAGACTTGACATTGGACGATTCCATGTCACAATACACTGTTGTGCTGGATTGTGCCGATGCCGATGCGGTTACCATCACATCTCTCGAGAACTATACCAGCGTCAAGATGATCACGATTTATGCTGGCGACCTGACTGCCCTGGATCTCACCTCGCCTTTCGAGACCGGCGATGACACCTATAGGCTCATTACCGGCATCACCGGCAAGTCTTATGTCGTGAGGGACCTGATGGCTGGCGGCAACTTTGTATATAAAGTGAAAGCCCAGTACATTGACGGCACCGAGAGCGCGTGGAGCAACAAGCAGGAAGTTTACCTCATCGAGAACATGCCGCCTCATGTAGTGGGCGACGTGAATCATGACAGCAACGTAAGCATTGCCGACGTGACGGCATTGATTGATTACCTGTTGGGTGCGGCTGATTATTGCTCGATTTGCGCCGACGTGAACGGTGATGAGACTGTGAGCATCGCCGACGTGACAGCGCTCATCGACATGCTGCTGTCAAAAGGAAACAGAGATTAAGTTAGAACCGATAATTAAGTGATGGCAGGTCGTTGACGGCCTGCCATCGCTGTTTTATGCCATGTTCTGGAGCACACCTCGCTTGAGGTAGCCGCTATAAAGGATGGTCTGGATGATGCCGCGCAGGGCAAGGAAACTCAGGTAGGCAATCCATAGGCGGTTATTGCCCCATGCTTCAGGAGTAATCCAGTAGATGATGAAAAACAGGGTCCAGGCGATGAAGGCCGAGATGAGCATGCCCATTGAGCGCGTGAGGCTGATGAACACGCCGTCCCACACAAAGGCTGCCATGCCCGCCGCGGGAATAAGTGCGCACCACACGCGATAGTCCATCGCCGCCTCGATGACGCTCTGCTGGTCGGTGAGCAGCCCGAAGGCTACGCGCGGGAAGGAGTAAACGAGGGTAAAGGCGGCAGCAACAGCAAGACCCCACAGGAACAACAGCCACACGCAGCGCCTCATGCGTCCCATGTCGCCCATGCCGTAATACTTGCCCACGACAGCCTCACCGGCAAAGGCGATGCCGTCCATGAAGTGGCTATAGAGGGTGAAGAGTTGCAGAATCAAGGCGTTGACGGCGAGGATGAGGTCGCCACTGCGGGCGCCGATGGACACAAATGCCAGACTTACTGTCATCAGCAGGAAACTGCGCACGAAGATGTCGCGGCTCACCTTGAAGTAGCGGCCCGCGTCCTTGAAGCGCCACACGCGGCGCCAGTCTATCATGCCGTCAAGGCGCGGGAACTTGCGCTGCACCAACAGGGCAGCATACAGCAATCCTAACCACTCGCCCGCCATGGTACCCACAGCAATGCCGACAAATCCCATATTGAAGAGATAGACGCAAATGAGGCTGGCAGCAATGTTGAAGACGTTGGTCATGATGGAAATCCACATCGCGCCCTTGGAGTCCTGCATGCCCAGCAGCCACCCCTTGAAAGCCATCATCACCAACACGGGCGGCACGCCCCAGATGCAAATGGTGAAATAGGTGATAGCGAGCGACGTCACTTCGGGCGAGGGGCCAATAATCCACAACAGCAGCAGTCGGATTGGCCATTGCAGCACGATGATGATGGCCGATATGACAATGGCCAAGGCGGTGGACTCGCCCAGCAGTTTGGCACTCTCCTTGAAATCGCCGCTACCGCACGTCTGCGCTGTCATGCCCGATGTACTCATGCGCAGGAACCCGAAATTCCAATACACCAGGTTGAACATCATCGCACCTACCGCCACGGCACCGATGAACACCTTGTCACCCAGGTGTCCAGCGATGGCGGTGTCCACCAGCCCCAGCAACGGGACAGTGATGTTGGCGATAATCGCCGGTAACGCAATCTTCAGGATTTCCTTATTCACACTACAAAGATACTGCCAAATAATCAAACAACTGAACAATCTGAGTTTTCTGATTCTATATCCGATGGGACGAAATCAGAGTTATCAGAATGTTCAGTTGTTTGTTTTTAGCGTAGATGTTCTTAGTTAAATTCGCTTAATTCGTAGTTAAGTGGTTGTTTTAGAAGGGCTTTTCCTCGCTGCCGGTGAAGGACTGGAACAAGGCGTTGGCAAGGCTCGACGCGCCGATACGGAAGTATTGGTTATTAAGCCACTTCTCGCCCAGGACTTCCTTGACGATGGTGTAGTACTTCACGGCATCCTCGGTCGAACGGATGCCACCCGATGCCTTGAAGCCCACCATGCGGCCATGCTTCTCGTAATACTCCTTGATGCACTGGCACATCACATAGGCAGCCTCCAGCGACGCGCCGGGATAAATTTTGCCAGTCGAGGTCTTGATGAAGTCGCAGCCCGAGTACATCGACAGGATGCTGGCGCGGCGGATGGCTTCGGCAGTCTTCAGCAGTCCGGTCTCGAGGATGACCTTCAAGGGACGCTCACCCAGGACGTGCTTGATTTCGGCGATCTCATCGCACAACTCCTCGTAGGCCTCATCCTTGAAATAGCCCACGTTGAGCACGATGTCCACCTCGTCGGCACCGTCGGCAACAGCCAGGGCGGTCTCGGCAATCTTGGTCTCGATATGGGCCTGGCTGGAGGGGAAGCAGGCGCTGCACACGGCAACATCTACACCGCTCACCTCAAGCGTACCGCGCACCACGGCGGCGAAGTTGCTGTAAACGCAGATGGCAGCCACGTTCTTGTATTGGGGATAGTTGTTGTCAAAGTCATTGACTTTCTGTACAAACTTGGCCACGCTGCTTTCGCAGTCCTCGGTGGCAAGGGTAGTCAGGTCCACGCAGTTCAGCAGAAACTGCTGCACCTCGGGAGTGTTGTTCTCGGCAGCATGCTTGTCAAGGATTTCCTGCACGGCGGCAGTGACGGCAGCATCGTCGATGGTGACATTGCTCTGGTTGATGGCGGTCATGTACTTATCCATGGCCTTGTGTTCGTGATCGTGATGCTCACAGCCGCATCCGCAGTGTTCATGTTCGTGATTGCTCATAATTGTCTTATTATTTATTGGTTAGTAAGTTTCAATAACTCTGGCGGCACCTCAGCCGTTAAAACATGTTTTATGGCTTTCGGCTTGCACATAGTTTTGTATTTTGGAGATGCCGCTCCTTGTCGCGGCTGGTCTTCTTGGCGAAGTTACGTTCCAGTGCCTCGTCGAGGTCAATGCCCGTCTGGTTCGCCAAGCACATCACCACCCACAGCACGTCGGCCAATTCGTCGGCCAGGTCCAGGTCATCGCCCGGCTTGCTCGACTGGTCGCCGTAGCGGCGCGCGATGACACGGGCCACCTCGCCAACCTCCTCGGTGAGCACCGCCATGTTGGTCAGTTCGCTGAAGTAGCGCACCCCATATTGTTTGATCCAAGCGTCAACACGCTCCTGGGCCTCTTGTATTGTCATAGTGCCCACAAAGGTAATGAATTTATTCGTAAAAGCCATTTCCGCAAGGCGGTTTTTGTTGAGAAACAATCGGTTTTTATCATCACAGTGACTACAATTCTTGAAAATCGTTGCCTCGGTATTATGATATATGCAGGATTTATTATAATTTTGTGACCGAATAATAACTCATCAACGATACAATTTCTGTTCAATGGATTACTCTTTAGTTGACTTGCTTGCCCTGCTGGGTGCCGTGTGTTTGTTCCTATACGGAATGAAAATCATGAGTGAAGGTCTGCAGAAGACCGCCGGTAAGCGCTTGCGTTCTATTCTTGCGTGGATGACCAAGAACCGTTTCCTTGCCATTGTCACTGGTGTCATCATCACAGCTTTGATTCAGAGTTCGTCGGCCTCGGTATCGATGGTTGTCAGCTTTGTCAATGCCGGACTGATGCCGCTGGAACAGTCGCTTGCGGTGAGCTTTGGTGCCGCTCTGGGAACAACGTTCACCGAGTGGATCATCGCCATCTTCGGCTTCAAGGTCAAGCTGTCGGCATTTCTGTTGCCTTTGCTGGCGTTTGCTGTACCCATGTTGTTCATCAAGAGGAACAACTACAAGAATATCGGTGAGTTGCTCATCGGTTTCGTGTTCCTGTTCATGGGTCTGGATGCCATCAGCGCCAACGTGCCCGACTTGTCCAAGTCACCCGATGTGTTTGCCTGGCTCAAGCAATTCACGTCGATGGGTTTCCTGTCCATCCTTATCTTTACCCTCGCGGGATGGGTGATTACCATGGTCATCCAGTCGAGTGCCGCGACATTCGCCATTGTGTTGATTATGGCGGCCAAGGGGTGGATATCGTTTGACATAGGCTGTGCCATGGTGCTGGGTGCCAGCATCGGTACAAGTATCACGCCTTTGTTGGCATCGTTGGGCGGTAATACCGAGGCCAAGAAGGCGGCCTTGGGCCATGCCCTGTTCAACCTGTTTGGTGCCGTCTGGGTACTGTTGATTTTCCACCCGTTCGTGTCAATGGTGACCTGGGTAGTCAAGGACCTGTTCGGTCTGGGTGACCCGTTGGCACTATATAACAGTGTGAAGGCTGGTGCCAATGCCGATGGCAACGGATTGGTGCAGGAGCAGGTGGCAATGTCCATCGGCATGACGATGTTCCATACCCTCTTCAAGTTCTTCAACTTGCTCATCATGATTTGGTTCACCAAGTTATATACCAAGTTGCTCAACGTGCTCATTAAGAGCAAGAACAAAGAAGAGGAGTTCCAACTCAAGTATATCCAGGGCGGTCTGCTCAGTGCATCAGAGCTTAACATTGCTCAGGCCGAGCGCGAGATTGTCGTGTTTGCCGAGCGTGTTGAGCGCATGTTGGGCATGGTCAAGGAACTCGTGCATACCAAGACGGGTACCCCAGAGTTCAACAAAATTTTCTCGCGCGTCGAGAAGTATGAGGACATCACCGACCGTATGGAGTTTGAAATCGGTAGCTATCTGAACAAGGTGCTCGACGGCAAGCTCAGTAGCAAGGCCAAGAAACGCGTGTCGGGCCTGTTGAGCATCATCAGTGAGCTGGAGAGCATCGGTGACAGCTGCAACAATATCGCCAAGGCGCTTGTGCGCAAGGAGGAGGCCGATGCCCACTTCAACGAGTACAATTATAAGAACATCGACGAGATGCTCAAGATGGTGAGCGAGGCAATGACCAACATGCTCACCCTGCTCATCGACATCGACAACGTGACGCCCGAGGATCTGATGCGCAACTACGACAAGGAGCGCGAAATCAACAACTTCCGCAACCTGTGCCGCACCGAGAACATCGAGAACGTCAACCAGCACAAGTATCCCTACAAGGCCGGTATCTTCTACATGGATATCGTGTGCGAGACCGAGAAACTGGGTGACTTCATCGTTAACGTCATCGATGCCATCGAGGACCTCATGCGCAGCCAGGCTCCCGACAGCAATCCGCTTGACATCGGTGAGCTGAACCCCGAGAAGACTGCTAAGGTCAGCGTATAAAAGGCAAAACAAATTGAATTGAAACCAACCCATCAAGGTGCCGCAGGATGTGTTCCGGGCGGCACTTTTTATATCACACGGTCTGGATAAGGGCGGCGGTGAGAAGGGCGATGACAGTAACGGCAAATGAGGAAGCCATCACCATGGCATCGGTGCGGGTATAGTACCCCTTGGGCAGGCGCCAACGTCGCTCAATCCAGCGCATGAGACGCCACACAAGCCATCCGACCAGGACGCCAACGACGATGCCTCCCAAGATGTCACCAGGGTAATGCACGCCCAAATAGACACGGCTGTAGCATTGCAATACCGCCCAACTGAATAAAGACAATGTCACCACCCTGTAGCGGATGACAAGGGCCAACAATGTCGCGGCGGCAAAGGAGTTGGCGGCGTGGCTTGAAACAAAGCCGTACATGCCGCCACGGTAATCGTTGACGATGTGCAGCAGGTTGTTGAGCGCAGGCTCGCGAGTGGGCCTCAGGCGCTCCACCAAATGCTTGATAACTCCAGATGACAACTGGTCGGCAACGACAAAGGCAAGAACGACCATCGCCAGCACGAGCAGGGCATGGCGCCGATTCTGGTGCAGCAACACCCACAGCAAGGCCAGCGCCATCAGCAGCGATGCCCATTTGGCCGAAACCATCCACCACAGGAAGTCCTGGAACGTGCCGTTCCAGCCGTTGATGGCCAGCAGCGCGGTGGTATCTATGTCGTTGAGGTATTCGAGCATTTTTTAGTCCTTAGTCTTTAGTTTGGGACCTCTCTCTAAACTTTAAACTGCGGGCATCGCCCGCATAATTAAATCACTTCGATATCCTTGGCGTTGAGCCATGCCTTGTGGCCGCCGGCAGTGGAGACTTGCAGCCACTTGCCATTGGTCTTGTCGGCAATGGAGTCAACAATCTCGACACGGGTGCCCTGCATCAGTTCAAAAGCCTCCTCGTTTTTGTCACGCGGCGCGCGTGGGGCGGTGCACAATGTGACCGACTCGGGCATGATGATGGCGGCGTTGCCGCTGGTCGCCTTGTGATAGACATGGAAAGCGGCTAAATTGGCCAAAATGCTGATCAACAGCACCAGTGCACCACCAAAGAAGCCCAACTTGCGCATCAGCACGTTGTCCATGAACAGGTAGGCCGCCAATCCTGCCAAAAAGAGTAGGAAGGTGACGATGGCGATAATGGCCCAGGTGTTGCTCGACAGGCGGCTGACGGTACGGTCCACCCAATTGCTGAACCATGAGTCGCCGGCATCGTCGGGCAGCTGCATCTTGCCGCGTACGAAGTCGAGGTTGAACCGTGCGTCGCTGTTCGAGGGGTCGAGCAGCAGGGCACGCTCATAATAGAGCACGGCATGCACGTTGTCCTTGAGGCGGTAGTAGGTGTCGCCTATGTTGCAGTAAAGCGCCGAAGACACGCCGGTCTCCTTGGCCTCCTGTAGATACAGTTTCAACGCTTCGTTGTACAGTTCCTGCTTGTAGGCTTGGTTAGCCTTGTCAATATTGGCGTTGCCGGCTATCACGGGTATGGCCAGCACGACTAACATGATAGTGATGATAGCTTGTTTCATGGCTGTACGGTTTTTTTGCGTTTCACATTCTCCAAGCGGTCGATGACGCCAGCAGCCTCGTCGAGCACAGCGTTCAAGTCGCCCTGTGCCAGTTCAGGGGCATACTGAGCGAACTCACACTTGTCAATCAGGTCCATCGCCTCTTTTCGCAGTTGCTCGTTGACACCGAACTGCTCGAGTTCGGCATTGATGTTGTCTTTGCTCAGTTCGCTCACGGGTATTGACAACTTGTCGCTCATGTAGCCCCACATGGCGTTCAGCATCTCGGCATAGAAGCCGTTCCTGTCACCGCGTGAAGCAAAGCCGCGGGCAGCTTTCAGGCGGCGTTGTGCCACCTTGCTGGCCCGTTTGGCGCGCATGCGGCGCACGTCGGCACGTTCCTTGAGCTGCTTGCGGTAGTAGATGAGCAATGCTGCCAATGCCAACAGAGGCAGCAGGAACCACAGCCAGTAGGTCCAGTTGTCGAGGATATAGCCATGAGATTTCTTCAATCCCAGGTCGCCGCTCTTGATGGGCCTGATGTCCATGTTCTTCATGCGGTAGTGGTTGCTGGGTTGTCCCTCACCCTTGGCGACGGTGAGGTGTCGTGCCGGCACGGTGATGGTCTCGTATTTGCCCTCGTCGGGGTCGAAGTAGGTAAATTCTCCGGCGGGTATTTCGAACTCACCGGCATACTGGGGAATGAATGAGTAACTGATAACTACCTTGCCTCTCATGTCGCCAGCGGCGTCGTTGACCTGAGCGTCGGTCTTCGGGTCATAGACGTCAAACTGGTCGGGGAATTTCACTTCGGGCGCTTTGATGTACTTGATATTACCCGTTCCGCTGATGATATAGCGATAGGTTGCCGCGCTGTAGGTCTTGAAGCCTGTGGCAGGCTGCAGGTCAGCGGTGACGTTGAACTTGCCCACAGCACCCGAGAAAGATGCGGGCTTGGGCTCGGGCAGCGGCAGGATATTGACCGTTGCCGTGTTGCTCTGCACTTTGAGATCTTTCTCCACGGGTTTGGAGATGGAGCCGAAGATGCTCTTGAACGTGTCGAACTGCACCACGCTCACGTCATAGTTTCCCGACGTGATGGTGAGTTTGCCGCTTTGTTGCGGGTATAGGATGCACTTCTTGAGGATGGCGGTCATGTAGCGCTCGCCATTGAGCGTTTCCACCTTGTTCAGGCTGGGCTGGACGGGAATCTCCTCGATGAGAAAGCCGTCAAACGAGGGCTGGATGGTGGGCATGAACTGCGATATCTGGTACTTGGTGTACAGCTTGATGGTGCAAACCACAGCTTGTTGCTCATAGACCCTGGGCTTGGACATCTCGATGCGCACGAACAAGTCCTTGCTGCCGACAGCCTTGTCGGCGCTCTGTGTCATCGGGTCGCTATAGGGGGTAGGAGCGCCCGGTGTGCTCTGCATTTGCTGGCTGGGCTGGCTGCCTGCCGGCAAAACGTCGATTGTGAGCGGCTTGGTCGTGAGTTTGTTACCACCTGACACAACCGATGCGGCACCGATGTGGCATTTGCCCGTTGCGGTGGCCTTATAAATCATCGTGTACTCCTCGGTGGAGCTGCTGCTCGACTTGCCGTTGACCCACGTTGAGCTGTAGCTGTGTGACACGCTGGGGCCGTAGATGAGTTTGGCTCCTGTCACCTCGGGAGGGGTAAAACTGTTGCCCTCTCCGTTCTTGAGCACAAAGGTGACATTGAATTTATTGCCCTCGACCACCTGGCGCGGCGCCTCGACAGTAAACGAGGCCGCTTGTGCCGCCAGAGCGGTCAGGAGCAGGATTGCTATATAGATGATTCGCTTCATTACTTCTTATAGTCGTCAGTTTTCAGAATATTTCCTAAAGCCTAAATTACCATTTCTTGTTGGTGCGCTGGCGCTCATGGCGCTGTTGCTGCGCCTGTTGCGCATTGATGCGCTGCTGGGTGGCGCGTTCACGGTCCTGCATCGCCTTGAGCACCTGCTCGGCGTTTTGCTGACTCATGCCGCCCTGCTGTTGCTGCTGTTTCTGCTGGTCCTGGTTTTGGTTCTGCTTGTTCTGGTCCTGATTCTGTTTGTCCTGATTTTGATCTTGCTTATCTTGATTCTGGTCCTTGTTTTGGTCCTTATTCTGATCTTTGTTCTGGTCTTTGTCCTTGTTTTGATCTTTGTTTTGATCTTGATTCTGGTCTTTGTTCTTATCCTGGTTCTTATCTTTATTCTGGTCTTGCTGCTGTTTCTTGAGCTGGGCCAGACGCAGGTTGTCGCGTGCCTGGTCGTCGTCGGGGTTGCAGCGCAACGCATGTTTGTAGAACTCCACGGCCTTGCCATAGTCCTGACGGCCATAGGCGATATTACCCAAGTCGTAGCAGGCTTTGCCGCGCAGCTGCTTGTCCTGGGCTTTTTTTGCCAGATTGGTCAACAGTCCTTCAGCCTGATTCATCGGGCTCTTCTCGTCGTCTTGGCTTGCATTGGCGCTGCCTTGCCGCATGAGGGCTGTGGCCAGGTTGAATTGTGCTTTCTCACTGGCAGGATTGGCCTGCAGGGCCTTGCGGTACTCGACCTCGGCCTCGGCATAGCGCTTTTTCTGATACAGCTTGTTGCCGTTTCGCAGGGCCACCCGCTCCTGTTTGGTCATCTTTGGGGCTTTGGTCTGTGCTGCGGCGGGCAATGCTGTGCCAAGCATCACGACAGTTGCCAGAGCAAGTGAGAGTATCGTATTATTGATGTTCTTGAGTTTCATCTTTGCGTGTCAGGATTGAAGTGTTTTCTTTGTCCTTGGTGAAGAAATTGTAACGCTTGAGCCACGGATTCTTGCGCTCGAGCAGCAGGAGCAATGCCAGCAGCAGGAGCAGCGCAATAACGGCGAAGACGGGGAACTGCTCGTCGTGCTGTGTGTAGGTAACCGTTGCCAGGTCGCTCTTGGCCAACTTATCGAGCGTCTCTTGCAGGGTGGAGACGGCATCGTTGGCGGTGCCCGAGATATAGACACCCTTGCCGGCATCGGCAATCTGCTGGGCCATCTTCTCGTTGAGATAGGTGGTTACGGGTTGTCCGCTGTCATCAGTGAGGTAACCACCCTGAACGGGAATTGGCGCACCTGTTGTGGAACCCACGCCGATGACATCTACCTGCACGCCCATCTTGGCGGCGTTCTTGGCAGCTTCGACAGCATCGTCCTCAAAGTTCTCACCATCGGTGATGATAATCATCGCTTTTTGAGATTTCTTGCTTTGCGAGAAGCCGTTCAGTCCCAGGTTGATGGCAGCACCGATGGCCGTTCCCTGAGTGGGCGCCATGCTGGTGTTGATTCCGTTAAGGAACAGTTTGGCCGAAGCAGCATCGCTCGTCATGGGCATCTGCATATAGGCATTTCCTGCAAATACAATCAGTCCCACCTTGTTGTTGTCGAGGCGGTCGATGAGTTTCTGCAAAATCATCTTGGCGCGTTGCAGGCGGCTCACGTCTTGCGGATTGTCGGTGCTGGAAGCGTTCATCGAGTTGGACACGTCGACGGCTACCATGACTTCGATGCCGTGGACATTGGTCGTGGTCTTGCTGGAGCCGGCACGTGGGCGCGCAAGCACCACAATGACCATGGTGAGCAGCAGCAGTTCCAGCGCGAGCCGTATCCAGGGCTTGTAGCGTGACACCTCAGGCATCAGCGGGTCGATGGATGAGCGCTTGCCATAACGCTCCAGACGCTTGCTGCGGTCGCGGCGGTTCCACAGGAACAGCAGCACCAGGGCGGGCAGCAGGAGCAGCAGGTAGAAATATTGCGGATGAGCGAAATTGATCATAGTTCTCTAACCTCTAAACTTTAAACTGTGCGCAGCACATCAAGGTATATGCCTCAAAATAGTGTAATCCATCAGCAGGCTTAACAGCAGCAGTCCCAGCAACAGCAGTGCCCAGGGCTCGTAATGGTCCTCGGTGTGGGTGAAGCGCTGCACGTCCATGTGGGTTTTCTCCAACTGGTCGATTTCCTTGAACACGTTGTTGAGCACACTGCCCGACGTGGCACGGAAATACTTGCCGCCGGTGGTGGAGGCGATGTTCTTCAAGGTCGTCTCGTCGATGACCACAGGCATGCGCTGATACTGGATGTTGCCGGCATAGTCAATGGCGACAGGGTAGTCGGCAGTACCGTTGCTGCCTACACCGATGGTGTAAATCTTGATGCCGAATTTGCGGGCGATGTCGGCTGCGGTATTCGGGGCAACGACACCAGTGTTGTTCGAGCCGTCGGTGAGCAGGATGATGCTTTTGCTCTTGGCCTTACCGTCGCGTATGCGGTTGATGGCCGTCGCAATACCGTCGCCAATGGCGGTACCGTCCTCAAGGGTGCCGATTTCGGTCTGTCCTATGGCATTGACCAGGGTAGCATTGTCCATGGTCATGGGCACCTGAGTGAAACTCTCACCGGCAAACAGCACCAGGCCGATGTTGTCATGGTCACGACCGCTGACAAATTGTGTAGCCACCTTCTTGGCGCTCTCAAAGCGGTTGGGTCTGAAGTCCTTGGCGAGCATACTGGTGGACACGTCAAGGGCGATGACGATGTCGGTACCCTCAACATCACTGGTGGACCAGCTGTCCTTGGTCTGCGGGCGGCATAAGATGATTACAAGACATGCCAACGCACCCATTTTGAGGGCAAACGACAGGTGCTTTGCCCATACTTTCCAGCTCGTCCCCATGCCGTCAAACGCACGCGTCGAAGACATGTTCAATTCGGGCTCGTTCTTGTCCTGGCTATAGATATACCATGCGATGAGTGGTATCATCAGCACTGGCAGCAGCCACAGCCATCCCGGATGAGCGAGAGTCATCATTTCTTCACCTCCTCTTTTTGCGGTTGTTCAACGGGCTTTGTCTCTTCCACGAAGTTCACGGCACGCTGGAAAGCCACCTCGTTGTCGTCGGCGAGGGGTCGGGCGTTGGCAAACTTGACGATGTCGGCAACCTCCAGAATCATCTCCAGTTGTTCGTTGACAGCCTTGGTCTCCTCGTTCTTCTTGAGGGTCTCGATGATTTGAGTAGAGGTCATCTCCACGGCGTTGATGTGGAAGCGGCGGTCAATATAGACGCGCAGGATATCGGTAAGTCCTGTGAAGTATTCTTTCTCCTGGCCTTGCTGCCACAACTGGGCTTCCTTGAGCCGTTGCAGGTTAATCATCGCTTCCTCGTAGGGCGGCAGACGTTTCTTCACGGCCTTCAAGGGGTTGATGCCTTTCTTGTAGAACTTGCGGTAAGCCCAGATACCAGCGCCGATAAGCAACAACGCGAGGAGCCACGCCCACCAGTAATTGGGAAGCCAGTCCAGCAGATTGAAGGGGACGTCCTCCACGGGCTTGATGTCGTGCACGTCCTGCATCTTGCTCACGTCAACCGGCAGCACTTTGAGCGACAGCTGATTGCAGAATGCCGTGTCGCCATTCACCACATAGGGGATGGGCTTGATGATCCACATGCCCGAGTCAAAGCTCTGGAGGATGAGGTCACGGTTGATTTGAATGCGGTTATTGCCCAGGTCGGTCGTGTCGGCTTTGGTGCGGTCGGCAATCTCGACCATGGCGCTGAGTGTGTCCAGTTGTTCCCCTGGGAAAAAGCCTCGGGCGTCCTTGTCCTGGGTGATCTCCAGATGCAGGGCTGTGGTTTTTCCCATGAGCAGCGTGGCGCTGTCGAGCCGCGCCTTGAAAGTGACATTGCCGCCCCATGCCGTGGTTGTTGCAGCCAGCAGCACGATGGCGGTCATCACGATATGTCTCAATTTGTGTGACATTCTCTAAACTCTAAACAATAAACTCTAAACTTCAAGTCGCTTTACGCGACTTGAATAACCCCATCAGGGCAGTTACATAATCCTCGTCGGTCGCCACGCTTGCCAGGTCGACGTTGCAGCGCTGCAGCGTGCCGTTGACGGCCTGCTGCTGGTTGTACCACCAGCGGCGGTAGGTGTCACGCACCTTTTTGCTGCCCGTGTTGACCCAACGCATGGTGCCTCGCTCGGCATCACGCACGCGCATGAACCCCACGTCGGGCAACTGTGCCTCGCGCTTGTCATAGACCTGCACGGCAATGACGTCATGCTTGTGGTTGGCGATAGACAGGGATTTGCTGTAGTCGTGTTCGTCGATGAAATCGCTCACCAGGAACGTGGTGCAGCGCTTTTTCAGCGCACTGGTCATGTATTCCAGCACCATGTTGATGTCGGTGCCGGTGCCCTCGGGCTGGAAATCGAGCAGCTCGCGGATGACGAGCAGGATGTGCTTGCGCCCTTTCTTGGGCGGGATGAACTTTTCTACCTTGTCGCTGAAGAAAATCACGCCCACCTTATCGTTGTTCTGGATAGCCGAGAAAGCGATGGTGGCACCGATTTCGGCCATCATTTCGCGCTTGGCCACGCCGACGGCGCCGAAGTCCTTGCTGCCGCTCACGTCAACGAGCAGCATCACCGTGAGTTCGCGCTCCTCCTCATACACCTTGACGTAGGGACGGTTGTAGCGCGCCGTGACGTTCCAGTCGATATCGCGCACGTCGTCACCATACTGGTACTCGCGCACCTCGCTGAAGGTCATACCCCTGCCCTTGAAGGCCGAGTGGTACTCGCCGGCAAATATGTTCTGCGACAGGCCCTTGGTCTTGATTTCTATCTTGCGGACCTTGCGCAACAGTTCATTGGTGTCCATTACTCATCAAGTTAATAGTTAATAGTTGAAAGAGAATAGTTAACTCATTTGTGAAATGATGCAACAATCAACCATTAACTATAAACTATTCTCTATTAACTGTTAAGGAACTGCAATCTTGTCCAGGATGTTGCTGATGATTTCGTCGGCAGTGATGTTGTTGGCCTCGGCCTCGTAGGAGAGTCCCAGACGGTGACGCATCACGTCGTGGCAAACGGCACGCACATCCTCGGGGATGACATAGCCGCGGTTGCGCAGGAAGGCATAGGCCCTTGATGCCAACGCCATGTTGATGGATGCACGAGGCGAAGCACCAAACGAAATCATGCTCTTCAGGTCATTCAGGCCATAGTCGCTCGGGAAGCGGGTGGCGAACACGATGTCCACGATATACTTCTGGATTTTCTCGTCGATATAAATCTGCTGAACCACCTTGCGTGTGTCAACGATGTCGGCAGGGGTGACCAGCGGGCGCACCTCGACAGGGTCAGGAGCAATGTTCATCTTGATGATGTCGCCCTCCTCGTTCTTGCTGGGATAGCCAATGAGCACCTTCATCAGGAAACGGTCCACCTGGGCTTCGGGCAGCGGATAGGTACCCTCTTGCTCGATGGGGTTTTGGGTGGCAAGCACCAGGAAGGGGTCATCAAGCTTAAAAGTCTGTTCACCGATGGTCACCTGACGCTCCTGCATGGCCTCGAGCAAGGCGCTCTGCACTTTGGCAGGGGCGCGGTTAATCTCGTCGGCAAGGACGAAATTCGCAAATACTGGGCCCTTCTTAACCTCGAACTGCTCCTTCTTGATGCTGTAAATCATCGTACCCACTACGTCGGCAGGCAGCAGGTCGGGCGTGAACTGGATGCGCGAGAAGCGGGCATCAATCAGCGATGCCAGCGTGCTGATGGCCTTGGTCTTGGCCAGGCCGGGAACACCCTCAAGCAGCACGTGCCCGTTGGCGAGCAGCGCGATGAGCAGGGAGTCCACAAGATGCTTCTGGCCCACGATGGTCTGGTCCATTCCTTGACGTATCAAGTTCACAAAATTACTCTTACTTGCAATCAGGTCGTTCAAGTCCCTGATATTGACTGATTCTGCCATAGAAATATCTGTTTTTCTCTTTAAATGGTCATTAAATGTCTTTTTTCAAGGTGCAAAAATACATCATTACCTAACACGCGCGCGTGAAAATCTCGTTAATTTAACAAATATATTGTTAAAAGATTAACACACCCGATTATTGTTTGGTCCACTAATTGCAGCAAAAAGAATGTCAACTGAAAACGATTAACTACCTTTGTGGGTGGATTTATTGGAATTATTGGATTATTGAACTATTAAGAATATGAAAATCAAGTGTTTATTGGCCGTGCTGGCTATTAGCTCGGTGTTGTGTGTTCCTGCCCGCGCTCAGGAAGAAACCCGTCATGAGATCGGTATCAGCTATGGTACAGTCCCCAACTCGGTTTGGTTTGATGTCTTGGCCGATGTGGTTCCTGCGGTGTTTGGGTACACTTATGATAACAAACAGTATGTTGGTCCCATAGGACTTGAATATTACTATCATACCAGCCCATTGGTGGGTGTGGGCGCTGTTGCTGTCTTTTCCTCCAACAATGATGACGGCTTCAGTAAAGAGAAACTCTTATCGCACCGCTTCAAATCTTACTCGACTCTCATGCCGTCGGTGAAGTTCAACTGGTTGCGCAAGAACAAATGGGGATTGTATTCCAAGGTAGCGTTGGGCGCTACGCTTGCCCATTATAGTGAGCAGAACTTTGACGACAGCGGCAGGAGGGTTGATGATAAGGGCAGTTCCAATGATGTGTTCTTCAACTTCCATGCTTCACTCATCGGTGTTGAGGCCGGTGGCCGTAATGTGCGTGGCTTTGCCGAATTGGGTATCGGCGAACAAGGCATCCTCTTGGGCGGTGTTCGCTACAAGTTCTAATTAAAACAGTACGTCCTGATTCTCGTCTTCGGGCTTGTCGCTCAAGGCGTTCTCCACATCGGCAAGGGCGGCGGCAGCGGCGTTCTGGTACTGGTCCAGGGTGCGGGACTTGCGGATGGCCTTGAACAACTTGTGGGCTGTGCCGGGCAGGAAGGTCTGCCAGATGTCCTGCAGGTGACGCACGAGTTGGGCTTCGCCGCCGTTGAGTTGCTCGGTGTAGCCGTCGACCAGCAGGTCATGGAAGCGGCGATAGTCGGCTGGGGTGGCGCCGGGGGCCAGCATGCCGGGGTTGGCGGCAAGGCCGCTGCCCACCATCACTGCGGCGAGGGTGGGGTAGCGCTGGATGGTATTTTCGATGTCCTCGACGGTGCGCAGGCTGCCGTTGTAGATGACGGGCCAGGGCGATGCGGCCAGCAGGGCCTCAAACTGCCCGACGTCCAAGTCGCCCTTGTACTGCTGCTTGCCCGTGCGGGGATGCACGGCAATGTTCACGGGCTTGATGATGTCCAGCAGGGGCAGGATGTCGCGCCACTGGTCGTTGCGGTCCCATCCCAGCCGCATCTTGACGCTCCACTGCACGCCGTCGACGGTGGCGAGGGCCTGGAAGAGCGCCTCGGCCAGGTCGGGATAGGCGAGCATGCCCGAGCCCTTGCGGTGCAGGGCGATGGGCGGGAACGGGCAGCCCAGGTTGATGTCGATGCGGGTGTAGCCCATCTGCTTGAGGGCATCGACCATCATCAGGGCATGGTCTGGCTGGCAGGCGAGAATCTGGGGGATGAGCGTGGTGCCCGTGTTGCGCTCGGGGTCCACGTCGCGCAGGTCCTTGCGCCTGACCTCGCTGTGCTCCACGCGCATGAAGGGCGCATAATAGGCGTCCACGCCGCCAAACACATCGTGTTGCGCTATGCGCCACACGTTATCGGTCACACCTTGCAGCGGAGCCGCAAGCACTGGTATCTGGATGTTGTCGTTCATATTCATTATGGTTTGATGGCGGTGTACCGGCCGCCGGTGATTGTCTGGATTGAAAGCCGCTGGAACAGCAGGTCATAGGCCGACGTGCTCTGGTTGTCGTTGCAGTCCTCGTGAAGGAAGGCGATGTCGCCGCCCGTGACGGCAATCATCGTGGAATAGGCCGAGTAATTCCCGGTCACCTGGTAGCGCTGCCAGCCCCATGAGAAGTCGGAGGGCTCGTCATAGTCGTTGCCGTCGAGCAGTGCCTTATAGTAAATGCTCACACGCTGGCGGCCCTTGCCGCGAGGCACCGACTGCAGGGCCAGATGGACGCGACGGCCGTCGCTGGTGCGCTGGGCCGGCACGATGAGCAGTTCGCCGTTGCAGGAGCAGTCCTCGCTGCAGGTGCCCGATTCTGGGTCATTGCTCACAGCCATCTCGCCCCATGAGCCTGTGGCGTAATCATAGATGTTGAACAGCCGGCCGCTGGTGCCCGTCTGCTTGGAGCGGCAACTGAGGAGCACATTGCCGTCGGGCAGTTCCTCGACCTTGGCCTCGTCGCCCCAGGGTGCGGTTGTCGGTCGTGCCGACGGGCCGCCCAAGGCCTGCCACGACAGGCCGAAGTCATCACTGTAGAGCACGAGGCACCCTGTGCCCATCGGCCCGTCGACGGCAGAGTAGAGGCGGTAATGGCTACCCTGCCTGATGCGGCTGCTTTGGCAGATGCGTCCGCTGGAGAAGAACAGGGCATTCACCTCGGGACAGCCGTCAAAGATGCCGTAGATGTCACCGGTCACGTCGTCGCCCGTCCAGGTCTTGCCGTCGTCATCGCTGAGGTAACGGCCCACGCGCAGCGGCTCCTGCAGCGAGGAGTTGAGGAAGCCCTGTCGGCCCGAGGCACACATGATGAGCACCCGGCCCGTCTCGCGGTCCACGACCGCTGCCGCGTCGCCGTGGCTGTCGTGGAATCCCGGATGTCGCTCGTCGCCGTCGGCGATCATGATGACATCGCCCCAGGTCTTGCCGCCATCGTCGCTGAGGCGCCCCACGATGTCGATGCCGTGGTTGCCGCCGATGTCGTAGTCGCTGCCGTGGCGGTCGTCGCCGATGGCCAGCAGCCGTCCGTCAAGCAGTTGCACGATGGCCGGAATGCGGAAATAATGGCAGGCAGCCACATCGGTGTCGAACACCACCGTCTGGGCGGTGCTGCTGAGCACGAAGGCCATACATGCCGCGAGCATGAGGGCTATGTGACGGATTCTCGCCATATCGTGATGAGATATAGCACAAAGGTAGTCAATTTTCATGAGATGCCCGAAATAGGCCGCCAAAAAACCAAAAAAGGGAAAAAAGTGCGTTTTTAACAAATATTTTTGCGTACGTATGCCTGCAATCAAGAAATGCCCTTATATTTGCGGCACCCAAATAACCAACTTTAATTATGAAAGTCATCATTGTCGGCGCAGATGCCATCGGAGCCCACTTGGCAGAACTGTTTTCCAAGATTAAACAGAATATCATCATCATTGATGAGGACGAGTCGAAATTGGAGCGCATCGCCGCTTATTGCGACCTGTTGACCATCAAATCCTCGGCCAACACCCCCATCAAATCGTTCAGGGATGCAGGTGTGAACACTGCCGACCTCTTTATCTCGGTGATGCGAGATGAGAATCTGAACCTGAGCCTGTGCGTACTGGCCAGGTCGATGGGTGCCAAGCAGACCGTCGCCCGTGTCGAGAACGCCGAGTTCACCGACGTCCACATCACCAATGCCTTCAAGCGTGCCGGCATCTCATCGATTATCTATCCCGACGACCTGGCGGCACAGGAAATCATCGCCGGCCTGGAACTCTCGTGGGTGCGGCAACGGTGGAATGTGCATGGCGGGGCGCTCACGATGCTTGGCATCAAGTTGAGGGAGGAATGCGAGATTCTCAATCGTCCGCTCAAGAACGTGTGCCAACCAGGCTGCCCCTACCATGTGGTGGCCATCAAGCGCGGCAACAGCACCATCATTCCCACGGGCAATGACATGATGCTCAGCCAGGACTATGTCTACTTCATGACAACCAGAGACTATGTGCCCGAGATGAGGAGAGTAACGGGCAAAGAGCACTATCCCGATGTGAAGAATGTCATCATCGTGGGCGGCGGCAAAACCGCTGTCAGGGTGGTCAACAACCTGCCACGGGGGATGAAGGCCAAAATCTTTGAGACCAGCACGGCACGTTGTGAAGAACTGAATGCTGTCATCGACACCAGCCGCGTGATGGTCATCAACGCCGACGGACGTTCGGTGGCCAACCTGCTCGAGGAAAACGTCAGGAGCACCCAGGCATTGTTGGCGTTGACCGGCAATTCCGAGGCCAATATCCTGACCTGTATGACGGCCCAGGAACTCGGGGTGAGCAAGACCGTTGCGATGGTCGAGAACATGGACTACATGAACATTGCCGGCAATTCCGACATCGGCACAGTCATCAACAAGCAGGCCCTGACGGCCAGTTACATCTACCAGATGCTGCTGAACGGCGATGTGCGCAACATCCGCAACCTGCTGATGGTCAATGCCGACATCGCCGAGTTCAATGCCCACAAGGGTTCGCGCATCACCTCCAAGCGGGTGTATGAACTCAATCTGCCCAAGTCGGTGGAACTGGGCGGACTGGTGCGCGGCGGTGTGGGCATACTGATTAACGGCAGCACCCAGATTCAGCCGGGCGATAACGTCGTGGTCTTCTGCCAGGATACCAACATCAGTCAAATCGAGAAATACTTCATTTGAGCGATGATAAATTTCAAACTCATAGCCAAGATTTTGGGCACCCTGCTGTTCCTCGAGGCGATGTTCATGGCGGTGTGCCTGATCGTGTCCCTGTGTTATCAGGAGGGCGACATGGTACCCCTCGCTGTCACAGTGGGGGCCACGCTGCTGGCGGCACTGGTGCTCTGGCTGCTGGGGCGCGGGGCGACCAACGCCCTGGGCCGCCGCGATGCCTATCTGCTCGTGACCATCGTGTGGATAGCCTTTGCGGCCTTCGGTTCGATACCCTTCCTCATGGGGGGCTACATCAAGGGCATCGCGGATGCCTTCTTCGAGACCATGTCGGGCTTGACGACTACGGGAGCGACAGTCATCGACCATGTGGAAGGCATGCCGCACGGAGTGCTGTTATGGCGTTCGCTGACCCAGTGGATTGGCGGTTTGGGTATCGTGTTCTTCACCATCGCCGTGCTGCCGTCGTTTGTCGGCGGTTCAATCAAGGTGTTTGCCGCCGAGGCCACGGGTCCCGTGCAGTCCAAACTGCAGCCGCGTCTGACGATGAGCGCCAAGGCGCTGTGGGGCGTGTATCTTGTGCTCACGGCCGCCTGTGCCCTCTTGTTTTTCCTCTTCGGCATGGGCGGATTTGATGCCGTGAACTATGCCATGACCATCACCGCTACCGGTGGCTTTGCGACCCACGACGCGAGCACGGGCTACTTCAACAATGCCGCAATCGACTATACCGCCATCATTTTCATGTTCGTTTCGGGTATCAGTTTCGCCATGCTGTATGCCGCGTTTTTCAAGATGAGGATCAAGCGTCTGCTCAAGAACGCGGAGTTCCGCTTCTACTCGGCGCTGATTGTGCTGTCGACGGTCGTGATCGTGTATTTCCTGTTGCAGTATAACCACTATTCGGTCGGGGACGCCATCAGGTGCGCGCTGTTCCAGGTGGTGTCGTTTATCACCACGACGGGCATGTTCAACGAGGATGCCGCCCAGTGGCATCACATCACCTGGGTGATACTGAGCCTGTGTATGTTCTTCGGCGGTTGTGCCGGCAGCACCGCCGGCGGTTTCAAGTGTGCCCGCGGTGTCATTGCGCTGAAGATCATGCGCAACGAGATACTCCACAGGATTCATCCCAAAGCCATCTTGCCGGTCAAGGTCAACGACTCGACCATCAACTCGTCGGGCCAGATTACGTTGATTGCCTTCCTGCTGGTCTTCATCCTGCTCTGCTTCTTCGCCTACTTCGTCATGATTCTTGCCGGGGTCGACAGCACCAACTCGTTTACCATTGCCCTGAGTTGTGCCAGCAACGTGGGGCCCACCCTGGGACTCGAAATCGGCCCGACCATGTCGTGGAGCGTGTTGCCGATGATGGTCAAGTGGATTCTCTCGGCCCTGATGCTGATGGGAAGGCTTGAAATCTTCACCGTGCTGGTCATCTTCACGCCCGCATTTTGGAAGAATAACTGATGAGAAAAAACTTTTTTCGGAAAAAATTTGGTCAGTTGGGGAAATGGTTATACCTTTGCAGTCGCTTTTAGGGAAATGGCGGGATAGCTCAGTTGGTTAGAGCGTCGGATTCATAACCCGGAGGTCCTGAGTTCAATTCTCAGTCCCGCTACAAAAGAAGCGCCACGAGTGGCGCTTCTTTTGTTTTTTGCCTAGGCAAAAAACAAGTAGGTTAGAGGTTAAAGGTTAGAATTAAATCGTTTCCGCAAACCGCTTATTAGACGTGAAGTCTCTTTAAATATCGGTTTTATTGCAATTAATTCATCATCAGATAAATAGCCTAATTCTGCTGCGATGAGCAGTTGGCAATATGTTTCTGTCAGCGAGCCATAAGCAATTTCCAGAAAATGGATTTTCTCCTTCATTGACGTTCGTCCGGACCCTTCGGCAATGTTTGATGGAATTGAAATGACAGCCCTTCTGATTTGGCTGCTGAGGGCATACTGTTCGTGTTGCGGGAAATTGGCAATTAGTTGATAGACACAACGCGTCAGTTCTTTTGCTTTTTTCCATGCTACTAGCCTCTCAAACTGAAAAATGTCCAAATCTTCCATTCCCTCTAACCTTTAACCTCTAACCTTTAACCTCTAACCTTTAACCTCATTATTACATATACAATTTCTGGTTCTCGAAGTCCACTTCGCGGTCGAGGAGGGTGACGAAGTCGTCGAGCACTTCGCGGTCGATGTCGCCCAGGGTGTACTCGTTCTCGGCGTCTTCGCGGATGAGGGAAATCCATTCACGGCGTGCGGTGACGTAGTCCTGGTGGATGCGTTGCACGGCCTCTTCGGTGAGTTCGTCGATACCGTAGTAGTCGAGGATGATGCGGTAACTCCACGACCACCTCAACTCGTTGTAGTTGTTGTGGATTTCCTTGAATCGGGCGTTGACGGCGTCGATGGTGTTGAGGCGTCCGGCAATGATGTCGTCAATGATGCGCTCCTCGGCACTCTGCGGCATGAGCAGTCCCATGAGGTCGATCCAGTTGCCCTCGCCATCGGTCGAGACAGGAGGCACGGGTTTGTGGCGCTTGAGCACCGCGCCCATGTAGATGCGCAGTGCCATGTCATAGTACTTGATGCCCTTGTGCAGGAAGGGCGCCTTGATGACATACTCGTGGTAGTTGTAGGTGCTCACGTTGTCGCCGCTGGCGGCACGCAGCCTCTCGAGAATCTTCTTTCCTCGCAGCACTTCACTGATGGTGAAGGGGCTTAGCCAGTCGAAGTTGACTACACTGCGGTGTTCTTTCTTATAGCGCTTGTCGCGTTTGGGCCATTTACGGATGTCGCGGTACAGGCCTACCGTGGCGAAGTTGCGGCCTGGTTTCAGGTACATCGTGTCGCCATAGGCGATAAGGTAGGAGAAGGGTAGGTCGCGTGTGTCGGGGTGGTACATCAGCTTGCCAAACAACACGCTGAATGAGCCGATGTTTGCCGGCAGGAGCAGATAGGCGCCGCTGGCGGTCTTGCAGCCGCGTTCCAAAGCGCCGTAGTGCATAGGCCCCATTTTGTAGGCATGATTGCTGAAGTTAGTCGCCGACCCAGCATTGTAGAACGAGAACATGGCGCCGATGAGCAGCGAACTCTTGTGGTGGCTCACCGTGAAGGGACCGCAAAATGCTGCACAGGCTTCACCGTTAGACATGTAGCTGTTGGCGAAAAACACGCTACTGGCAGCAGTGAAACCGTTCTCCAAATGGCATGACTCGCCTACAAAGCAATCGGTCAGTTTGACGCTGCCAAAGAGGTGTGAACCACCGCTGATGATGGTGTTCTCGCACATGACGCCCGTGCGAATGATGATGGGATTCTCCATCGTGCTGCTGATGGTGCAGTTGCTCAACCGTGACACACCGCACAACTGGCATCCGTCATCAATGATGCTGTTGATGATAACACCCGTGTTGACGATACGAACCTGGTTGCCGATGGTGCTGCACTCGGGACGCGAATTGGCCACAGACTGTGCTACCATGCGTTTGATGGCGTCCATCAGTGGCTTGTTGTCGCCATGCTTGACCATGAGGGCGGCGAGCTGGCTGTTGAGTTCATTGAGCAATAACAGGTTGCCGTTGCCCACCTCGTTGAGGACGGCGATGGTGTGCCCTTGTCCGTAGTTGGGTTCACCCATGGTGTCGATGGTGCTCACGTTTGAGATGTAGCAACTGTCGCCAATGGTTACGTTGTTCATGTAGTTGCCGATGTTCTCGATGAGGCAGTTGTCGCCGATAGTCACATTGCGCAGCGTGGCATTATAGATGCCACAGTTCTTCACAAATCCGTCGGTGATTTCTACCGTGCCGCATCCGTTACCCAGGCGAGCCCAGCCATAGAACTGCACGCGGTGGCAGCGGCTCGTGTCAAAATCGGCCGTTACCTTGATGTCTTTCCAGTCTTGTGCCCAACAGTCATTCTTTTTCAGGGATTCGATTTGTTGGTCTGTCAATTGGAGGTATTCTTTCATGTCTTAGATAATAAAAATGAATATGTGGCGGCAAAGGTAGTGCTTTTTGAGTGTACAAAAAGACAATCCCCATCATTTTAATATTTGATAGGGATTGTAAAAGATTTTTTTGAATAACGCTGGGTCAGTCGAGGCAGTGTACGAGCAGGTCGGTCTTGCCGTTCTCGACCAGGTGGATGACCAGTTCGCCGAAGAGTGTATTCTGCCAGGCAAACCAGGCGCGGGTGTAGCGTGATGCGTCATCCTTGTTGAATGACTCGTGCATGAAGCCTGTGCCCGCATCGGTGGTGAGCAGTTGGCGCATGCACCAGGCAATTTCTTCGTCGTTGTCGGCAGTGAAGGCTTTCATCATGATGCTCATGGGCCAGATGAGGTTATAGGCTGTGTGGGCGCCGCCGATACCTTCGCCCGCCTTACCCTTGAAGAAGCAGGGATTGTCCTCACTCCACACAAAGCGACGGGTGTTGCGGTAGATGGGATCATCCATGGGCACGTCGCCCAGATAGCCCATTGCCAGCAGACTCGGCACATTGGCATCGTCGGCCAGCACGCGTCCGCCCCAGCCGTCCACCTCGTAAGCATAGATTTTTCCGTACTTGGGATGGTCCACGATGGCATATTTGTGCAGGGCATCTTCCACCTCCTGGGCCAAGTCGCGACATTGTTCGGCAAGCAAGTAGTCACTGTTCACCTTCTGCAGAATCTCGCCAGCCTTGCGCAACGAGGATACCGCCATGAAGTTGCTGGGCACCAGGAATGGCAGTACAGTAGCATCGTCGCTGGGACGGAAGCACGACACGATGAGTCCCACAGGGTTGACGGGCGGTCCCCAACCGTACCAAGTAAGCGAAGATTTAGCGTCGATATCTCGGCGCATGAACTTATACGGTCCCTTGTTTCCGTTCTTGCGCTGTTGCTCCTTGAAGGTTCGCAGCACGGCTTGGATGGCCTGTTGCCACAGGTCGCCAAAGATGCTGTCATCGCCGGTTACCAGCCAGTACTCGTAGGCGAGCCTAATGGGATAGCACAGCGAGTCAATCTCATACTTGCGCTCATGCAGCTCGGGCTTCATGTCGGTGAGGTCGTTTTCCCATTGGCTGCCTGTGGGGCCATCGTTGAATGCGTTGGCATATGGATCGAGGATGATGCACTTGAATTGACGCAAAATCACACCGCGCAGCATGTGCCGCAGTTTCTCGTCCTTATTGGCATATTTGACATAGGGCCACACTTGGGCACCGCTGTCGCGCAACCACATCGCGTGGATGTCGCCTGTATAGACAAAGGTGTCGTCCTCACCGTCATCGGTCAGGCGATAGTGGACCGTGCTGTCGAGCGTGTTGGGGAAGCAATTCTCAAACATCCATGCCAGGCGCGGATTGCCCTTGATTTGCTTAAGCACCTCCTTGATGCGTTTCTCGATGATGGCGCTGGTGAACAGCCGTTCTTCGGCGGGTGGACGCTTGGTAGTATAAGTGGTAGTAGCGTCGCTCACCATTGTGGTGTAGCGGGGATGCACGTCGGCCGTAGCGGGCAAAACAGCCGCCAACGCCACAACAAGTAATATAAAATGTCTTAGTTTCATAGTCTATGTGGTTTACGTCTATTTGATTGTAGGCACCGATTAACGCCCACGTAACAAGATGTCGATGATTGATGTGATATCACCAACGTTCACCTCACCATCTTGATTCACGTCGGCAGCGCTGGCTGAGCCTATCCCGGCCAAAATGAAGTCAATGATGGCATTCACGTCGGCGATGTTCACCTCACCGTCACCGTTCACGTCACCCGGCAGGGTGGGCTCGGGCTCCATGCTGGCAAGCATGTATTCAGCTCGTTCTCTGAACCAATCGGCGGCCATCGTCGCCTGTGCAGCGTAGTCGGTACCGTCTTTGTTCGGTACCTTGTTCAGTTTAAGTGAAGGCTTGGCATACAGGTAATATTCTTGGCAAAACTCACACAACTCGTCCAAACCATTCTCGACGAAATCTTTTAAGACTTCATAGATGCGCTTTGAAACCTTTTCATTGTAGCGCAGTTTGGTAAAGAAGGGCAATTGTGTCATGCTCACTTGGGTGTAAAAGTCCACAGTGGGATTACACTTGAAATAGTTCCTGTTGGTCTGATAGCCAAAGGCCCAGTCAAAGTCCCACACGGGTCCGAATACAAACTTGCTGTCATCGTCAAGAATGTTCTCATTGTAACAGTAAGTGCTCTTTGGGTGGAAAATCTCATAGTTGCAGATCAGTTCATTCAACAGCAGGAACCGGGCAAGGTAGTCCACGTCCACCAAGTCGGTGAAATCCTCGTCATTCTTAACGGATCTGATAAAAGCGTTAAAACGCTGTTTGATGTCATTTAATGTGAGGACAGTGGTCCCTTCGCTGAAATCGGGATCTTTGATATTCACGGGGATGCTGTACGGTGATGACCTGAATTTCTGGGTGTCATCTTCGTCATAGTAGCTGTCCAGTTCTAACAGTGTAGCGACACTCTCATCGTCGAGGTCCACGCTGTTGTTTGCCAAGCCCACTTTCTCGGTAAAGTTGTAACTGCCCTTGTAAACTCCATTGACAAACAGGTCCACAGGGATGATATGGTTCACGGCAGCTGTCCCGATGAGGCTGGCGGCCTTCATGCCGAAGGCATTGGTTAACATTGAGGACATGTATTTGTTGGCAAGCAGTACCCAGTTTTTGCCCTTGGTCAAGCCCAGCGGTTTCACTTTCTCGGCAAACTTCAGGCGGTAGGGGTTTTTGGAGTCTGGATTAGAAGACCAGGATGTGTGCCCTCGTCCCTTGACTTGAACTGAATCGGTCATTGACGGGAAAACACCGGCTCCGTCGATAATGATTTCGGCATCAAGATAGTTTTTTTTGCTGGATATGGGTTCGCCATTCACGGTGTTGATATAGATTTGCGGTACTTTGGTGGCTTGGTCGATCAGGAAATCGACACTGACAGAATATTCCCTGCCAAAAGGCAAGAACACATATTGGCCATTGACATCGGGCAACAGTATCTTGTCACCTTGATATCCCACTGTGTACACGCGGCTGCCGTCAAAACGCAGGCGGCTCTCCTTGCTGATCTGCTCCACACCATCGACGTAGGCTTTGGCGTTTTCGTCCGAGAGGCTGAACGATGCTGTCAATCGCTTGCCGATACCTGCAACAGTTACATTGATTTCGCCGTCGCCAATCACTCCTGTAGCATCGGTGTACACTTGGTAGTTGTACTTGTTGTTGAACTTGTAGGATGTGATAGAGGGCAGCACCTTGTTAAGTTGCTGGTCGATTGAGGCGATCTCTTCAAGCGAGTAAGTGTAAACCTTGTCGTCCATGGCAGTGACTGTCAACCTCCCATCGTCTGTCACGAAGGCTTTGACACAAGAATCTGGGAAAACGATGAGCCTTCCGTTATTGAATGTCACATAGTTGGTAGCCAATGAGTGTGGTGCCACAAACATCAATGCCAGCAACAGGGTCATAGCATGCCATAGATTGAGTCTAGTTAGTTTGATGCCCATAGTTTATTAAGATGGAAATGACGTTTCTAAAAAACAGTTCTTATGAGCGCAGCTACCTAAAAGACTGTCCCATAACTTAAAACTGGCACAAAAATAGTTATATTTCCCGAAACATGAACCACACAGGGTGAAGAAAGTTGCACTTTTCGGGATAAGAGTGGCAGACGCTATTACACTGCAGGGCATTCTAACTAATGCCACAGTTCGATGGCATCATTTAAATATTTCAAGTATTTTGCGAACTCGGCATCGTATGGGAACTTCTCATGGAACTGGACAATCCACTTTTGTGAAGTGGGGATGTGTGAAGTGTCTTCAAAGCCCACCGGATACAGAAATATAAATATGAATGCTGTAAAAAAGCCGATGTATAAGATGCTGCCAAGAAGTTTACCGGAGTACTTGGAAACATCAAACTTCATTTTAAACAACGCTTTGATTGGTCGCAGAAAAACATAGGCCAATATCGCCAATACCAGCAGAAACAAAAGGATTGTCGTAAACCCGTCAATGGCTAAAACTTGTATATCTTTCATAATTAACTTGTTAAAATGTGTGTGTATTGGCATGCAAAGGTATAGGCGCTTATTGAATTAAACAAGAAAAAACCAGAGTTTTTCAAAAAAAGTAAGACAACAAACCAGACTGCCGTCGCGGTGGCCAGCGTGTGGTTTGTTGTCTTGAAAGAAGGATGAGCAGGCGGTTACGGGCGGACGAGCAGCACCAGCGTGCGTGCCCGATGCAGTTTCCATGCTGTGCCATAAATGCTGTCCTCGTCACCATAGAGCGTCATCAGCGTATAGTTGGCAAGTGCTTTAACAATCGCACTTTTGAGGTCGCTGGCGATGGAGAGCGTGGGACGGCGGTGGAGCTCGATGCCGAGGACGATATTCTGGCGCTCAATGTTGAAGTTGATGTTTTGGCTGACGAGATATCCGCTCATGCGGGCTAACAGGTCGTCAAGACCTTCGCGCACACGACGGTCAATGATAGGTTCATTGCTCGAGTTCACGCCCCATGCGGTGGCGTTAGCTGCAGGATGCCAGGTCCCTTCGGTGTAAATGGCTTGCTGGATCTCGTCCAGGTCGATGGTGATGTCAATGCGGTATTTCATGGTTTTCTCGTTTATGTGTGTTTATTGTTTAAGTGCTATGGTTTTGTTTCGCTACATTCATCGCAAGGCTCGAGAGCGCTCATGGATGCAGATTTTGGTCAGTGCCGTCGAGGGTGTGATGAAGAACCGGGAGGCGCGACCGTGTTCCAAAATGTGCTCAACTGCTCGGTCAACACTCAATCCGTAGGTGCACAATTCGCGGACCTGTTGTGTGATTTCTTTCCACATGTGGCGTCGCAGTCGTGTCTCGGCAAGGCCAATTTCCTCTTTGCCCTCATAGGTGCGTGCTCCATTGCCGTGTTTCTCGTCGGCTTTAAGTAGATGGCACACCCGGCGGTAGGCGTTCTCGTGGTTCACATGGTAGCGCGGATGGCCGTTTGTGATGGTGAATTCCACTGCCGCTCGACGGGCTTTTCCCAAGGGCATGCCTTTTTCAAGCAGAGCATCGAGGGTAGGGTGGTAAAGTGCCAGAAACTCTTTGTCCCGCTGTTGGCACAGGTAGCGATGGACGTCTGGTGAATACATGTTTTTCATGGTGATAATAGAATTAAATTGGTAAAACAATAATATTTTGTTGCAAAATTACAATATTGTTGGTGGGTTGTCAAGATTTTTAACGCACTTTAACCATCATCATTTCTTTCACATGCTAAGCCGTGCAGTGGCATGCGTTGAGAAGAATAGCGCATGTGGCTATTGAAACATTGGGAAAAATATTACCATTTGTAATGAATATTGAATTATATTATGAATTTTCATAGAAAAAAATCAATAAATATGTTGTTAGAAATAAAAAAACAATTACCTTTGCATCGATAACCAAATATTTAGTGTATATGAATTATGAATGCAACAACTGAAACCAAGAAACCCAGAAAAAAGAAAGTTATCGTGAAAAGAAAACGTGACCGCTTACAATTGATCGCTGATTTGATCAAGACAAATTGCATTGGTAGCCAAAGTGAATTGGCCGATATGTTGCGTGAGCACAATATCAATGTGACTCAGGCAACGTTGTCGCGTGACCTGAAAGCCTTGAAGATTTCCAAGGTGGCAACCGACCGCAATACTTACATGTACATCATTCCCGATACCAACCAGTTACAAGATAGGTTGCTGAGTTTGCGCCAGACCGACGCGCACGCCGCTAAACAGGTGGGCCTGGTCTCGGTTACATTCTCGGGAAACGTAGCTGTCATCAAGACCCGCAACGGCTATGCGCCGGGTCTTGCCTATGATATCGATATGAGCCGTCCTGCAGAGGTGCTTGGTACCATTGCCGGTGCCGACACTGTGGTTGCCATCCTCGCCGAGGGTGTGACACATGAGCAGGCTCGACTTGTCTTCGAGCAATTCATGCCGCAGAACTCCCCGCACAGCATCAGTCTGAATGATTAAAGTCGGCATCACAGGATGTGACAATCTTCGGGGTGCCGAGTTGGTGAGAATTCTCCTCAACCATCCTGATGTGGAGTTGGTGTGGGTGAACACCTCGAGCAATGCGACCGTACCGCTTGTACAGATTGTGCCCGGAATTGTCGGTGAGAGTTCGCTCATGGTTAATGACCCTGGCGCTCCTGCTGAGGTGGATGTCATTTTCACTTGTGGCAACCGTGACCAGACGCAGCGCGCCATCGCCTTGATTGACAACGCCAACGACATCAGGCTGATTGACCTGAACGGAAGCTGGAATCTGGACCATGGTGCGGACAAACTGTGGAAGTATGGCTTGAGCGAGATGCAGCGCCGCGTGCTTGTGCATGATGCACGATGCGTTACAGTCCCTGGCAAATGCGCGACGATATCGCTGCTCGCGTTGATGCCAATGGCCCGCAACCTGTTGCTCAACAGCGCTATAGAACTGCATGTGGCGATGGGCACCATCGACTATGATGCTATTGCAAAGGGCCCTGGAGGTGCTGTTGCTGACGAGTGGCTGCAAGCACAACGGCAGGAGATTGAGATGGCTCTGGGACAATGCCAGTCGAGTTTCAATCAGCCTGTGACACTCACAGTGACACCATTAGCCGAAAGGCGTACACTTGCTGTCGCAGCACGTTTCAAGTGTGGTGTAGATGGCGAAATGATACGTCAGCTCTATGAGCAGTACTATGAGGATCACAACTTTGTGTTCCTGGTTGACCGCCCCATTGTTACGGCCGACATCGAGAACACCAATAAGTGCCTCCTTCGTCTAGAAAAGGACGAGCGTGATGGTCTGCTAACTGTGCATGCTGTGGTTGATGCGATGCTCAAGGGCTGTGCTGGCAATGCGGTTCATGCAATGAACCTGATGTTCGGCTTGCACGAGAAAGCAGGTCTTGCCTTGAAGGGCACTGGCTGTTGATGAGAAACTAAGAAGAATTATCAATTAATTGTAAAACTAATAAACCATTCATTATGTCAGTCAATAAAGTTATTTTGTTGGGTCGCGTGGGCAGGGACCCGGATGTGCGATATGTTGCACAAAATCAGCCCGTGGCATCTTTTACACTCGCTACTACCGATAGAGCATACACCAATGCCAATGGTGTGCAGGTTCCTGAACGCACCGAGTGGCACAACATTGTGATGTGGGGCAAGAATGCCGAGATTGCTGAGCGCTACATTCGCAAGGGAACACAGATTTACCTTGAAGGCCGCTTGCGCACACGCGCCTGGGAAGACAGGAACCAGGTGAAGCGTTTCACTACCGAGATTTATGTAGAGACGTTTGAACTGTTGGCTCGTCCGCGCGAGGGCATGTCACAGCAGACTCCCGACTCACAGCAGGCCGCAGGGGAATAAAGGACAATTCTAATTACTACGGAATAAATCACGGGACATCTTTTTTGAAAGGTGTCCCGTGACGGTCTTATTGCAGGTTGTTGCTTGGATGTGCATCAGAGGTATTTGTCGCCGTATTTAGATTTTACCTCGTTAACGTATTGCTTGATTTTTTGCTCTTCCTCCATCGGGACAATGAGCAGAGCGTCATCAACATCGGCGACGATGTATCCTTCAAGGCCCGAAGTGACAATCAGTTTGTCGCCCTTAACGGCTATGATGTTGTTGTGGCTGTTGAACATCAAGGCTTTGCAGTTCTGCGTGACGTTGCCGTCCTTGTTCTTGGGAGAATGCTCATACAACGACCTCCATGTTCCCAGATCGTTCCAGCCAAAGTCCACTGTCTCGACAAAGACGTTTGGTGCTTTTTCCATGACGGCGAAGTCGATGCTGATGCTGGGGCATGCCGCAAAATTGGTGTCGATGTAATTCCGCTCCTGGTCGGTGCCGAAATACTCTTTGCCTTGTTCAAAAACGGCATTCACCTCGGGGGCGCAGCTGTTCAGGGCATTCAGGATGCTGTCAGCGCTCCAGAAAAAGATGCCTGAATTCCAATAGAACTCGCCCGAATTAAGGAATACGCGGGCCAGGTCCTCATTAGGCTTCTCGGTAAAGGTTTTCACTGTAGAGAAGTCGCCCTCGACAGGCTCACCCACCTGGATGTAACCGTAGCCAGTTTCGGGTCGGCTGGGTTTGATACCCATTGTAACCAATGCATCGCGTGATTCGATGAAGTCAAAGGCGCGCTCAACGCACTGCTTGAATTTCTCAACATTGATGATGAGGTGGTCGCTCGGAGCAACCATGATTTTGGCATTGGGAGTGATGGCCTGAATATGGTGTGCAGCCCAAGCAATGCACGGAGCCGTGTTGCGGCGTGCCGGCTCGAGCAGGATCTGGTTGTCCTTGATATCAGGAAGCTGTTCCCTGATCAGGTGCTCGTAGTTCTCGTTCGTCATGAGAATGATATTCTCTTGGGGAACGATGTCGCTGATGCGGTCAACTGCGGTCTGCAGCAGGCTGCGGCCCGTCCCGAAGAAGTCGATGAACTGTTTGGGCATTGCGGCTTTGGAGAACGGCCAAAAACGGCTGCCTACACCTCCGCACATGATAACGCAATAACGGTTATTCTCTATCATGATGGTGTTTGCTGTTTTAATAGTGTTTTAAATGTTCTGTTGCCATTTGACGCTTCAAATTTACAAATAAAAAACTGGATAACAGGTTTGTAGCGTCAAAATGCCCGCATTCGGTAGGACTGGGCATGAAGGTTTGATATCCTTAGTATCGCTTGAGGGAGCCAAAGGCTACTCTTCATAGTAGATGGGCAGAGTACGGTTGATGCTCTGTTCCAAGGAGATAAGAGTCTCGGTAGCTGCCACGCCATCGATGTGCTGGATGCGGTCATTGACCAGCGACATGAGGTGCTCATTATCGCGGGCATAAACCTTAATCATCATGGTGTAGTGTCCCGTTGTGAAATGACACTCCACAACTTCCTTGATCTTCAGCAATTCAGGCACAACAGTGCGGTACATCGAACCCCTCTCAAGCGTCAAGCCGATAAATGTGCATGTGGAGTAGCCTAACGATTTGGGGTTGACGTTGTAGCCCGACCCGGTGATGATACCTTCGTCGATGAGACGTTGAATGCGTTGATGTACAGCTGCACGCGACACCCCGCACACTTGTGCTACATCTTTGCTGGGGATGCGCGCATTTTTCATTATGATTTCCAGAATCTTTTTGTCCAGAGTGTCAATCTTTTCCATGAAGTTATAGTTTTAGTAATGTATCGCAAATTTAGTATTTTTTTTTAAGAGTTGCTATAGGTTTCGAAGTATTTTTTTTCGACAGCCTTGCTCGCCCGTCCCTAACGGTCTGTATGATAGACGAATAACCCTATGAATATAAAACAAAAAGAGAAATCCTCGATGGATTCCTCTCTTGCGGTGTGTACGTGACTCGAACACGCGACCCCCTGCGTGACAGGCAGGTATTCTAACCAACTGAACTAACACACCTGGTTACACCTCGTCAGAAATGCGGTGCAAAGATAATGCAAATCTTTTCAATATTGCAAATAATTCGACAAAATTTTGCTTAAATTCACCCATTTTTCATGATAAGCAGTCTTGCTGCTTGTCTTGCGGGTTATTTCTTCTCGTCCTCGCTGATGATATCTACACGGATGAGTTCGATGCGTGCCGCGGTCTTGCGCTCGATGGTAAAGCGGTATGGCGGCAGCTCAATCACGTCGCCCACATTGGGGATGGCTTCCTCCTCGGCAAGCAGGTAGCCGGCAAGGGTCTGGTAGTCGTCGCTCTCAGGGATGTCGAGGTGGAAACGCTCGTTGATTTCCTCGATTTCCATGCGTCCCGAGAACTCATAGCTACTCTCGTTGATTTGTCGGGCAGTGAGTCGGTTCTTGTCGTGCTCGTCCTCGATTTCACCAAAGATTTCTTCCACCAGGTCTTCCAGGGTGACCATGCCGCTGGTGCCACCAAACTCGTCGATGACGATAGCCATGGAGCGTTTTTCGTCCATAAGTTGCTGCATCATCTTGCGGGCAAGTAAGGTCTCAGGGGCAAACACCACAGGTTTGAGGCGGGTTTTCCAGTCAACAGTGGTAACGAACAGTTCACTGACCTGGATAAAGCCGATGACATCGTCGATGCTCTCCTTATAGACCACAATCTTGGACAGTCCTGAACGTGTAAACAGTTTTACCAGGTCCTCGCGTGTGGTCTCTTCGACATCGACGGCGACAATCTCATTACGCGGTACCATGCAGTCCCTCAGGCGGGTGTCGCTGAAGTCGAGGGCGTTCTCAAAAATTTTGACCTCGCGCTCCACGCTCTTGTTCTCATCCTCACGTTTGTCGATGTTCTCTTGCAGGTAGGCATCCAGCTCGTCAACGGTGAGCAGGCGCACCCTGGTAGAGTCAATCTTGATGCCGAACAGTTTCATCAGCGACGCTGACAGCCACTCGGTGAAGCGTGAGATGGGGTAGAGCGTGCAATATGCCATGAACAGGGGGATGGAGGCCGTGCGCAATGAGGCATTGGGGTTGATGCGGAATATCGTCTTGGGAACGAACTCTCCGAAGATGAGAATAATCAGTGTGGCAATAATGGTCTGCACCAACAGCAGTACCGCCTCGTTGCCTACCCAACTCTGCAAGGGGATGGTGAGCAGTTTTGCCATAGCCATCGAGTACACGATGTTGGCTATGTTGTTGCCAATCAGCAACGTGGAGATGAACATCTCGCGGTTGCGGTAATAGATGTTGAGTATGCGGTTGATGATACCGCCGCGCGCCATCTCGATCTCGGCCCGCACTTTATTGGAAGACACAAAGGCGATTTCCATGCCCGAGAAGAAGGCCGAGCACAGCAGCGCGATGAGCGCGATAATCAGCGGAGTGGTGTAACTAGGATCCAAAATGATTTATAATAATATCGTTGTTGTCAGTTCGTTGTGCATGTCATCTCATTTTTTGAGGAGCATTGCCACTGTTAGGGTGAGGCATGCGCCGCTCGTCGATGGGGAAGATGGCCTCCACCTGCCTCAACTGGTAGGTGGTGAGCCGCTCGTTCGACTCATATCCATATCCCTCGATGATGCGGCCCTGTTTCTCGATGTGGATGAACGCGTTGCTGTAAAGCTTGTGTAGATGCTGGTCCCACATCAGCTCGTCAGTGGTCACAATGTCGCCAGAGACATTAGTGATGTGCACATTGCCGACCAGTTTCCACAGGGATTTGTTCTTGTCAAAATAGGCCGAGTCGCATTTGATGGTGGAAACGGTGTTGTAATTGTTGTCCAGTTCCTCACAGGTCACCCCTTCGGGAAAAGTCCAATGCGGCTCTTTGGCTTCTTCAAACATGTTCCACGACGGAGCGGCGATGCGGTATCGGGTGTGCCCCGAGTCGCTGATGACAGTCTGCACGTCAGATGTTGTCATGGTGGGTACTTTTTCGGGATCGGTGGCATGGCTCACCATACTGGTGGAGTCATCCTTGCATCCGGCCATCCCGACTGTCACCACGAGCAGCGCAAAAGCTATGTGCAGTAGTCGTCTCACGTTGTTAACGGATGCGGCTCTTCCAGAACCACAACTCGTTGAAATTCACGCCCAGCGTAATGTTGAGGTAGTTCTCGGTGATGAGTTGTACCGGGCTGGTCTCGCGGTGGCGCCATTCCAATCCCAGGTTGACAGTAGTCTTGCTGTTGGGAGCGGGAAGTCCTACACCGATGCTGGCACCGTAGTCCCGCACGTTGTTGCCGTTGTAGTTCAGATAGTCGTGGTTGTAGAAGACACCGGCACGGAAAGACATCGCTCCGAAGAAGCTGCCGCGCTTGTTGGGTGAGTACTGAACACCGGCAGCAAGTTTCCAGCGGTCGTCAAACTGCATCGTTTGGGGCTCAAAACCGGCGATGGGAAGATATTTTGCTTTGCTCCAGGCCTGATAAGTGTAGTCGGCTTCAACGGTAAGACGGCGGTCAAAGTCATAACTCAGTCCTACGCCGATGGTGGCGGGCTGCTCATAGTTGCCCTTCATCGAGGTGTAGCCGATGGTGTCCACTTTGGTGTCCTGACTGTCGAAACTGGTACCCCATGTGTTGCCGTGGAACGACTTCTTGGGTTGGAAAGATGCACCCAGGGTGAGCCTGTCACGACCTTTGGCAATGGGCAGGCTGTACTGGATACCGGCTTGGGCGTTCCAGTCCCTGATGCTCATGTTGCGGGTGAAGTAGCTCGTTGAGGTTGCGTTGATGAGCGTCGTGTTGGATGTCGAACCGAAGAGGTAGGCGAAGTTCACACCCACGCTCAGGTTCTTGATAGGCTCATAACCCACACCCAGGAACAGCTGGTTGAGACCGCCACTGCCGCTGCGCGCCTCACTGCCGCCAGTGATATCACCTCCATAGGCGTAACCGACAGACGAATAGGGCAACAGTCCGAATGCTGCGCCTAACTTTTTGGCAACCTTGAAATGTCCGGTCAGGTAGTCCAGTCCGCCGCCAAAGCTGTATCCCTTGTTGTCATTCTCTTTGCTCCACAGGTTCGTCAAGTCAATGCCCACGTCCCACAGGTAGGTGAGGGAGTCCACGTCGGCATAGGAAGCAGGGTTCATCACGTTGACGATGCGTCCGCCCTTCATGGCATAACCCACGCCTCCCATCGAGCGTTGAATGCTCGACACGTTATCGTTGAGCATGCCGTAGCCCATCTTGGAGTACGGAGTATTGATGGTTTGTGACTGTGCCGCACCGCAGCCCATGGCTACGGTAAGCACCATTAAAAGTATTCTCTTATAGCTTTTCATTTGCCTGATTGTATAATAGGATGCGGTTGAGGCCTTCAGCCGCAAGCAGTTCGTGATAAATGATGCTCTTGTCTCCGATGAGCTTGTGCAGCAATTTGCCGTCACCACCGGTGAGGAAGACCATCAGGTTGGGGTGGGAGAGTTTGAGGTCGGCGATGTAGCACCTGATTTCGCCCAGCAAACCCAGCATGACGCCGCTGCGGATGGCCGTGTCGGTATCATAACCCACCAATGGCGTCTCGCCGTCGGCATCGACCAGTGGCAGCCTTCCGGTGTGCTCGTGCAAGGCCTTGAAGCGCAACTTCATGCCGGGGGCGATGTTGCCGCCGACAAAGCAGCCGTTGGCAGTTACCAGGTCATAGGTGATGGCAGTGCCTGCATCAATGACCAACACATCGCTGGCGTTGTCGAGACGCTGGGCAATGCCCCAGGCACCCACTGCTGTGGCGATGCGGTCGCGGCCCAATGTCTGCGGGGTACGGTATCCCAAACGGATGGGCATCGGCGTCTCGTGCGTCAGGTGAATCACCCGGCGGCAGCGTTGATCGGCAAGTTCCTCGATGCGTTGACTGGCGGCACTTGAGGCTGTGCTGCACACAATGGCAGAGTCGGGCTTGTAAGTGCTGATGAAACGCTGCAGCAACCGCGCGTCCCGACGGACGAAACGGTTGGTGGCAACCACCTGTGCACCGATGAAGAATGCCACCTTCACCGACGTGTTTCCGTTATCTATGATAAGATTGCCTTTCATTATCGCGCAAAATTACTCAAATCTTGGAAATTACAAAAATAATATACCGTTGGTCAAGGCTATTTTTCTGATTTCTTCTCTTCGTGCTCAATCATCCACGAGGCGTACAGTTGCACCATCACACCCGCCAGCAGGAAGCCAATCCAGTCGTTGGTGCCGTTAGAGATGAACATCATCAAGGCACTGGCGCAATACAGGATGCCACTGGAGATGAGGATGCGGTGCAGGCGCTTAATACGCAGTGATGGGCCGTTGTAAACTCCCACAATGCGTGCTACCAGCACCAAGACGGCGCCGCCGGCATAAATCCAACGCATCCACTTCATCCATTGAGGGTTGATGTTGAGCAACGGCATCAGGGCCATCACTGCCATGATGAGCAGGCCGATAATAAGCAGTACGCCTGAGATACTGATTCTCTCTTGTGTCTCCATATTCATGTCAGGGGATGTCGGTGATGTAAACCTCCTCGTTGGTACGCTTCATGCCGTATTTCTCACGGACCAGGCGTTCCAGCGTCTCGTTGTCGGTGTTCAGTTCGTTGATTTTGGTCTCATACATTGCTGCCGAGTCCTGGTTGTTCTTGATTTGGCTCTTGAGCTCATTGATTTGAGAGCGGTATTTGCTGATGCGCATGTAGTTGTTGTCACCAAAGAACAACAATACCACTACAAAGCCCACAAAAATGAGCAACGGTATGTTGAGCCACCGAGGTATCCACTTGGGACGTTGAAATTTTAATGCTGCCATTGTCGGTTATTATGATGATTGTTTATGTATTACTTGTTGTTTCAATCTTGGTCTTTGAGCAGGTTAGGACGCAAACGTCGGGTGCGTTCCAATGACATCTGCATCTTCCACTCGGCGATTTTAGCCTGATGCCCGCTCAGCAGGATTTCAGGGACCCGCCAGCCGTTGAAGACCTCGGGGCGGGTATAGACAGGTGCTTCGATGAGCCCGTCTTGAAAAGAGTCGCTCAATGCACTCTGCTCATCACCTATGGCACCGGGAATCAGCCTGACCACGGCATCGGCAATGACTGCCGCCGGCAGTTCACCGCCCGTGAGGACATAGTCACCGATGGTGATTTCGCGGGTGATGAGATGCTCGCGTATGCGGTAGTCCACGCCCTTGTAGTGTCCGCACAAGATCATCAGGTTCTCTTTCAGCGACAGGGCGTTGGCCATAGGCTGTGATAGCTGTTCACCGTCGGGTGAGGTGAAGATGATCTCGTCATATTCGCGCTGGCTTTTCAGTTCCTCCATGCAGCGCCACACGGGTTCAATCTGCATCACCATGCCGGCTTCTCCGCCAAAGGGGTAGTCGTCCACCTTGCGGTGCTTGCGCAGGCTCCAGTCACGCAGATTGTGCACATGAATCTCCACCAGCCCCTTGTCCTGCGCGCGTTGCAGGATAGAGGTGTGAAGCGGCGATTCCAGTGCCTCGGGTATGACGGTGAGAATATCGATTCGCATAGTGTCGTTATTGTGTTATGATTGTGTCAATGATTTTGTTCACATCAGCAATGTTCACTTCGTTGTCGGCATTGCAGTCGATGAGGACGGGCACATAACCCTTCCGTTTACCGGTGGTAATCATGTTGATGATGGCGTTCACGTCGGTAATGTTTATCTCCCTGTCGGCATTCACGTCGCCGGCAGTTAATTTGGTCTCCTGCTTTTCCATGCTGGCACTGTAGGTGTGCGGCCTGGAGATGGAACGCAGATGAATGTTGCCGAATCTGTCGATGACGCGCACCGTGATGGGCTCGGTCGCTGTCACGGCCTGGGCCTCGAACATGTGGGTGTTACGGCTTGTGGCATAGTCTGATGAAAAGTAGCCTACGGCATCCCATCGCGGCACGTCAAGGGCAATGGTGTGGAAGGGGTCTTCGGTGCAAACACGTTGGCAACCCAGCAGGCTGTCGCCCTCGCAGATGCTTATCTGCCAGTCGTTGTCATAGGCAAACACATTTACCATGACCAAGTTGTCGTCAATCGTCGAGAAATCCACCCGCGAGGGATATTCGTTCAAGAGAGCAGATATCGTGCTGTTGGTGCGATAAAAGTTGCGCACGGTGTTCATGTCATACAAGCGCATCTGGTCATTGCCGTTTCCTGTGGCCTTGTACGTCCAGCGTAGGTTGTCGCCATCGGCTTCCCACAGTGAATAACCCGCGGGGCTGCCGTCATGGCAAACGTTGTGGCCTGACACTGACGCGCTCCACCACAGCGTGCCGCACACAGCGGCGATGTTATGCTCGGTGATGTTGGGATAGCCTGAGGTGCGCACGGTATAGTTGCCGTGGGTGTGGCCGCTCACGATGTGGACGTTGTCATAATGCCTGAGAATGGAACACAGCGCGTAGGTGTTGTCCAGTCGCGAGTAATAGCCGAACTGGGAGGTGACTGACCAAGCGGGGATGTGTATGCACACGACCAGAGGAACATTGTGCTCCACTTGCGCCAAATCCTTACGCAGCCAGTTGAGTTGATAATCAGCGATGACTCCGCGGTAGTTGCGGCTGCCGACGACACCCTCGGAGTAGTTTTCGCCGGGTATCGCCTCGTTCAGGTAATTAATGTCATCAAGGACGACATAATGAATCTTGCCCAAGTTGAAACTGTAGTAATTCGGGCAAACGATGTCGCGCCATGCCTGGGCGGCGTCAAAGTCGGTGGTAGAGCCGGCAGGCACGCTGGGGTCGTGGTCGTGGTTACCGATAACGGGCCACAGCGTCATGGGATAGTTCCATGTTTTCATGTCGGCCATGAAATCGTGTAGGTCATAATCGTTCTGGGTCCAGAACACGTCCCAGGTGAGGTCGCCCAGCAGTGTGGAATAGATGGGCAGGTCGCCCGCTTGTTCTACCTCCTCGTTCATGCTGGCGAGGAAACCTTTCTTGAAAAAGGCGCGGTCGGTGATGCGGCGTGCCAGATGCGTGTCGGCACCGAAGACCATGATGTGGTGGTCATTGTCCACACGGCGCAGTTCAAAATCATGTGTCTCGCTCACATTGACGTCATGTGAATCGAGCGGTGCCCAGAATTGCGGATTGAAGCCATCGGCAAGCATCGGCTCGTAACCGCCGGGCAGCGTGTAGAACACATAACCGTTGTACTTGCCGCTGGTCATCTCATAATGGCCATTGGCATCGGTAAGGACCACCTCATAACCGTCGCTCACGGGCACACCGGCGACACCCTGTCCGTCACAGGTAATGGTGCCGCTCACATTGTGAGCCGCACTCATCGCCGTGCCAAGCAGCACAAGCATGACTGTTGTCAAGGTTATCGCCTTCACCGTCTTCACAATCGATTATTCGTTGTCTTTCTTGTCGGCTTTCTCATCCCAAGGGTAGGTGCGCTTGGGGTTGCGGGGAAACCAGCCCTTGCGCACGCGCTCCTGCTGCTCGGCCATCTCCTTGATGCCCCAGAAGCACGAGAATGCACCCACGCCCATCAGTGCAGACAACATCACGCTGTTGACCATCAGCGAACCGATGCACAACAACACACCTGCAATAAGGAAAAACCACTTGAACCGTTGTCCAAAATGGTACTCCCCCTTGATGACGATGGGGTGGCAGATGCCGATGATCAGGAATGAGCACAGGCCCAACACCAGACCCTGTAAATGATATGTCGAGAGAAAATCCGCCATCTCTCCATGAAATTTGCCGCGTGTCAAGGCCGTTTTGTGGCTTGACCGAAAATGTCCTGCAAAGTTACACTTTTTGCACGATATTCCTGCACGAAATATCCTTAAATTGTGTTATCTGTTTTTAAGAACGGGGAGGCGCTTTGGCGGGGGTTATTGAAAGGATTCGAGCAACAGGCCGAAGAAGACATAAACGGCGAACAGCACCAGCGTGAAAATGATGGTGCGGCCCAGGCAGCCCAACGGGCTCATGCCTTCATCCTTGCCTTTTTTCTTCTTGGATTTCTTTTTGGTGCTTTTCTTCTTGGTAGATGGACGTGTGGCTCTGTTGTTGTCGCCACTGAGGCCGGTGTAGCGGTAGGACGTTTTGGCCTGTTTCATGCGGGGCTTGTGTGGGGGAGGGGTACTGTTTTTGGTGCGTTTTGGGGGTGTGGTGTCCGCATCGGCCTTGTCATATTTTGCCGCGACGCGGGCAGTGGGAATGGGCTGGCGAGCCTGCAGCAAGCACTGCGGGCAAACAATCACGCCATCATTGGCGATGAGTTGCTCGTTGCTGATTTCCAACTTTTTGCCGCATTTTGGACAGGTCCAGCGCATGTTTTTTGAGTTAATAGAGAATAGTTAATAGTTAATAGATTTTCGTTGGTTGCTTTAACCCGTTGACGGTTATAGTCTGCCAACTATTCTCTATTAACTATTAACTGTTAGCTCATTGAGGGTTTATCCTTCGTAGTGGATAATGGCCTTGACTACAACGTGCCATTTGCCGTCGATGAATTCTGCCTCACCGGGACGGTCGGTAACGATGCGGTTGCCGCTGGGAATCTGGATGGCGTTGCCCGAGCAGGCACGAATCAGGTTCTCGGTGGGCATCATCAATGCCATGCGGTGTACTTCGGGCTTGTCGATGACCTCAAAGGTTCCGTGTTCACCGTCCTTGCTGTCCAGCACATAGAGGGAGTTGCCGGGCTCTAAGGTGTCGCTCACGCGGGTGAAATCGTCGTTCTCGTCGGGCTTGGACATGAACAAGGTGATAGGCTCACGCGGTTCCTCAACGGCCTGTTCAACGACTTCTTCAATCTGGGGCTCTTCCTCAACGGCTTCTTCCGTCTCGGGCTCGCCCTCTACGGGTTCGTCTTCTACGACAGGCTCCTCGAAGTTGTCATCCTTGCGGATGGCCTTACCGGTCAGCCTGATTGACAGCGCCTTCATCTGGTCGGCGGCGTCGGTCGAGAACTCCTGCAAGTTGGCGTTGGTGCGCTCCAACTCACGGGCGAAATTGCGGCGCATCTCTTTGAGTTTGCCGCGGTTGCTCAGGGCGGTGAGCAGGGCCCACAGGCCCAACAGAGCGCCGATGATACTCAGCCACAGGGGCAGATTTGCCGAGCAGGCAGGTGCGCCTGATTTGGCTGCCTTTGCCTTGGCGGGAGCAGCTTCGCCAGTGGCATTATCCTTTGCATTGCCTTCACCGTCGGCTTCGGCTTGTTCGTCGGCCGGTTGCGGTGGCATTTCCTTCAATGCTTCAGGATGGTCGGTGATGAACGCCTGGAACTCGGGTTCAACGAGTTTCCAGATTTGCGGCGTCACGAGTTCCTTCAGGTCGTTGATGCTTCCGTTCTTCTCTTCGGCTTCCTTGAACTCATTGTAGATTTTCTCCCATTTCCTGCCTTGGTTGCTGTACACCCCATTGTTCAGGTCATCAATAGTGTAGCCTTGGGGATATTGGGACTTGATCTCTTCGGCCCGCTTGCCAAAGCCGCGCGCATAGGCTGTGTAATGGGCACAAGTGGCGATACCCTGCTTCCACAATGTGGTGGAAAGGGTCTGGTTCTCGGAGATTTGCGCCATTGCCGAGGTGGCGAGGCAGATGATGGCTGCCAAGGTTAATGCAATCTTTTTCATAACTTCTTGAGATTGATATGATTATTGGTTAAACTTGCTGATGATGTCGTTGCGCATGTTCTTGAGCAGATTGTGGCGGATGACACCGATAATCGGGTAGAAGAACGGCACATCCTCAATCACGTCGTTGGCATTGTATCGGCCTTTCAGGAACGTGTTGATGCCAGCCGTGAGGTAGTTGGCGAGGTTGTCGCTCAGCACGCTCTCGAAGAGCCTCAGCACGTTGTTCTCGATGCCGAACTCATCCTTGACAACCGCATCACACAGGTTGACAAAGAATTGGTTGAATACCTTGACTTGCTCAACAAGGCGGTCACGCACTTCGATAGATTCCACTTGGGCCATCGTCAGGTCGTCCTCGCCTACCATCGAGCAGCAGTAGCGCATGCGCTTCACGCTAGTGGCATTGTAGCGGCTGACATCGGCTTGACCTTCAAGGCGCCTGTTCTCGAGTTTGATACCACCGCGGCAGGTGATTTGCTTGGGACACTGGTTCTCCTGCTTGATTTCAAACAGCTCGGTGTATTGCTTGTCAAAGACACGCTCGATGATGGTCTGTGTGAGCATGTTGATGCGGCTGTGTGAGCCTAGGATGTTCAGAATCTTGCTGCCGGTGCCCGAGAAGTAAATCTGCTTGGGCATCTCGTAGCCACGCTGCTTCATCGCCATGGCGATGTAATAGATGATGGCCGTGTAGAAGTACATGAAGATGAGGCGCCGCTGGCTGTCGTTACGCAACAGGGCATTGTAGCTGTACAGGTTGCGGTCAATTTCACGCAGCGAGCGCAGCTCCTCGACATTCTCAATCGAGAACAGGAAGGCATTGATGTCCTCGCTGCGCTTCTGGGCCATGATGTCGTTCAGAATGCTGCCCAGGTAAGCGATGTTGTTGCCCTTGTCATTCTCGATGAGCTGCTTGAAGTAGCGCGTATAGTGCTGCAGCAACGGGTTGTTGTCGGCATCCTTGTCGGTAAAGCCGTCACCAAAGATGGCGTTGCCGGCAAAGCGGAATGAGGAGATGGCCACAGGCTCACTGCTCATTCTGTCGCTCGTGGGCTGATAAATTACCGTGTCGCAGGTGCCGCCGCCGATGTCGATAGACACATAGCTGCTGCCTGCTACCTCAGCTCCGCTGTAGTAATAGGCGGGAGCGAGGCTCTCGGGGTAGGAACGCAGGCGGTCGCTGTCGGCACCAATGTAGGTGTTGAACAGTTCACTCCATGTGCGCTCCAGCGTGTCGCGGTCAGCGCCGCCCATGCTTACGGGATAGAAGTATACGATTTCGGTGCGTCGCAGGTCGGCATTTTCAAGCAGGGCTTTGGCCTTGATGAGCAGGGTGAGCTCACGCAGGAAGGCTTTTGCCAGCTCGGTATCGCCTTTCCACTTCAGGTTGGTGGTCACCTCATAGCCGTGGAAATAGCGGCGCTCATACAGGAACGGGATGTTCACGTCGCTGAACAGGTTGCTGCCCACGCCGCTGTTCTCGTTGCGCGCCAGGGTGGAGCGCAGCGGGAAACCATAGACGTTGTCAATCTCGCGCGGCACAAATTCCACGCGCTGAACCTGCTCGGCATACTCCAGCGAGCGGGGCTTGTGCAACGAAGCTACAAGCACTTGATTGGAGCCGTATTCAAAGGTGAAAGGCTGTGAAGGCTGGCCTCGCTCGGCCCACTCTACGTGGGTATTGGTCGTGCCGAAGTCCACAGCAAATATCAATTCCTTGGCGCTCGGGTTGTAAGGTTTCCATTGCGGGATAATCATACCTCCAAAGCGTCCCAAGTGGTTCATTACGCTGACGTCGATATAGTCAAACGAGCCGTCCACATCGTAGTAGGTCGTGCTGTAGCCCGAGTGTGAACGGTCAGCGTCCCTGACGTTCAACCCTTCGGTCTTCATGCCATCCTTGTAGAAGCGCAGTGTGGCTCCGCCGTTCTCAATCATCGTGAACAGTTCGACGGTATAGTCGTCGTTGGCGTCGGTCTTGACAAACGGGAATATCGAGGTCGAAAGGGTGGTCCCTACCACACGGCCTGTTCCGCGCCGCTCGTCAAACGACCAGGTGTGGTCGTTGATGGGGAAGTACTTGCGGGACATCTCGATGTAGCGGTTCTCGCCTTTCTTCACCCTGATGCGCAGGGTGACCATCACGCTGCCGTCGGCAAACTCCTCGATGTCAATCACGTGGCGGCCGGCGACGGTGCCTTTTAGGTAGGCGGTGTCAAAGTAGGTGAACAGCAACGGTTTCAAGGGCAGCAGATAGCCGCAGGTGGGCTGCGGCGTGCGCGGCTTGAGGTTGCCGTCAAAGAAGTGGTCGGTATCGATGACGCACCCGCTGTCCAACCTGACGATGGTGTCGGTCAAGAAATCGTTGGTGGTGACAAACGGATATTGTATCGAGGTATCGGGCAGCTTGCGCTCGCTCAAGGGTTGGCCGTTGGCATATACCTGGGTGGCGCTGTCCCATTCCTTGTCGATGTAGCGGAAGTGCTCCACGCTGCCGTTGAAGCCGTTGACCAGGGCCAGCGGCAATTCCTTCTTGGTCTGGGGCATGGTGGGAGCGATGACAAAGTCGCTTTCACTGGCTGCCGACTGGATGTCGAGGGCGCGCTTGTGGTAGAAGCGTGCGCCAAGCACACTCACGTCGATGCCGCCACCAAACGGGTCATAGTTGTGTTCCAACTGCTCCAGCACCGTGCTGGCACGTCCTTCGTCGAGGGCGTCAAGGTTGGGAATGACGGTGGTCAGGCGGCTATATAGTTCGGGACGGTTGGCGCGCAACGGCTCGAGGTTCTTCTGCATATAGGCATAAACCTCGCCGCAATGCAACCTCAGCGTGGGGTAGGCATTCATCAGCAGGTACATGTAGAAGACGAAGTCCTCGTCGCGCTGCCACAGGTGCCGTGTCTCGCTGAACAGGCTTACGCCTTGCTCCACTTTGATGTCGTCGATGACGCCAACGGCAGGAGCCGCCATCACAACCGATGCCGGAGATGTTCCGCCCAGCACCTTGCGGTCCCACATGATGATGTACCAGTCCTTCAGCAGGTCAAAGTTATAGACCTTGTCGCTGCGCAGGAACAGGTCCAACGTCTCGCCGTAGAGGCGGTGCTGCGGATTGGACTTTAACTGCTCGATGCATTCCTCGCGGTTCCACCTGATGATGCGCAGGTAGTCTTTATGGTTCTCGTAGTCAAAGAACAATTGTGCCACGTCGAGCGCATTGGAGACTAGGCGCTCGTTCATGCGTGCACCGCGCAGGTGGTCGTTGGCCAGCTGCTTGAAGGCGTTCTTCACCAGGTCGAGTTGAGCCAATGGGCTGGGAATGGCGGTGCGCGGGTTCTCGCTCAAGCCACCATCGGGATCCTTGATGCGCGCGATGTCGTCATCGCTGTAAGGGGCATGTGCAATCCAGTCCTCTTCGCCGTTCTTCGACGTGCTGTTGTTATAGGATAATATCTCGCTCATTGTTGATGATATTATAGTCTGATATCTAAAGCCTAATTAATATTCTCGTAGCGTTCGATGAACACGTTGTGGGCAGCCTGGTTGAACAGGTCCAGCAACTTAAATTCCACCGAGCGGTCGCTGTAGCTCGGGTTGTTCTTGCTCAGGCGGTTCATCTCGCTCTTGAGGACGTCATTGTCCACCTTGTAGTGGCCGAGCATGCGCTTGCGCACGTTCACACCCTCGATGGCATGCGACATGTCGATTTCGCCGGGTTTGAACAGCGCCACGCTGCGCATGTTGTCGTTCATCTCGGTGAGCCATTGGGCATAACCTTCCATGAAGTGGTCAACCAGTGTGCGGTAGAACTGTGAAGCCAGGAAGTCGCTCTTGATCTTCGGCACATCCTCTGTGAAACCTTGTCCGATAATGTTCTTGAAACCTGTGGTCAGGAACAGGAACAGCAGGTGGAACTTGCTCAGGGGCTCATAGATGAGTTGGCGGGTGCGACGACCCAGTGTCAGGAAGTTGACTGACAGCTCATCGCTGGCCAGGGCATACTCATAGGCCGTTGTGGGCAGCGGGAAACCGTCGGGGTCGGTGAGTTTGCTCTCAGGCATGCCGAGGAAGTCTAGAGGTGCCAATGCGCCAATCAGCTCAATGAGGTGGGCGTTGTTGCGCTGGCCGTGCTCTCCCGGGTCATACAGGTAGGGCTTCGACCTCACCTGGTCGCCCAGGTAGTAGATGCTGTTGACATTGCTGTCGTTGGCACCCGTGAGCGTATTCTTATAGTAGTACAGCGCACTCTGTGTCTTGACGATGAAGTCGCTGGTGGCGATGCGCTGGTCATGCTTGTTGCCTTCGAGGGTGAAATAGGGGAGCACCGTCAGGCCGCCGATGGGCGCACGGCTCAAGGCGTCGCGGTTCTCGATGCCTTCTAGGTTGGCGGCTTGGCGAATGTTCTTCACCATGATGGGGAAACCTGCTGCACCGGTGCCACCAAAGATGGAACTGATGAAGAAGATGCGGTCTCCCTGGCGGAAGATATTGCTGAAGGCCTTGAACTCATTGCTGTCCTTGATTTCGTTCAGCGCTACGCTACCGATGTTGGGACTGCCCACGAAGCCGATGTTCATTTTGTTCTCCAACTGGTAGTTGGCAAACAGCAGCGACGTCAGCGCCTGGTTGGCCTCGTTCATCGTGTCAAAGCCGATGAACTCACGGAACTTGCTGTTCTCTACAGCACCCAGGTTGAAGATGAACGTGTCGCCAAGCGTCACACTTGTGTTGCTCATGATCTCGCGCAGGGTGACAATGCGGTTGGCAAAGAATCCCTCAGCGTTGGGGTCGTTGCCGTATAGCTTCTGCCTGATTTCGCGGTAATCGTTCAGCAGCGCCTCGGTGCGCTTCAGGTCCTCGTTGGCCTTGTGGGGGTCAATGATGACAGGCACAATCTCAAGGTCTTTCAGCGGCTTGCCGTTCTCGTCAAGGGGCCTGGCGCCCGCTGCCGATAACATCAGCAGGGACTTCAGTACCCTCGAGCCGGTTCCGCCAATAGCAAATAAGAAAAGTCTCATATTTGGTTCTTAGTTGTTTATCTGATTGTTGTTGTGTATGTCGTGGCAGCGCCACGACACACTTGACTTGTTTACTGGGGCAGCGGGGTGTGGCGGCAGTTGCTGCTCCACCAGCGCATCGAGTAGGAGGCGACGATATAGAGCAGTGCTGCAAACAGTACCGTCTGCATCTCAAACTTGATGGACTCGCCGACGTACATCAGACCGTTGTTGGCAAATACGGTGTCGTTGTAAATGTAGCACACCACGGGAGCCAGCACTACGACAACGCCCATGACGGCAAGCCAATGGTACCAGCGGTCGAACTTCACCGAGTTGATGGCGTAATAATAGATGGCGGCGCCACCCCAAGCCACGAGGATGGTGATGGCGGCAATCACGGGATACATGTCCAGGCTGAACATCTTGTCGTTGTAGCCCTGGTTGAAGAACATCTGCTCCCAGATGTTGAAGCCGTCGGTGCAGCTCAGGATGAAGAACAGCACGGTCAGCGCGATGCCAATAATTAAATATACCAGATGTTTCATATCGTTCAGTTTCTATTTTCTAATCCCTAGTTTTTAGTCATCGAGTTGGATAATCAAACAACTCCTAACTACTAATTTATTATCGTTGTAGGTTGATGGTCACGTCAAAGTAGCTGCTGCCGCCCTTCATCGCGTCAAACATGCCACCTAACAGCTGCTCCAGGCCCAAGGTCGTTGTGGCAAACGAGCCATCGGCCTGGGTGTCGTTGTCGCTTGAGGACTGGCGAACCCAGTCGGGCAGGTTGTTGCGCAGCGAGATGCGCACCTCGTCGCGCGGGCTCTTGAAGTCTCCAGTGAGCGTGAGCACGTGGGTCATCCCTTCGAGGTACTCCTTGTTGTTGGCCGTGAACATGCTCTTATCGACGGGGTTAATCACAAGGGTGTAACCGTCGATGCTCTGCACGTCATAGTTGTCGGCATTGGTCAGCAACGCGTCATTGGCCATCAGGCCGCTCAGATCGGCAGCCATCGAGAAACACAGCTTGCCGGTCTGGCGGTCGCCCTGGCACTTGGTCAACACAATGTCGTCGCCGTGTTTCACACGGAAGCGTCCTGCGTTGTCTTTCCATTCGGGAAGCACACGGCAAGGCACCTCGCTCGTGACTTGGTTAAAGCGATAGCTGTTTCTGATACCCGGTGCGTCGAGTACACCACTGTAGCGCTTGTCCTGGGCCAACTGGTCCATCACCTCGCTGTCGGCGATAATCACCAGATAGAACGGGCGCTTACCGCTGTAGTTGAACGGCACGCCGTTATAGGGATAATATTTGCCGCTATAGTCGCCCATGAACTGCTGCACCACCACGCTCTTGCCCTTGTAGCGGGCAAATACGCGGGTAGCGAGGCTGTTCTCTTCGTTGAAAATCTTGTCCAGACTCACGCCGTGGGTGTCTTCGGGCGAATAAATCATGTCGCTCACCAGCACACTCACGTTGCCGGGGCGTTGTGCTTCCAGAATCTTGTTGAAAATCAGCTGGAAGTCGGTATAGCTGGCATCGCCGATACCCGCTGTGCTCTGGTAGATGTCACGGTCTTTCAGGAACTCGTCAACGGTGTGCTGGTAGGGGTAGATGCCGTCGTTCACGATGTTGATGTCCACCTTGCTCCCGGCAGGGAAGTGGTTAATCAGGTCGTTAACGGCCTTCTTCAGCTGGCCGCCTCCGCCACGCTGGTCATAAGGAACCATCGAGCCGCTGCGCTCAAAATAGATGGTCAGCGACAGGTTCTCGACACCGCCATAGCGACGGGTGTCCCAATAAATGGGCGGACGCAGGTGCGAGCCCAAGTCAGCGATGTATTCTGACATTTTCTTGTGGTCCAACTTGCCCTCGGGCGTGACAAGGTCGCTGTATTTCCCGGGGTTGTCGGTAACAATCGAGCACAGGGAGTCATAGACTGCCTGTGTCGTGTCGCCCCTCACCAGCGCCGACCTCACGGCTTTTTCCAACTGGCCGTGACCGCCGCACGCACATAAACATGCCAGGAAAGATGCTCCCAGCAGCAGGGTGACTAATCGTCTGATATTTCTGTGATTCATTCTTTCTTAAACTGCGAATAATACAAATTATATTATATATACTGCAAAAATAGTGCAAGTTTCGGACAGGACAAAAAAAGAGACGAAGTTTTCACATTTATTTGCCTTTATTATAGGCTTTAGGCGTTAGGTTTTAGGCATTAGACAGTAACCCCCTTGGAGTGCTCTGAGTTCTCTGCGACCTCCGAGTTCTCCAAGGGGGGTGATACAATTAAGGGAAAAACGGCAGGGTGGATTACAGTCCGGCGATGCGTACTATCGGGCCGAAGGGCTTGAGGTTGTCCTCATTGCCACCGTTGGTGGTCAATATCCAAGCCAGGGGCTTGTGGCGCTTGTCGTCGGGCAGTTTGGGTGTGGGGGCATAGCCGTCGGTGAGGAACACCAGTCCGTCATATTCCTCGTGCTCGTAATAGAAGTCGATGGCGGGCTGGAAGTCGGTGCCGCCACGGCCTGTGACGCGGATGTTGTTGGTGGCTTGCTTGAGCAGGACGGGCTTTTCGGTCGTGATTTTGCTGTCAAACTCGATGACCTCAATTTGTTCGATGCCCTGCTTGAAGAAGCGGTTGATGACGGCAAGGAATTTCTTGATGTCCTCGTCGGGGACGCTGCCGCTCACGTCAACGGCGACGAGCAGTCGAGTGCTATAGGCATACTGGCTGCCCATGGCGTCAAAGCCATAGCGGCGGTTGGGGCGCATGCGTGTGAGGTGGCGCTTGGTGCTCAGGATGCTCGCACGAAACTGGCTGAGGATGGCGCGGAAGTTCTGCTTGCTGATCAAGGTGCTTTCGATGAGGGTACGCAGGTCTCCGCTCAACGAACCCCACTGGTTGCAGCGTTGGGCCGTCTCAATCTCGTGATTAACCTTCTCGCTCATCAGTTCGTCCTCTTCCCACAACGAGGCTCCTGCATCGGCATCCAGCAGGCTATCGGTCAGGTCACCGTTACCCTCGCCATTGCCTTCACCGCCCATATCCATGGGGATACCTTCGCCATCGGCATCCTGCTCAATCTGCATGATTTGCCCTGCCATGAGCGAGTAGTACTGCTCAAAGGCCTGGTCCCTGGGAACGTTGAAGATGCTTGGCGGCTCCAGCCCCACGGTGTCCATGCCCTCTAGGTTGTCACACAAGGTGAGGTCACTCGACAGGCGCATCACATCGCGACGCGGGTTGTAGGGTTGTCGCTGGTAGGGATGCTTGAGGATGATGCGCAGCACCTCGGCCTTGAGCCTGAGCCCCAGCTGGTTGTCATCGAAATGCTCCAACCGCTCGGGGTTGTACTCGATGAGTCCCTTGCCGCAGCGCATGTCGCACCCCATGTTGTCGTTGCGCTTCAGCGCATGGGTACACAGCACGGCAAACATGAGCGGCTCGGTGAGGAACCAGTCCTGAGAGATGGCTTTTATGCGCTCGCCTACGGTCATAGGTCGTTGATCATCTGGTTAATGAGCGTCAGTGCCTCGCGGCAGTCCATCATGATGAAGGCGTTGGCATTGGGGTAGGTGGCGTTTTCAAAGAATGAGGCGAAGTGGGCGATGGCCTCTTGGCGACCGTTACCCAACATCCACTGGATGTAGCGCACCAGGTTGCGTCCCACGACGTCCACGGCTTTCCGGTCAACGCCTAGCTCCAGCACCTGGTAGATGCCCTCGTTAATGATGGCAATCTGCGGCATGGTGTAGGTCATCAGGTCGTTCTGGCAAGCGCCGAAGTCCATGAGCACCTCGCGTGCGGTGAGCATGCGCGAGTTATTGAGCGACTGGATGAACATCGAAGCCGAGCGGGCGCCAATGACACCGGTTATCATCTTGGCCAGGCGATTCATGTCGGTGTCGGAGTTGATGCTGCACGACTTGAGCAATCCCGATACTCTTACCCAGGCACGGCGGTCGGGCGTCTTGTCAAAGGTGCCCTTGTTGATGTCCACGTTCTTCTCCAGCTCGTCGGGGTGTTCCTCGATAAAGTTGATGACACGCTGGTCGATGTCGTTTTGCTTCGCCCAGAACAGCCACTCACCCACGGTGGGGCTGAAGAAATAGACGTTGAAACGCGACACCAGTGCAGGGTCGAGGTCGGTAAGCTGGTATTCCTCGCCGTCGTTCACTGCAGCGATGACGCGGCTGCCAGGAGGCAGCGAGCGGCCTGCGAGTTTGCGGTTGAGCGAGAGGTCCATAACCGACTGTAGAATTTCGGGGCGGGCACGGTTCATTTCGTCCAGGAAGAGCACCACGGGCTTGTCGTCCATGGGGAACCAGTAGGGCGGCATGAATTCGGTCTTGCCGGTTGCCTCATCCTTGTTGGGCAGACCGATGAGGTCGCCGGGGTCGCTCATCTGACCCAGGAACAGGGCGATGACGGGGATGCCCTTGTCCTCGAAGTGGCGGGTGATGATTTCACTCTTACCGATGCCGTGTTTTCCCACGAGCAGGATGTTTTGTGTCGATGGCGTGGTCTCGAGAATCGTCTTGAGGTCGCCGGTGTTGATGGTGATAGCCATATTGTAGTTTTTAGTCCTTAGTCCTTAGTTTTTGGTCTTGGAGTTGAAGAATCAAACAAGTCCTCCCTCCTAACTTCTAACTTCTTATTCCTCACTCTTTGGAGCGGTGATCCATTCCACGTTCTTGCGAGGTCCCGTCAGGCGGTAAGGGAACAGCTTGGCGAGTTCGGCAAGGCGGGGAATGTAAGCCATGTCGTGGTCGATGAGGGCGATGGGGTCATGAACCCTGTCCAGGTCGATAATCATCGACCGCATGCGGCTGACGCGGATGTGAAGCGCCCTGCAGTCGTTCTCCTTGTCCTCGGTGAGGTGGTATTGCCACGACTTGCCCTGGAAGTAGTCGTCAATCTTTTGTTGCAGCGCCGATTTGGGCTTCTCTTCGGGTTTGCTGTCACTCTCCAGCAGGCGGTGCAGCCATCCCTTGATGCCGTGAGGCTTTTCGGGAGTGTCGGCCGTAGATTCGATCGGTTGCGGAGCCTGCTGCCAGTCGTCCCTTACCTCGCTGCGCACGGTGAAATGTCCGTCCCGTGCCATGTAGGCAAAGTCCACCATATAAGGCTTCACCAGGTCCAAATGGTTGATGAAGTCGTCGTGGGGGATGGGCAGGTCGAGCGTCTTACGGGAATTGAGGTGGATAAGCAGCCGTGCCTTGTGGCCGTCGGCATGCCGTTTGTCAAAGCAGTAGGTGATGCCTGTGCCGTCAAAATAGCGCTTCAGATAGGCGTCGATGTTGTTCAATGCCATGTTGCGCATCTTCACGCCCTTGCTGTCGGCCTTGAAGGCTGCCGAGAGCTGTTCTTTCCATTCGGCGGCATGATCCATGAACGTCTGTGATGCCTCGACAATGCGGGAGCGGTCGATGACCTCCATGGGGGCACCGTTCCATTGCTGGTGGTAATGCAGCTCGTCGATGTCGATGCGCGACTGAACAACGGAGCCGCGGACTGCATGACATAATGTCAGTCCGCATGGAGCTTTCACATTCAACCCCATGCCATAGTTGCCCAAATCCACCAGCTGTACCATGTCTTCGGTGATGATGCCGTTCACGAGCTCATTGCGTGCTGCCTCATATTCCTGTAACATGCGCGCACACAATCGAGGGCCGGTTGATTGATGGCCATTGGCCGACGGTCGGTCGCCAAGGGCGGGTTTCATCAACAGGTCAATGTCGGCGGCAACGCGCCGCGATTCGGTCCCTTCTGCTTCGGTGTAGGTGTAGATAAACATCGACCTTAAACTAAGCAAAAACCGTGCCGACAAATTTTCGAAAAACAGAAACGATTATTTCACGAACCGTTTGCTCAGCATAGCCAATTTGATTAAGGGCAGCCCTCAGATGGTACTGAAAGTTGTCTCCAAGGAAAGCGGGGCGGGCAGCCAGCGCCGCCGCACCCCGCAAAATAGAGGAATTTAGACCATTCTCTACATATTTTAGTTCTGGTTTGTCAGCAGCAGGTCGATCAGGGCCGTGACGTCGGCAATGCTCACGTTGCTGTCTCCGT
>JAFRRT010000020.1 GCA_017427945.1 Muribaculaceae bacterium | reverse complement strand
CGAAATGATATCCGCGGTCATTCACCTCTTTCTCTTTGAGGTTCAGCACATTGCATGGGCATGCCACAACACACAGGCGGCATCCCTTGCATCGTTCCGTATTCACTACTACGGCTCCATGAATTTTTGCCATAAAAAGAATAGTTTAAAGGTTATAAATTGAAAGTTCGTTTAGTTCCCACAAAAATACTTCTTTTTGGGGACATGGCAAGCAAAAATGTATGATTATTTACCAACAAATGGTGATTTTTTCCTCTGAGCGCCCCTGCATGGCTAAATACGAATAACACGAAGCATTCGAATTCCAACCAATCGGCCATTGATAGCGCCCCAAAAACAGGATAAGACACTATGCCGCAATATCATTTAACCATGACGAAAACGGGACGGTGCCATCAGGTCCTCACCACTAGTGCCAGATTAGGGATTGTCTTTGGCCGGAACCAAATATTCCATGTGACTCGTAAAAATTGGGCCTATTCCCTCCACCTGGCATGTGGCAACAATGCTGACCACATAGTCCTCTTCTAGACGCTCGAGACTGCAGGGGTTATCTACCTCGACACCGTCAATGTATAATCGGACCTCACCTTGTCCTGTTGCTCGGACAATCACGTCATTATCCTCAACCGTAATTGAGATTTCAGGTTCATACATGGGCGGAGGCAAGGGGGTTTCCCAATTCACGGTAAACGCGGTATAAAGGTTTTTATAGCCACGTGCCCTGGCAATCACTTCAATAGTGTACTCGCCATAATCTCCCAACCATAAAAAACCATCTTGCAACTCGGTCTCCACTCCATCCAGATAAACGGTGAGAGTCACAAGCTCGTCACCAGTGTAGTAGATGTAGACCGAACCATCGCCATCATTAAAATCCAACCCAATATCACCCGTCAGGTCTTTGGGAGTGCCCCTCAAGATAATGTCAATCACACTTGAGATATCTGCCACATTGACTTCTCCATCTCCATTGACATCAAAGCGGGCGGAATTATCATCGCGGAAGATGGCATCAACAATAGAGTTAATGTCAGCAATATTCACCTCGTCGTCGCCGTTCACATCCCCATAAACGGTTGGCTGAGGTGCACTTTTTAATACCACGCTGCATGAAACATTGGCATCTTCGTCGGCTTTAGGATCAAAGGTGATGGTAACGTCATACAAGCCGTCAACGGGCACCTCGGCAACGTAGTTGTAGTTTGGCCATGACTGCCCCCAGTCGTGATTGGCCACCACCTTAAACTCGATAGACCCCGCCTTCAGGTTCACACTCTTTTTAGTCCACACATAGAGTCCACCGGCGCCCTCGGTCATCTCGTTATCGGGGTTGTTGATATCCCATTCTGTACCGAAGAGGACATCTGGTGCCCCTGCAACAGTATAAACCTTTGGGGGATCTATGAAGGCATCGCCATTGACCATGAAGCGGCCGTTGGTCAAGTCAAAAGTGAATTCATATTCTTCTCCACTTCCCGTTAATCGATAAGCGCCATGGTCACCAGCCTTTTGGGTGGTGGTCCATGTTCCAAAATTCACCTGCTCATCACCATTTGCCGGTCCATAACGGAAATCGTTATTGAAGACGGTCCAATCACTGCTGAGGCCATCGGCAAACACAAACCATATAGTGCCGTTAATCTCGGCCGTGTAGCTGTAGGTGCCATCGCCATTATCGGTCATTTCGACACCCTGTGCCGGGTTCCAGTCCCCAAAAGGGTTATTCCCGACAATGTAGATAGCTGCATGGCTATAACACGCCATCATGACGGCCATTGCTGCAATAGTAATAATCTTTTTCATTCTGTAAATATTTAAGGTTAATAATACTCTATTTAAAAATTTAGGCGGCGATGCCATAGTGGCCTCACCGCCTAAGGGTTATTGACGGGGGCTCGCAAAAAGCCCTAAAAAGGATTCTTACTTTTTGTAAGCGTCGAGGATGTTCTGCACGGTATCGTCGATGCGCATGCGATAGAACGAACGCCAAACGAAGAAGATGGCGACGAGCACGAAGATGATACCTACCCAGGGTGCATACTCACGGAAGTTCTCGCTGATAGCCATCTCCATGGCGAGCAGACCGAACAAGGTGGTGAACTTGATGATGGGGTTCAGCGATACCGAAGAGGTGTCCTTGAAGGGATCACCAACGGTGTCACCGACAACCGATGCATCATGCAGGTCGGTACCCTTGAGGTCGAGGTCAACCTCAACGACCTTCTTACTGTTGTCCCAGCTACCACCAGCGTTGGCCATAAATACAGCCTGGAACAGACCGAAGAGGGCAATCGAGATGAGGTAGGAAACGAACAGCGAAACGGCGTTGTTGCCACCCACGCTACCCGGCGATGCCAAGCAAGCAAAACCGAGGGCGAAGAAGAAGATGGCCAGGAAGATGTTGAACATACCCTTTTGTGCATACTGGGTGCAAATCTTCACAACCTCTACCGACGACTTGGTGTCGGCCTTCTTGGGAGCATTGGGGTCGAGCTTGATATGGTCCTTGATGAAGGCCACGGCACGGTTGGCGCCCACGGTAACGGCCTGGGTCGAAGCACCGGTGAACCAGTATATGACGCAACCACCCAGCAGGAAGCCTATGATGGTATAAGCGTTCAAGAGATTCAGCAGGCTGGCGGGATCCACGCCGAGAGTCTTCTGGATCACAAGGATAATGGAGAAAATCATCGTGGTGGCACCCACAACTGCGGTACCGATGAGCACGGGCTTGGCAGTTGCCTTGAAGGTATTGCCGGCGCCGTCATTCTCCTCCAAGTAGTGCTTGGACTTCTCCCAGTCGGGCTTGAAGCCGAAGTCACGCTCGATTTCCTCGTCCTTGTTGGGCACTTCCTCGATGAGCGAGAGCTCATAGACACTCTGTGCGTTGTCGGTCACGGGGCCGTAGCTGTCGACAGCGATGGTCACAGGACCCATACCCAGCATACCGAAGGCCACCAGACCAAAAGCGAAGATGGCGGGATAGAGCATCATATCTGAAGGAATGTCAACCGAGAATGCAAAGCCTGCAAACATCAACAGGGCGAATGCCAGACCGGTCCAGAAGCCCGAGAAGTTACCAGCCACGAAACCGCTGAGGATGTTCAGCGAAGCACCGCCATGATGCGAAGCCTTCACTACCTCCTGAACGTGGCCGCTCTTGGGCGAGGTGAAAATCTTGGTAATCTCGGGAATCAGGGCAGCGCCCAGGGTTCCGAGTGAGATAATCGATGCCAACTGCCACCACAGGTTAGTGCCCAGGTCGCGCAGCTGGAAGTAAGATACGATATAGGTAACGGCGATACTCAGCGTCGAAGCAATCCAGATAAGACTGGTCAACGGTTTCTCAAAGTCGAGGCTCTCCTTACCGGCATATTTTGCCTTGCAGAAGGCCTTGTTGATCCAGTAAGCCACAATCGAAGTGATGACCATGAGGATACGCATCGAGAAGATCCACACAAGCAGGTTGCGCTGGATATCGGGGTTGGAAACGGCGAGCAGGATGAACGACACGAGTGCCACACCCGTTACACCATAGGTCTCGAAACCGTCGGCCGTGGGACCAACGCTGTCACCAGCATTGTCACCGGTACAGTCGGCAATCACACCAGGGTTGCGGGGGTCGTCCTCACCAATCTTGAAGACCACCTTCATCAAGTCACTGCCAATGTCGGCAATCTTGGTGAAGATACCACCGGCGATACGCAGGGCACTTGCACCGAGGCTCTCACCAATGGCGAAGCCGATGAAGCATACACCAGCCAGGTCACAGGGAACGAGCAACAGGATAGCCAACATGATGAACAGCTCAACGCACACCAGCATCACACCGATGCTCATACCGGCATTCAAGGGGATATTGAGCAGGCGCAGCGGGTCACGGCGCAGCGAAGCAAACGCCATGCGCGCGTTAGCATAGGTGTTCATGCGGATACCATAGGCTGCAACAGCATAGGAACCCAGCATACCAATCACCGTCGAGAGCAGGATAATCAGCACTTCCCATACCTTCATGTGACTCAAGCCGCCAAAGTAGAAAGCGACAACGACACCGATGAAGATAAACAGGATGGCCAAGAACTTGCCCTGCTGCTTGAGGTAGGTCGAGCAGGTCTTGAAAATGACCTCACCAATCTCGCGCATTGCGGGATGCACGGGCAGACTCTTGGTCTTCAAGAAGTGGTACACACCAAAGAGTATACCCAGCACTGTCACCAGGAAACCCCAGTGCAGGAAGCTGAGCTCATGCACCGACTGAGGAATCACAAGGTCGGCCTCACTGGCACGCAAGCCGAGGCTGGATGCCAATGCCATCAAAAGAACAAAGGATTTCTTCATAGATTTACAATTGTTTGTTTATGGTTAATTTTTGAAAATTTCGGGTTTTCACGCGACTCCATTTCTGAAATCGAGCGCAAAGATACTATCATTTTTTCTAATAGTTGATATTTTATTGAGAAATTAACACTCGCCCCAAGAAAAAACAATGTTTCGAGTCACTAAAAGGGCCAAAAAAATGGCAAAAATATGGGATTGCTCTCCTGATGGCGTCAAAATGATTTCTCTTTCGCCAAAATGGTGACAAAATCCCAAGTTACAATCTGTCACTTTGGCGGCGATTATTCAAACACATAATTAAGGAAATCGTGGAATGGTTTGAGAGGTTGTAAGTCGCCAGCCACACGTTCCACCCAGTCCTCACAATCGAAGTAGTCCTCCCCTACCCGCATCACCAGCAGGTACTCTTTCATTTTCAGGTAATTGCCCAACGGATGATCTTTGGGATATCCCTTGGGCATCGTCTTCAACGAGCGGGACTCCCAACTGTAGCGCGAAGCGATGTCAGGATGGTTGATGATAGCGAGAAATTCCTCGGGTTCGGCATCGATGAGGCCGCGCAAGCTGTCCAGTATGGCCTTCTCGGGCCACCAGATGCCGCCGCACAGCATGATTTCCTGCACCCCGAAGTGCACATAATAGCATGACTGCAACGTGTGACGGCCACCCCGCCCGATGACACCTGAGAAATAATCCTTGTAGGGGCGCTTGTCGTGCGAGAAGCGGATGTCGCGGTAGATACGGTAAACACAGTCCTTGACGGCAAGCCCACGTGCCTGCGGGTCATAGGCTGCCACCAGGCCGATGAGACGCTCCATGTCCTGTTCCCACGGGCCTCGCAGCGCGTCGTAGCGCTCCTTACGAGCCTTGAACCAAGCCCGGTCGTTGTTGACGGCGAGTTGTCGCAGGAATGCCAACACCTTGCTGATGTTGCTTGCTGATTTCATTTCTGATGATTTCAAGAATTATTTCACCGCAAAGATAGCAAGAAAACACGATTTCCCGCAACCGACAAGAAAATTTCAAAAAAATCAGTAAAAATTTTTGCATTTTGCGACATATTATTATATTTGTGGCACAAAATGTTATATACCATAATTACTTATCACCTTAACTACTAATAATTAAAGGCTTATGAAGAAATTATTGTTTTTCCTGACAGCAGCCATCATGGCAATGTCAGTGTCGGCCGCACCTGTGGACCAGGCCACGGCCAAGATGAAAGCACAAAGTTTCCTGAAAAACGAACTTTATGCAGGTAAACTGATGTCATCGGCAGCATTCCAACCCGTGCTGCTAAAGGCCGAGATGGGCTCAGCCAAAATCAACCAGCCCGTCTATTACATCTACAACACCTCCACTACATTTATTGTAGTTGCCGGTGATGATCGCGCCGAGGAAATCCTCATGGTGGGTGACCGTCCTCTTAATGACATCAACAACCTGCCCTGGGGTATGCAGGACATGCTCGGACAGTACAAGGACCAAATCATGTTCTTGCAGGAGCATCCGGGCTTGCAGCCCAACGAATCGCTCCGTCCAGCTACTCCGTCGCTTAACGCCACAACCTATGGCCCGCTGCTGACGTGCAACTGGGACCAGGAAGCACCCTACTACAACCAGTGTAAGTTTGGTAGCTACCAGTGTCTGACAGGCTGCCCCGCAACCTCGGCCTCGATGGTATTCTACTACTGGAAGTATCCCACCGACCCGACGCCCGTCGTTCCCGGCTACAAATCTACCATCAGCTACTCGAGCTATGGTTCAAAGAGCTACACCCATTCAGCATTGCCCTCAACGACGTTTGACTGGGCCAATATGCTGGACAGCTACACCGGCAGCTACACCACCGCTCAGGGCACTGCAGTTGCCACGCTGATGCACTATGTGGGCCAAGCCGAGCGCATGGGCTACGGCACAAGTGCTGCTGGCGGTAGCGGTGTGAGCGTGGACAGTGTTTGCAACATCCGTGACGCGTTCACCTTCTTCGGCTATGACGCCAGCACCACCCGCTTTGTGAAGAAGACCAGCGCCTATAGCGGTGGATCCACCCTGTACACCGACTCGCAGTGGGCAGCAATGATTCAAGAGGAGATGGCCGCTGGCCGTCCCATCGTCTTCTGTGCAGTAAGTTCCAACGCCGGCGGCCACGCCTTCAACGTTGACGGCTACAACAGCAGCACCAACAAGTACCACATCAACTTCGGTTGGAGCGGCTCTGGTAACGCATGGTGCTCGTTGAACGCATTTGGCTACAGCAGCTACAACTTCAACGTTTACCAGCAGATGGTAATCGGTATCCAGCCGCCCAGTGGCACCACGACCACTCCGACACTGACCGTTAGCCCCACTTCGCTGAGCTTCAGTACCACCGTTGGCACTTCTGTCAGCAAGACGTTCACTGTGACTGGCTCTGACCTCACTGGCAATATCACCCTGACCAAGACCGACGCTAATGGCGCATACACTATCTCGCCCACGACCATCAGTGCCAGCGCAGCCGCCAGCGGTGCTACCGTTACCGTGACCTACAATCCCTCGGCAGCAGGCACTCAAACTGGCAGCATTTCTATAGCCAGCAGCGGCGCAACCAGCAAGACAGTTTCGTTGTCCGGCACCGCAACAGCAGCCGCACTCACGACATATACTCCCGTGATGAGCGCAGCCAACAGCAACTACATCACCAGCTCGAGCTTCCGCGCTGACTGGACTGACCAGACTTCCAGCTCCAACGTTACAAGCTACACCCTGCAAGTGGACAAGCAAGGCAGCTCAACGCCTTCGACCGAGGTAACCCTGCTGGGCACCATTGATGGCAGCAACTACACTGGCAGCTACAAGACCATTACCCTGAGCTCACCTTGGGGCGGCACCAATGTCAAGGGCGGTAACAGCGCTGTTTACACCTCGGGTTCGTCTGGTAAGATCACCTTTACCATTCCGTCGGGCTACAGCAGCAACACCACCTTTAGTGTTCAAATCACAACTGTAACCGGAACCTATGGCTCGGGTAACATCACTGTGAAGTCAACCCAGACTTCGGCTGTAGGTCACAGCTTCTCGAAGGGTGAGACCTACACTTGGACTGTGACCGGCAAGACTGGCGATGTTATCACCATCTACTCGACCGACAGCAGCTACTCGCCCGACATGTCGATGATTAAGGTATATGCCGGCAATATCAACCTCAACGCCAGCGAGACCGGCGACGCCACCAGCCGCACCATCACCGGTATTACCAACAAGTACTACACCGTTAGTAACCTGACAGCAGGTGCAACTTATACTTATAAGGTAAAGGCCCTCTACACCGATGGCACGTCTAGCGGCTGGAGCAATACGCAGAGTGTAACCCTCAGCGAGGAGCAGCAGACAGCAACCCCGACCCTGACCGTAACTCCCACTTCGCTGAGCATGGCAGCCACTGTAGGCGCTACCAAGACGGCAACCTTCAAGGTAACTGGTGCTGACCTCACCGGCAACGTGACGCTCACCTTGAGTGGTGCCAATGTTTTCAGCATCTCAACGACAAGCATCACCGCAGCCAATGCAGCCAATGGCGTGAACGTGACTGTAACTTATGCACCGACGGCCTACGGTACTCAGACTGCTACAGTAACCGTGGCTAGCTCAGGTGCTACCAGCAAAACTGTTTCTATCACTGGTAATGCCAGCATTGATAAGGCTAATCCCGTATTGAATGCAGCCAGCAACATCAGCAGCACTGGCTTCACCGCTACCTGGAGCCACGACGTAGAATCATCCACGGTATCCAGCTACTCGTTATATGCTACACGTACCGCAGTGCCCAGCGGCGATGAGCCCACCGGCTCAACCCTGCTCGCCAGCCTCGACGGCAGCAACTACACCGGCAGCTATGCTAGCATCACGCTGACCTCGCCGTGGGGCGGCAGCAATGTCAAGGCAGGAAACGGTGCCATCTACACCAAGAACTCCTCATCATGGTGGAGCTCGAGCTATGGCAACATCACCTACACCGTACCCTCGGGTTACAGCAATGCCACCTTCACTATTCAGATCACCACCGCCAATACCAGCTATGGTGCCGGCAGCATTACGGTGAAGTCGGCCAGCACCGCAGCTGTAAAGCAGAGCGTCTCGAAAGGCGGAACCTACACATGGACCGTGACAGCCAGCGCAGGCGAGAAGATCACTATCTACTCGACCGACAACAGCTACTCGCCCGACATGACGATGATCGCCATCTATGCCGGCACACTGAACCTCAACGCCAGTGTCAGCGGCGACCAGGCCGAGTTTGTAGTTACCGACATCGAAGCCGGCACAACCGGTATCACCCTGAGCAACCTCACTGAGGGTGCCACCTACTCCTACTATGTGGTTGCAAACTATGTTGACGGCACCACTGGCACCAGTAACACTCAGGAGGTAACGCTCGTTACCCTCAATGCTGGTCCCAACACCGCTATCAATGCCCTGACTGCCGACGGCGACGAGATCGACTCGGTAACCTACGTCAACATGTCGGGTATGCAGAGCAAGGAGCCGTGGGACGGTGTCAACATCGTTGTTGTCCGCTACAAGAACGGCGCTGTGAAAAGCAGCAAGAAGATGTTCTGATGATTCCTGTTCTTATTAGAACAGAATAATAAACATCACTGATTGTGAGGGCGGTGCCAAACGAGGCATCGCCCTCAGTTTTTTCACTGCAATTGGTAGTTTGAAAAAAATGCCATGAAAAACTTAGAAAACTTTTGGAGTTTTAAAAGTTTTCTGTAATTTTGCAGCCCATAAAAGAGAAATAAACTTTACTGAGCACAATGACTCCCGACACAAAAGAACGCATCATTATCGAAGGCAGTAAATTGTTGATGGGCGTGGGTCCTTCGTCGATGACGATGGATGACGTGGCGCGTGCCTGCGGCATTTCCAAGCGCACCCTCTATGAGACCTTCCCCGACAAGCGCACACTCATCGGGGAGTGTATGCGTCGCCATCACGAGGCCAAAAATGCCGCTGTCAAGGAAATCTTTGATACCGCCAGCAACTGCTTTGAAGCTATGTACCGCGTGTATCAGCGAGCCCGCGAGATGTATAAGAGCACCTCGGTGGCGTTCATCAATGATATCAAGCGCCTGTACCCGGACATCTTCAACCAGCACATCGAGAGCGAGAAGGTCGCAGTCGATGGACTTGCCGGCGTACTGCGCAAGGCCCAGGACGAGGAACTGGTTATCAAGCGTATCAATCCCGAAATCGCATCCTATCTGTTCATGCTGTCCTTGCGTGAATTGCACGAGAAGGCCAGCAGCAATAAGTACGGCTTCAAGGACACCGACCTGTATGACCACGTATTCATCAGTTTCCTGCGTGGCGTGGCAACCATCAAGGGCATCGAGATGATCGAGTACCTTGAGAACCAACAACAGCAAAATCAATAACAAAACAATCATACAATGTTCAACAAAAGTATTTTCTACATTATTCTATTAATGTTCATCGGCGGCACGGCGACGGCACATGCCCAGCTCGCCCTGTCGCTCGACGAGTGCGTGAGAATCGCCCTGAACGAGAATCCCACCATCAAGATTCAGGAGATGGAAATCACACGCACCGACTACAGCCGCAAGGAGACTATAGGACAGTTGCTGCCCTCGGTGAACCTGGCAGGACAGTACACTCGCAACTTGTCGCTGCAGACGATGTATATGGATACCGATGCAGGTACCATGGCCATCAAGATGGGTAGCGACAACACCCACAGTGGCGGCCTCAGTGCCTCCATCCCGCTGGTGGTGCCGCAGTTGTGGAAATCCATCAAGTTGAGCGAGAACCAGATTCTACAAAACGTGGAGGCAGCTCGCGCCAACAAGCTATCACTGGTCAACCAAGTGGAAAAAGCATATTATGCCCTGTTGCTTGCGCAAGACAGCAAACGCGTGATTGAAGAGAACCACGCCACGGCTCAGTTGAACGCCGACATTTTCAAAAAGAAATTTGACCTGGGCGCCGCGTCAGAGTATGACGTGTTACGCGCCAACGTCGCAGTCACCAACCTCGAGCCTTCCATCCTTGAGGCCGAGAACTCCATCAATGCACTGAAGCTGCAACTCAAGTTGTTGATGGGTATGGACGTACGCAACGATTTCGAGGCCAGCCAGCAATTGAGCGACTTCAGGGGAGAGATGTATGCCCGCGTGTTGAGCAACACCCTGGGCAGTGACACCGCCCTTAACAACAACACCTCGCTCAAGGCACTTGACCTGCAGACCGACTACCTGAAGAAGGTCCTCGATGTGCAAAAGATGGCCTGGTACCCCACCCTGACGGGTAGCGCCAACCTGATGTGGCACTCGATGAGCAACGGCAGCCCCGTGAGCGGATTCCGCTGGAGCCGTGCATCAAGCTTAGGACTGACGCTCGCCTTCCCCATCTTCCAGGGCGGTCAGCGCTATTACAAGCAGAAACAAGCCGAAATCGCTGTCGAGGAAATGAAGTGGCAGCGCGAGAACCTAGAACGCGGACTCCACGTGCAGGTCGAGACACAGAATGATGTCATCGCCAAGAGCCTCAAGCAGATTGAAACCAACGAAGGCGGTGTGCGTCAGGCCGAAAAAGCCAACGAAATCATGCAACAGAGCTTCAAAATCGGTGCCGCATCGTTCATCCAGCTGCGCGATACCGAAGACGCCCTGATGGCAGCCCGTCTGGCCTATTATCAGGCCATCTACAACTACCTGGTTGCCGAGAGCGACCTGGAGTATGTGCTGGGCAACACCCGCTATGTGAGGTAAATTCTGGAAATAAAAACAAACAACATATCACAAATCAAATGAAAACAAGAAATCTTTTATCGATTGCCGTGCTCCTGCTTGCACTGGCATCCTGTTCCAACAAGAAAGAGAAAAAGGCCGCAAATCCGCAAGATGAACTGCCCATGGTAGAGTTGACCGTTGTGCAGGCCGAGGCCGTAAAGCAAGGCAGTGAGTACACCGGCACCGTCGAGGCGTTCAAGACCAACAACATCTCGTCAAACAGCGGCAGCCGCATCAAGCAGATTCTGGTCAACGTGGGTTCCCGCGTATCGCGCGGCCAGCGTCTGGTCATCCTCGACGACGTGAACATTGCCCAGCAGCAAATCAACCTCAACAACATCAAGCGCGAGCTTGACCGTGCCAAGGAACTGGTGAAAATCGGTGGCGGCACACAGCAACAGGTGGATCAGTTGCAGGCACAGTATGACGCCAATGCACGCGCCATCCGCACCATGCAGGAAAACACGGTGCTCACTTCACCCGTGAGCGGCGTGGTGACCGCCAAGAACTATGACGCCGGCGACCTGCCCAGCGGACTGCCCATCCTCACCATCGAGCAGCAACAGCCGCTCAAGGTCATCGTCAACGTCAACGAGAGTGAGTATCCCAAGGTGAAGCGCGGCATGCCTGTGACTGTAACCTTCGACACCTATGGTGACGAGGTCTTCCAAGGCCAGGTTTACCTGATTCATCCCACCATTGATGCTACAAGCCGCACCTTTGAGGTCGAGATTGCCATCACCAACCGCCAGGACAAGGTTCGCACCGGCATGTTTGCCCGCGTGAACTTCAACTACGGCACCAGCCAGAGTGTTACCGTACCTGACCGCGCCGTGCAAAAGCAGGTGGGCTCGGGTGTACGCTACGTCTGGGTTTACCAGGGCGGTGAAGTCGAGTTCCGCGAGGTGGAACTGGGTCAGCGTCTTGAGGACCGTTACGAAGTGCTTGGCGGTATCGTTCCCGGTACCCAAGTCGTGATATCCGGGGCATCACGCTTGACCGACGGTGCCAAAGTGCAACTCAAGAAGTAATTCAAGTTTTACTGGTAGCAAAACTTGAGGTTTAGAGAATACTTCAAGTTGTAGCGACCACCGAAACTTAATCACAATCGATTTCAACTATGAGTTTATATTCGAGTTCAGTTAAACGGCCGGTGACCACAATCCTCGTGTTTGTGGCGCTCATTGTGCTGGGTTTGTTCTCCTTGAAGAAACTGCCCATCGACCTGTTCCCCGACATCGAGACCAACACCATCATGGTGATGACGACCTACTCGGGAACGAGCGCCGCCGACATTGAGCAAAACGTCACCCGCACGCTTGAGAACACCCTTAACTCGGTGGAGCACCTCAAGCACATCACCTCCAGCAGTAAAGAGAATGTCTCCATCATCACGCTGGAGTTTGAATACGGCTACGACATCGACGCATTGACCAATGACGTGCGTGACAAACTCGACATGGTGTCGAGTTTCATGCCCGACGATGCCAACACGCCCATCATCTTCAAGTTCAGCAGCGACATGATTCCTATCGTGCTCCTATCGGCACAGGCCGACAAGAGTCTGCCGGGACTCTATAAAATCCTTGACGAGAACGTCGCCAACCCGCTGGCTCGTGTCGATGGTGTGGGTTCAGTGTCTATCGCCGGTGCCCCCAAGCGCGAGGTGCATGTCTATCTTGACCCCCTGCGCATGGAGGCCTACAACCTGAGCGTCGAGACGGTCGCATCACTCATCGGCGCCGAGAACCGTAACATCCCCGGCGGTACCTTCGACATCGGTAACGAGACCTATCCCCTGCGTGTCGAGGGTGAGTTCAGCGACCCGAAACAAATCGGTAACATCGTTGTGGGTATATCACCCTCAGGTGGCGTGGTACACTTGAGCGACGTGGCCCGCATTGACGACTCGCTCGAGGAACGCGCCCAGGAGAGCTACAGCAACGATGTGCAGGGTGCGATGATTATCGTGCAGAAGCAATCTGGCGCCAACTCGGTGCAGATTTCGACAAAGATTGCCGAGGAATTGCCCAAGATTCAGAAGAACCTGCCCAGCGACGTGAAGCTGGACTACATTGTCGATACCAGTGACAACATCCGCAATACCATCGCCTCGCTAGTCGAGACAGTGCTGCTGGCGCTGTTGTTCGTGGGTATTGTGGTGTTCGTCTTCCTGGGACGCTGGCGTGCAACGGTTATCGTGCTGGTAACCATCCCCATCTCACTGATTGCGTCGTTCATCTACCTGTATGCCACCGGCAACTCGTTGAACATCGTGTCACTGTCGGCATTGTCAATCGCCATCGGTATGGTGGTCGATGATGCCATTGTGGTGCTCGAGAACGTGACGACACACATCGAACGCGGTTCGGCACCTATGCAAGCCGCCGTTCACGGCACCAACGAGGTGGCACTCTCGGTAATGGCTTCGACCTTAACACTGATTGCCGTGTTCTTCCCCTTGACGATGATCAAGGGTATGATGGGTGTGATGTTCAAGCAGCTGGGTTGGATGGTAACCATCATGATGGTGCTGTCACTGATTTGCGCTTTGGCGCTTACCCCCATGCTGTGCAGCCGCCTGCTGCGCCTCAACGTCACCGACACCGCTATCTTCCAGAAAATCTACCTGCCCATCCAGCGTGTGCTCGACAAGATCGACAACGCCTATGCCAAGTTGCTTGACAAGTGTGTGGCCCACCGCTGGATTACCACCGCGACGGCATTGGGCATCTTCGTGGCTTCGATTTTCCTGATGAAGTTTGTGGGCACCGAGTTCTTCCCCGTAAACGATAACGGCCGTCTGGGTGTATCGCTGGAGTTGCCCATTGGCTCGCGTGTTGACCTGGCCAAGGACGTCTGCCAACGTATCTACAAGGAGTGGACCGAGAAGTATCCCGAAATCCAGGTGTTCAACTACACCGTGGGACAGGCAAGCAGCGACAACATGTATGCCTCGATGCAGAGCAATGGTTCGCACATCATTTCGATGAACATCAGGCTACTCGACGCCGACAAACGCAAACGCGGTATCGTTGAGATTGCCGGTATGATGCGTGAGGACCTCAAGAACTATCCCGAGTTGAAGAAGTCTCTCGTAAACGTCGGCGGTTCGCGCGGCGGCGGCATGATGGGCCAGTCAACACTGGACTACGAGATTTACGGTTATGACTTCACCAAAACCGACAGTGTGGCCCAGCAGCTCAAGCACATCCTCGAGAACGTGCCCGGAGCAGCCGACATTATGATCAGCCGAAGCGACTACCAGCCGGAATACCATGTGGACTTTGACCGCGAGAAACTGGCGATGTACGGCTTGAACCTGAGCACTGCCGCGACAGCTCTGCGTAACCGCATTAACGGTACGACGGCAAGCTACTTCCGCGAGGACGGTGAGGAGTATGACATCAAGGTGATGTATGACCCCGAACACCGCCGCAGCATCAGCGACATCGAGAACATCATGCTCTATAACGCGATGGGTACGGGAGTCCGTCTCAAGGAGGTGGGCACCGTGGTCGAGCGCTTCAACCCGCCCACCATCGAGCGTAAGGACCGTCAGCGCATCATCACCGTATCGGCTGTCGTTCAAGACCGCGCCATGAGTGATGTGATTGCAGATGCTCAGCCGCTCATCGACAAGATGGATAAGCCCGGTGATGTGTTCATTGAGCTGAGCGGTTCCTATGAGGATCAGCAGGAATCATTTGCCGACCTTATCACCCTGGGATTGCTCATTATCCTGCTCGTGTATATTGTAATGGCTGGCCAGTTTGAGTCGTTCACCTATCCCGCCATCATTATGACCTCCATCATGTTTGCGTTCTCAGGTATCGTGCTCATCCTGTTGATTACCCGCACCAACCTGAACGTAATGTCAATGATTGGTGCCATCATGCTGATTGGTATTGTAGTGAAAAACGGTATTGTGCTCATCGACTACATCAACCTGAACCGCGAGCGCGGCATGAGCATCAGGCGAGCAGTTATCACTGGTGGACATTCGCGTCTGCGTCCTGTGCTCATGACCTCGTTGACCACTATCCTGGGTATGGTGCCTATGGCAGTCGGCACCGGTGTGGGTAGTGAGATGTGGCGCCCCATGGGTACCGCCGTTATCGGTGGTCTGACGATGTCAACCTTGATGACGCTGCTGTTCGTGCCCACGATGTACACCATCTTTGCCTTCAACGGCATCCGCCGCAAACGCAAACAGATGAGCAAGACGCGCGAAAAGAAAGCGGATTTAGAAATTAAGAATTAGGAATCCTATCAACTCAACAAGATATGAAAGCGATATTCATAGCCTTTGACCAGGCCTATTATGAGCGCATCATCGAGATGCTGCAGTTGAGCAACTGCCGTGGCTTCACCGGCTGGCAGGAAGTGCAGGGACGTGGCACCAACGGCGGGGAACCGCACTATGCCACCCATGCCTGGCCCTCCATTGCCTCGGCCATCATGACAGTGGTGGATGACAACCGCGTGGACGGCATACTGGAGAAACTCCATGAGATGGACGTTGCCACGCCCAAGCTGGGCCTGCGCGCCTTTGTCCTCCCCGTGGAGCGCACCATCTGACACGTTACTCACACATCCTTACATCATCAAGGCTTGCCACCAGATAGTGGCAAGCCTTGATTTTAGCGTTTATCATTAGACTTCAAATAGTAGTCGGCGCTTCTATCTCATCTTCGGTAAGGCAGGCGGTAAAGCCCATCACATGGGCTTTTTCAATCGGGAACATGCAGTAGGTGACATCTCCCTCATCGCACAGGTTGCCCTGGCTGTCGTGCAGGGTGACATGGACAGTATAATAGTTGCGCACGTTGCCGGTGATGCGCCCACGCAGGGTGATCTGCGGTTCGCGTGTCGAGACGGCGCGCCGGAACTTCACTTCCAACTTGGAGGTCACACCGGCGGTTTGCAGGCGGCGGGACAGCACCCAGTTGGCAATTTCGTCGATGAGTGTGCTGATGATACCCCCGTGCAAGGTTTCAACCCAGCCGTCAAAGTTCACGTTGGGCGACCAGGTGGCGACAATGTCCTCGCCGTCTTCCCAAAACTCCAAGTGAAGACCGATGGGATTGGTGGGGCTGCAACCAAAGCAGTTGTAGCCTTCCTTGTCGAGATATGGATTGATGAGTTTCTTCATTGCTTTTTAGAATTTGGTTGAGGTGATGGAGCGAGGCGTTGTTGCTTTTGATGCAGCCATATTTCAAGGCTGTTGATGGCATTTTGCCACAGGATATAGCAACCCGGTCCAGCTACTGACAAGGGACTCAGGTAGGTATAGGCAATCCATACGGCAAAGGCAGTGTTCTTTTGTCCCAATCCCTGCCCGCTCTCGATAACGGTGCCGAAGAAATGCCCGATGTAGCGTCCCACGGCAAACTGCGCCAGACAGATAATCAGCGACACAACGGCGATAGTAATGAGGAACACCAGCGGGGCGTGACTGTTGATGATGTTCTTTACCGTGCAGCCCGTTACAATGGTCAGCGAGATGCCCCACATGTAAAATGACAAGTCCTGAATGGAAACAAGGCGCTGCTGAACGCGCGGCAGGTAATGCTTGACCAGATAGGCGGCAATCAACGGAAGCACCAGCACAAGGAACACTTTGTAAAGTATCATCATGAAGGCTGTCCAGAAACTGATGTCCACATTGTTGTCGATGAGAGGGAACACCACGGGAACAGCGACAACAGTAACTATATTGGACAGGAAAACATAGCTGGTCATCGTTTCCAGGTTTCCACCCAGTTTGCCAGTCACTACAGGAGCGGCACTGGCACCGGGACAAATGACGCAGGTGAGGAGGCCCTCCATCAAGATGAGGTCCTTGCCTTTCATCTCAAAGCCGATGATGAGCCCCACAATAAGCACTACAAGCACCACTTGGAAAACCGATACCCACCAGTGCCACATGGCAGGGCGCATCTTGTGAAAGTCCACCCTGAGGAATGTCGTGAAAAGAATCAGGCTCATGAACAGCGGCAGGATGGTGTCAAAGAACGGCGCCAACCTGTTGCCCACATCGTCCAATGCAGGCACCCAATAGAATATCAAATAGATGACCGTGCCCCCCACTATCGCGCTGGGCAACGTCCAATTCTTCAAAAAATCAATCACAGCCTTCATAGCGGGAAGTTGATGTCGTGATGAAACCTCGGCACAGCACTTTACAGGGTGCTTAACTTTTTACCCAACAACCAGGGCAAATGCCGGTCGATGAGCACGGCAAAGGGATAGACCAGAATCATGACAGCGACAGCAATCAGCACCTTCAAGAGAATACTCTCGTCAAGGACGTCGGGGCCAAGCATGCGCTTAACCACAATCTTGATGACGCCGATGAGGTAATTCTGAAGGCCCAGATAGGTGATACTGCCGACAGCGACAGTGAGTGCAAGACGGTCCATGAGATGATGCGAGTCCATCCACTTGCACACGGCGGTGTACAACGGCAAGACAAGCACAACGGCGATGGGTGCAAGCACATAGGCTGTGGAACGCGCGATACTCAACGGCGCGACAATCAGGAAGCCCAAGCCAAGGGCCGCCATTACGAACCAAAGCGTACTGCTTGAAACAGAGGAGAAACTGAAACGGTCAGCCAAACGGCCTTCGCCTCCAGCCTGCAGTCCAAGATTTCCAACGGCATAAATCGGCATGTACAGCAGTGCCTTGTCGAGGTTCCACAACTGCATCCACGGGGTGTTGGGTAGGACAAACAGGGACAAACTGAGCAAAACCGAAACCACCAGTGGCCAGTAGCCCTTCAAGTAGCGCTTGATGGGATAATAGATGAGCTGCATGGTGAACAAGGCGGCCAGGAACCAGAACGGCCCCAGTACCACATCGGGTGTACCTTTGAGGAACTGCCACAGGGGCACAAGCGTGCCGATGGACTCTTCCTCGGGACCAGCCATGCGGCGGCCTACCAACAGCCAGAGGGCATAGAAGATGACGAAGAACGTAGCGTACGGCACCAGAATCTGACGCACACGGCGCAACAGGAATGAAACGAAACTCTGCTGTTTGGCAATATTGAACAAATAGCCGGCGGCAAAGAAAAAGACAGGAGCCCCCATGTTGAAAAGCGCCACCTCATGGGCGGTGTCAAAGCGCGGCGGTGTGTGGTAAACCACCACAAGGAACATCGCCAACAACTTGATGTAATCAATCCAGGCCTGTCGTTTCATAATAAGGTTTTAGGCCTCAGGATTTAGGCTTTAGGTTTGTTCTTAGCGAGGTGGATGCCTGCTAACACCTAATGCCTAAAGCCCGAAGCCTAAATAAGTTTTATCAGTCGATGATGTCGAAACCGGTATAGCGCTGCAGAGCGGCAGGAATACGGATGCCCTGAGGCGTCTGGTTGTTCTCGAGCAAGGCAGCGACGATGCGAGGCAATGCCAGTGCCGAACCGTTAAGGGTGTGGCACAGGTGCGTCTTCTTGTCGTCGCCACGATAGCGGCACTTGAGGCGGTTGGCCTGATAGGTCTCGAAGTTGGAGACGCTGCTGACCTCCAGCCAACGCTCCTGTGCTGCCGACCATACCTCAAAGTCGAAGGTGATGGCGCTGGTGAAACTCATGTCACCACCACACAGGCGCAAGATGTGCCAAGGCAGTTCCAACTTCTCGAGCAGGCCCTGCACATGGTCCTTCATTTCCTCGAGTGCTGCATAAGAATCCTCGGGACGCTCAATGCGTACAATCTCGACCTTGTCGAACTGGTGCAAGCGGTTCAGGCCACGCACGTCCTTGCCATAGGAACCGGCCTCACGACGGAAGCATGCCGAGAAAGCGCAATTCTTCTTAGGCAGTTCCTCCTGAGGGATGATAACGTCACGGTACATGTTCGTGACAGGCACCTCGGCAGTGGGAATCAGGTAGAAGTTGTCCACCTGGCAATGGTACATCTGACCCTCCTTGTCGGGCAATTGACCCGTTCCCAGGCCCGATGCCTCGTTGACCACAAAGGGGGGCTCAATCTCAACATAGCCAGCCTTACCGGCCTCGTCGAGGAAGAACTGCGTCAAGGCACGCTGCAGACGTGCGCCCTTGCCCACATACACGGGAAATCCCGCTCCTGTAATCTTGACTCCAAGGTCAAAGTCAATGAGGTTATATTTCTTTGCCAAGTCCCAATGCGGCAGCGCATCAGGTCCCAGTTCGGGCATCTTGCCGCCAGTCTTCTCTACCACGTTGTCCTCGGCAGTCTTGCCCTCGGGCACTCCGCTATAGGGGACATTGGGCACGCTGAGCAGGATTTCGGTGATCTCCTTCTCGGCAGCGGTAAGATTGTCGTCAATGTCTTTGTTGGTGGCTTTGAGGGTTGCTACTTGGGCCTTCACGCCCTCGGCCTCGTCACGGTTGCCTTGCTTCATGAGGGCTCCGATCTGGGCGGCCATCTTATTGAGTTCAGCGGCGTTGTCGTCGCGTTGTTTTTGCAGTGCACGGCGCTGCTTATCCAGTTCCACGATGCGCATGATGGGCTCACGGCCCTCAAAATGCTTGACAGCGAGGCGGCGAATCACCTCCTCGGGGTCCTGGTTGATAAGTTGTAATGTCAGCATTATGTCTTAAAGTTTCTAATCCTTGGTTTTTAGTTTGCGGAGAGAAGTTCTTTAACCTTGGCACTGATGGCACGGCCCTCGGCACGCCCGGCCAATTGCTTGGTGGCGATGCCCATCACCTTGCCCATGTCCTTCATACTCGTGGCACCTGCCTGTTCGATGATGAACTTGACGTGAGCGGTCAGTTCCTCATCGTTCATCTGTTTGGGCAGGAATTCCTCGATGACGGCAGCCTGCAGCAGTTCCACATCGGCCAGGTCCTGGCGGCCCTGTTCGGTGTAGATCTGCGCGCTCTCCTTGCGCTGTTTGTTCATGCGCACGAGCACCTTCATGGCGTTTTCATCGCTCACCTCGCCATTGTTACCCGGTGCAGTCTTGATAAGCAGGAGTTCAGCCTTAATGCCCCTCAGGGCCTCAAGACGGCCCTTGTCATGAGCCTTCATGGCTTCCTTGATGCCAGTATTGACTTGATCAAAAATGCTCATATTCGGTTCCCTTTCTCGCGAATCGTTTCTTAAATCTCATCGAAGTTGATAGTCTGAGAGTCACCAGTGGGACGCTTAGCAGCAGGCTTGGGCACTTCTACGGGGCGATCTACGGTGGCAGCGGTATGCTGACGCTCCTTGATCTGGTTGCGGAGGTCACGCTTGCGTCCATAGGTAGGCGACTTCTCAATCATGTCGATTACATCGTCATCGTCCATCTCATCGAGGGTGAGCACAATGTAGCGGGCAGCATTCTGCTTGATAGTGATGCCTGCAACGGCCTCCTGACCATACTCTTCTACGAGACGCTCATCGGCAGACTTTCTGGGTTCGGCTGATACGGGTTCGCGGCTTGTGCGAGTGGGTGCAGCGGGTGACTCAACGGCAAGCGATACGTCAAATCCTGAAGCCAGCACAGTCACCTTAATCTGGTCCTCAAGCTTGTTATCGAATGCCATACCCCAGATGACATCAACCTCATTGTCAAAGTTGGCCATGAACTCCTGAACCTCGTTCATCTCTTCCATCAGGAGGGGATATTCGCTATTGGGATTATAGTAGAAGTTCATCAAAATCTTCTGCGAGCCATAAACGTCGCGGTTCTTGAGCAGAGGTGACTCGAGGGCATTCTCGATAGCCTTGGTCACACGACGCTCGCCCGTGCCATAACCCGAGCTGATGATGGCATTGCCACCGTTACGCAACGTGGTATTCACATCGTTGAAGTCAAGGTTGATTTTACCTTTGACAGTAATCAGTTCACTGATACTGCGAGCAGCGATGGTGAGCGTATCATCGGCCTTGCCGAAGGCGTTGGTGAAGTCGAGATCCTTGTAAATCTCGGTCAGACGCTGGTTGTTGATGATGAGCAGGGCATCTACATACTTGCTCATCTCGTCGGCACCACCAAGGGCCTTGAGAATCTTCTTGGAACCCTCGAACAGGAAGGGAATGGTCACGATACCAATGGTGAGGACTCCCTTATCGTGGGCAATACGCGCCACGACAGGAGCTGCACCGGTACCGGTGCCACCACCCATACCAGCGGTGATGAACACCATCTTGGTTGAATCGTCGAAGAGGGCGGCAATCTCATTGGCACTCTCCTCGGCAGCAGCCTTGGCCGTCTCGGGGATGTTACCGGCGCCCAGGCCATGAGTGGTCTTAGGGCCTAACAGCACGCGATTAGGCACTGGCGACTCGTTGAGCTGCTGGCGATCGGTATTAAGCACGACAAACGACACACCTTCGATGTTCTGCATGTACATGTGGTTGATGGCATTGTTACCACCACCGCCGACACCCATCACCTTGATGATGGTGGGCATTTCGTCTCTCTCAAGAAAGCCTGACTTGCTATCCAGGGTGTCTATGATATTTTGGTCACGAGCGATGTCATCGACACCTGCCTCATCAAAATTGAATTTCATATCGTCCATATTGTGATTCTTTTTGTTGTATGATCAAATTGTGTTCTTATCGTGCTATTTACTGGTCGTCTTCGACGGTTTCATCATCCTCAGACATCAGACGGGACAGTTTGTCGCCCCAGGCTTTCCAGCGGCTCTTCTTCTCGGCCTTGGGAGATTTGGGCTTGCGCTCAGCGGCAGGCTTGGTGGGCTTTGCGGGCTCAACGTTTCGAGCGTTAGTGCCCTCAAAGACGAGGTCATCCTCATATCTATTGAGTTCCAGGCAAGTCTCGCCGTCCTCAATCATCTCGGCGGCCTCGGCCAGCAGCGAAAAGATCTCAATGTACTCCATGCGGTTAATCTCGCCATTCAAAATGTTGAGTTCGGGCGGGTTCTGACCCATGCGCACCTTGATCTTGATGTCCTCGGCCATCTTTTGCTGCAGACCGCCCAGATGGGCGCTGCCGCCGATAAGCACGATGCTTTGGATTCCATCAGGAGAAACTCCGGCATTGGCCAGCTGCTGGTTGATATTGGCAATAATCTCACCCGTGCGGGCACTGATGTAGTTTGCGGCTTCTCGAGCGCTCACGCCTTCAATGACCACATTGCTCACGTTGTTGGGGTCGAGCGGGTTGTTGATATTCTTCTTCACGTTCTCGGCCGTCTCCTCAAGGACGCCCTTACCATTCATCACGTCACGCGTGAGGTTGCGTCCGCCCAGGGGCAAGGTGTTGAGGTAGATGAGCGCATTGTTCTTGTAGATGGCCACGGTCGTGGTCTCTGCGCCCATGTCCACAAGCATACAGCCCAATGAACGGTCACTGTCACTCAAGATGTGCTTTCCGACTGCCAACGGGGTAACGATATAATCTTTCACGGGGATACCGAATGTCATCAAGCGATTCAGGTTGAGCATCAGGGCCTGCTTGGTGACAATGAGATTCACGTCAATCTTGATTGACGAACCGAACTGTCCCACAGGATTGAGGGTTTCAACTTTGTCAACATAGTAGGCGCGGGGAACAACGTCTACCGTCTCATGGTTACGAATGGGGGTGCTGGTAGCATCCTTGATAATGCGGTCAACAAGCTCCTTGGTGATGGGTTCGGTAGTGCCAACGCTGCGTTTCACCTCGCTCATTATACTGTGCAGCGACCTGCCGCTCACACCCATATAGACCTGGGTAACGCGGCCGTCAACCATACCCTCGAGATTCTTGAGGATGCGGTTAATGCTGTTTTTGATATTCTCCACGTTCTGAACGATGCCATACCTCACACTGTTGAGGTGGCGCTCCTCTTGCAAGTGCTTTACACTCAAGAATCCTGCCGCAGTCTTCTCGGCAATCGCCCCTACGACTTTAGAGCTTCCGATTTCAAGTGCTACAATGTACTGGTTATTCATAAAAATTGTATTGTATTATGTTTGTTGTTTGTTATGTTTAATAACTAATTATTCTTCTTTTTGGTGTCATCGGGCTTGGCATCGTTGTTGCCTGATGACTGGGGTTTGGACTGTTGCTCATCGCGCTTGGCGTCGGCCGATGAGCCAACGGTCATCGTCTCGATATCGGGCGCTTGTTCATCGTCTTCGGGGTCATACTCGATGACCTGCTCGACCGCCTTGATGCGTCGCGTGGCCACCACCTGGTGGTTCCACTTGACCGAGATTGTGTCATAAGTGTTCCAACCCTTGCGGGGCAAGACGTCGGTATAGAACAACTTGAGCTTCGCAAACTTGTTGTCAAAGTCGCTGGCATGCCCGATGTTGATCACATGGCCGCTGATATCAGGCACAAGGATGATGTTGTTGGTATCACGCATGATATACATCGTGACCAGCGAACGCAGTAATGAGTCACCCTCGACATAATCGATTAACGGCAACAGGCGCGTGGGCGGATACTTGCGCGTGAAATGACCTTGCACTACCGGCACGTCACTATGATAATAGCTCGTAGCAGCCATGTGCTTACCGGCACGGTTCACATAGTAGGAGCTCTCGCCGTCAAAGACTCTGAAGACAGGCACCAGCTGGCTCACACGGATGAGCAGGCGGCCGTCCTGACACTTCACGATGTCGGCGTTCTCAAGATAGGGTGATAACCTTAGCGCATCCTCGATGTCTGACGCGTCGATGTCACCCATGTGCTTGCCAACGACCTTGATGCCCTGGCCTTGAAGGTCACTCAATACACCCTGCGGCGTGACAAACGAGGTGCTGTCGGCATTCACAACCACAACGTCGATGCCTGTGCACAACTCCCCACGCGACTTGTTGCGTGCCCACAGTGTACCGATGGTGAGCACGGTTGCCAACAAGACAAGGATGCTATATTGTATAACCTTTTTCAACGCCTTTGTTTACTATATTCAACACTTATTATTGGCAGCAGATTGGCGATGTCGCCGGCACCCGCTGTCAATAAAACGTCAAAATTACTCAATTCTATTGACTTAATCAAATTTTCTTTTGAGTAAATGCATTTTTTTGTACTTGTTACCAAATTCAGCACCATTTCACTGGTCACACCCGGAATGGGCTCCTCGCGGGCGGGATAAATCGGCAACAAGATGACCTCGTCGGCCAATGACAATGCACTGGCGAACTCAGGGGCAAAATCACGGGTGCGCGTATAGAGGTGAGGCTGGAAAATGACCGTCAAGCGGCGACCGGGATACAAATCCCTCACCGAAGCGATGCTTGCGCGCAACTCCCCGGGGTGATGGGCATAGTCATCAATCATCACCCTACCCTGCTCTCCGGGTTCCTTCACCCAGAACTCGAAACGGCGCTTGGGGCCCATGAAGCTGGCTACCGCCTCACGCATCGCCTCGACAGGAGTGTCCACCAGGCGGCAAGCCGCCATGGCTGCGACAGCGTTCTCAATATTGATGTCGACAGGCACACCCAGGCTGATGTCGGACACAGTCTCCCACGGTGTCACGAGGTCAAAAGTGATTTCGCCGTCGCCTTTGCGGATGTTGGCGGCATGGAAGTCGCCCTCGTCACGGCTATAGGTATAGGTCTTGACCTCGCTGCCCACACGCGGTTTCAGGGCAAGGCCGGTGTGAATAATAAGAGTGCCAGCGGGCTGGATGAGCTCGGTAAAGTGGGCAAAACTCTCCAAATAAGCTTCGGCCGTGCCATAGATATCCAGATGGTCGGGGTCGGTCGAAGTGATTACGGCGATATGGGGGTGGAGATGATGGAACGAGCGGTCAAACTCATCGGCCTCGATGACCGAGTAAGGGCTGGTATCCGACAGCAGGAAGTTGCTGTCGTAATTACGCAATACACCGCCCAGGAAGGCATTGCAGCCGATGCCAGAACTGTGAAGGATGTGGGCTGCCATGCTTGACGTCGTGGTCTTGCCATGGGTACCGGCAAAGCACAGGGCCTTGCTATGGGATGTCACTACACCCAGTAAAGCGGCACGCTTGATAACCTGAAAACCATGCTCACGGAAGTATGTCAATCCCTTGTGCGTGTCGGGCACAGCAGGGGTATAAACAACCAACGTGCGCTTTGGGTCAAGACAATAGTCCGGAATAAGGGCGGGATCCTCATCAAAGTCAATGTGCACACCCTCCTGCTCCAAGGCGCGCGTCAAGTCACTTGGCGTGCGGTCATATCCTGCAATGCGTTTACCCTTAGCCAGGAAATAACGCTCCAGGGCAGCCATACCTATGCCACCCGCTCCCACGAAATACAGTGAATCAAACTCGTTCATCGTTACCTATCAGTGATTTCTTATGCGTTCTTGCGTTCAATGATTTTCTCCACCTCGTCAACGATGCGCTCGGCAGCGTCACGCAGTGCCATCTGCAGTACATTGCTTCCTAACTCAGCGGTTTTAGCCTCGTCGGCGACTGTGGCAAGCATGGTGTCCACCAGTTGGGCTCCGGCATCAGCATCGGTTACCATGATAGCAGCATCGCGGTTCACCAGCGCCAAGGCATTCTTGGTCTGATGGTCCTCGGCGACATTGGGCGACGGTACCAGGATGGCAGCCTTGCCCAGCAGCTGCAACTCCGAAATGGAACTTGCACCGGCACGCGATACCACCAGGTCGGCGGCACGATAAGCCATGTCCATGTTGCTGATAAAGGGCATCTGCACCACGTTCTTGACATTTGAAACCCGCAATGCCTCGCTGCACTGCTGGTCATAAATTTTACCTGTTTGCCAAATGACTTGCACATCATAGGCCTCACCAATCTTGTTCAAGCCGTCAATAATGGCATTATTGATGGTGCGAGCGCCCAGACTGCCACCGATAATCAGGACCGTCTTCTTGTTGGGGTCCACACCCATCGCCTGACGTGCCTGTTCGGGCGAGGCACCGCATTCCAGGAGGTTGCGCCTGACGGGATTACCCGTGAGTACAATCTTTTCCTGGGGGAAGAAGCGCTCCATGCCCTCATAGGCGACACAGATGCAGTCGGCCTTGGCAGCCAGCAGCTTGTTGGTAACGCCGGCATAGGAGTTCTGCTCCTGCAGCAGGGTGGGAATTCCTTGTTTCTGCGCCTCCTTGAGCATGGGACCGCTGGCATAGCCGCCCACGCCGATGGCGATATCGGGTTTGAAGTCCTGAAGGATTTTTTTAGCCAGGCCCATACTCTTGAACAAGCGTGCCACGACCTTGAAATTGCGCAACAGGTGCTTGCGGTCAAAGCCGCTGACGGGCAGGCCAATGATATTGTAGCCTGCGGCGGGCACTTTTTCCATCTCCATGCGGCCCTCGGCGCCTACAAACAGGATTCTTGCCTCGGGGTGACGACGGCGAATTTCGTTGGCGATGGACAGTGCGGGAAAGATGTGACCGCCGGTACCTCCACCGCTCACCAGGAAACTGAGTTGTTGTTTGTTACTTCCAGACATTTTTAACAGGTATTTCAGTTGGGTTTTCGGCATCCAGACCCTCAATGACGGGAGTCTCTTCAGCCTTGTTTTTCTTATTACCATAATTGGCGATGGTGCGACTCACGCTCAACATCACGCCAAAAGCTACACTAATCACGATAATCGAGGTACCACCCTTGGAAACGAGCGGTAACGGCTGGCCCGATACCGGGAAGACGCCCACGTTGATGGCCATGTGGAACAGGGCCTGGAACGTGATGAATGACGCCATACCGATGACCAGCAACGACGGCAGCACACGCTTGCTGCGCCGCACAATCATGGCCGCTCGGCCCAGCAGTGACAAGTACAACAGCAGTACAAAGATGCCGCCAGCAAATCCCAATTCCTCGACAATGATGGAATAGATGTAATCGCTGAATGCCAATGGCAAACGGCTGCACTCGCGGGATTTACCCACGCCAACACCCACCAGGCCACCGTTGGCCTGGGCCATGCGGGAGAACATCTCCTGCTGGTTCTTAGCGGTGATGGGACGATATACCAATGAGTCGCTGTGCCACCACTCACGAAGGCGATTCTTCCATGTTCCTGAACGGCGGTCCACCACAACTTGTTTGGAATCCCCCGATGGGTTTTCCTCAACGATATTGACAGTGGGCGCCGTTGCCATCATCTCGCGCTGAGAATCCTTAAACATCTCGTCCTTTCTGTCGTTGTGGCTCTTGATGATGAAGAAGAAGCCGAACATGATGCCGAAGAAGACCATCAGGATGCCGATTTTCTTGAAACTGGCGCCTCCAATGAGCAGCATCGAGCCACTGATGGCAATCAGCAGCAATGTGTTGGTCAAACCGCTTCGAATCATCAAACCACCATACAACGCCACGACAAATGCTGCAGCCACAAGGCCGTTGGTGCTGATGTCCTGATTCTTCTGCGATTTGGCGAAGATATAGGACAGCATCGTTACAATCGACAATTTCGCCAACTCGGCAGGCTGCAAAGTCACGCCAGGCAACAAGGTCATGGAACGACGCGCACCGTTGATGACTTCACCGAAGAACATCACATAAATCAGGCTGATAACGGTGAGCACCGCCAAGCCAGGTATCATCGCATACAAGAACCTGGGCTTGTTGTAATCAATGCGCTGCAACAGCACTACACAGGCCGCTCCCATGCTCAGGAAGATGCACTGCTTGATGATGGGCATATAAATACCCTGAGACGCAATCTCTCGGCTCGAGGCGCTATAGCTCTCGATGATGGAGATGATGAGCAGCATGATGTAGATGCCCCAAATCCAGGGATCGCCGTATTTCTGAGAAATCTCAGTGTATTTCTTAGTCTTTTCTGAAGGAGACATATTGATTTTCAAGTATTTATAGGGTTATTCATGGCTCTTGAACTGCTTGACGCACTCTCTGAACTGGTTACCGCGGTCGGCCATGCCGTTGAACAAGTCAAAGCTTGCACAGCAGGGCGATAGGAGCACGGTATACCCGCTTTGGGCCAGCTGGCGGCACTTGTCCATGCACTCGGGCATGCTCGACGCATCGGTCACCACGGGTACCTTGCCGTCAAAGAAGGCGTGCAGTTTAGCGTTATCTTTTCCTAGGCACACAATCGCTTTCACCTTTTGCTTCACAAGGGGTTCAATCTGGCTGTAGTCGTTGCCCTTGTCAATGCCACCCAAGATGAGCACACAGGGTTCATTGACGCTCTCAAGGGCATACCAGCAGGCATCGACATTGGTCGCCTTGCTGTCGTTGATGTAGCGCACGCCGTCAACCGTGTCGATATACTCCAGACGATGGGGCACCGCCTCAAAGTCGGCCAACGCCTCGCGGATGACGTCCTTGCGGATGTCGAACACCTGTGCAGACAAACCAGCGGCCATGGTATTGTACACATTGTGCAGGCCACTCAGCGACAAGCTGTCGCGAGGAATATCCCAAGCGTCGCCGCTGACGTTGAAATGGAGAACTCCATCGTGCAGCCAAGCGGCATTGCTGTCATCATCGTCGGCAGTGAAACTCAACAGACGCGACTCCAGGTGATGGTGACGCAGCTGCTCGGCGATGATGGGATCGTTTTTCCAGTAGATAAACGAGTCATCGCCAGTCTGGTTACGGGTGATACGGAACTTGGCGGCGGCATAGTTCTCCATCTTGTAGTCATAACGGTCCAGATGGTCGGGCGTCACATTGAGCAGGACAGCCACATTGGCCTTGAAGTCATACATGTTGTCGAGCTGGAAACTGCTCAACTCAATGACGTAAACGTCGTGATGCTCAGTGGCCACCTGCAAAGCCAGGCTACGACCCACATTGCCTGCAAGGCCAACGTTCAGACCAGCCTTCTTGAAGATATGATAAGTGAGCTTGGTCGTTGTGGTTTTGCCGTTGCTTCCGGTGATGCACACCATCTTGGCATCGGTATAGCGGCCGGCGAACTCGATTTCGCTGACGATGGGAATCTTTTTCTCGATGGCACTCGCCACCATCGGGGCGGTGTCGGGGATTCCCGGGCTCTTGATGATTTCATCGGCATTGAGAATCTTCTCGGGCGTGTGGCCACCCTCTTCCCAAGCAATGTCATACTTGTTGAGCAGGTCCTTATGGGCCTGTCCAATCACACCGGCATCGCTGAGCCACACGTCAAAGCCTTTGACTTTGGCAAGCACAGCAGCGCCAGCGCCACTTTCTCCTCCTCCTAAAACGACTATTCTTTTTGCCATAGTGGTTCCCTTTTTGTTTTAACGGATTTTGAGTGTAACAAACGTCAATGCGGCGAGCAGAATGCTCACGAGGAAGAAACGCATGACAATCTTTGCCTCAGGGATGCGGTGGTCAGGTGTCTTGATCTTGTAATCCCACGTGATTTTGGCCGGGTCAATCGTGAAATGATGATGCAGCGGCGTCATCTTGAACAGGCGATGACTGTTACCGTGGCTCTTGGCGTACCATACCTGCAAGATGACCGACAACTCCTCGATGAGGAAAATGCCGCACAACAGGGGGATAAGCCATTCCTTGCGGATGAGAACGGCAAACACGGCAATGATACCGCCCAAGCACAAACTGCCGGTATCGCCCATGAAGACTTGGGCCGGATAAGAGTTATACCACAGGAATCCGATTGTCGCCCCTATGAATGCCGCCGCATACACTACCAGTTCACTGCTCTCCGGGATGTACATGATATTCAAGTAGGATGAATAGATGACGTTACCTCCCAGATAGCACATGATGGCAAGGGCGACTCCAATAATCGCCGACGTCCCTGTCGCCAAGCCGTCAACACCATCGGTCAAGTTGGCACCGTTGCTCACTGCCGTGATGACAAAGATGGTCACCAGGATGAACAGAATCCACCCGCCAAGCTGTTTGTACTTGCCCATCCAGCCAGTGAAGTAGGCATAGTCGAAGTTATGGTTCTTGACAAACGGCAAGGTGGTCTTGGTGGCCTTCACCGCCTGCGACTTGTGGATTTCGACCAACTCGGGAGTCTCATTGCGGTTGGTAACATGGACGTTCTCATTCATCACGATGGCGGGACTCAAGTACATGGTTAAACCCACGATAACGCCAAGGCCCACCTGGCCTACAATCTTGAATTTACCCTTGAGGCCTTCCTTGTTGTGGTGGAACACCTTGATGTAGTCGTCGGCAAAACCCAAGGCGCCGCACCAGATGGTGGAGACAATCATAAGCAGCATGTACACGTTGTTGAGCTTACCCAAGAGCAGGCAAGGCACCAAAATCGAAATGATGATGATGATACCGCCCATCGTGGGAGTGCCCTGCTTGGACGAATTGCCGCCCAGCTTTTCTTCACGTTCCTTGTCGCACATCTGGCGGTTCTTGAGCTTGAAGATGATGCGACGGCCGATAACGATGCCGATGAACAACGACAGGATGAAGGCAAAGCCTGACCTGAACGTGATGTACTCAAACAACCGGGCACCACTCACATGGTGGTATTGCTCCAGGTAATGGAAAAGATGGTATAACATATCTTTGTTCTGTTGAGGTTTTTAATTGTCAATGGGTTTCGCCCGCGAACACTTCGAGCACTTGTTCACGGTCATCAAAATGGTGCTTTACACCCTGGATTTCCTGATAGTCCTCATGGCCCTTACCGGCAATCAGCACCACATCACCCTGCTGGGCAAGCTGGCAGGCGGTCCTGATGGCCTGACGGCGGTCGGTAATGGTCAAGGTGCGCGATACAGCATCTTCGGGGAGGCCGGTCTCCATTTCACGCAAGATGGCATCGGGATCCTCGCTGCGGGGATTGTCACTGGTGAGCACAATGCGGTCACTGCGCACAGCGGCCTCATGCGCCATAATGGGACGCTTGCCGGCATCACGGTCACCGCCGCAGCCGCACACGGTAATGATATTGCCCGTTTTGCCCACTACCTCACGGATGGTGTCAAGCACATTGACCAGTGCATCGGGCGTGTGGGCATAGTCCACAATGGCAGTGTAGCCACGCGGAGAACGCAGCGTCTGGAAACGTCCGGCAACAGGCTCGAGCAAACTCATCTTCACGAGCACCTGCTCGGGGTCAAAGCCCAGCAGCAGCGATGCGCCGTAAACCGACAAGAGGTTATAGGCATTGAAACGTCCCGTGAACAGCACCTCTACCTGGTTGCCGTTCAGCTCAAGCGATGTACCGTCAAGCCGCGACTCCACGATGCGACCCTTGAAGTCGGCCATGCTGCGCAGTGAGTAGCGGTACTTGTTGGCGCGGGTGTTCTGCAACATCACCTCGCCCACCTTGTCATCGGCATTGACCAGCGCAAACGCGCCTGCGGGCAACTGGTCAAAGAACATCTTCTTGGCGGCGATGTAGTTGTCCACCGTCTTGTGGAAGTCAAGGTGGTCACGGGTGAGGTTGGTGAAAATGCCACCCGCAAAATTGATGCCCTCGATGCGGCGTTGCACACAGGCATGGGAACTCACCTCCATGAAGGCATACTCACATCCAGCCTGTACCATCTCATGCAACAGGCGGTTGAGCGACAAGTGGTCGGGGGTAGTCTGCACGGCCGTTTGTTCAACAGTATCGATGATGTTCTTCACCGTTGATAACAGTCCTGCCTTGTGGCCCATGAGCCGAGTCATTTCATAGAGCAGTGTCGCTGTGGTCGTTTTACCGTTGGTGCCGGTGACACCCACCAGGCGCAGCGTCTTAGACGGATGGTCAAACCACTCGTCGGCAAGATGCGCCAGTGCGACAACACTGTTCTCGACTTGTATGTAGGTTACCGCATCGCTCAGCGTTTGGGGCATGTCCTCGCAGACTACAGCACGCGCACCGGCTGCGACCACAGCATCGATGAAGCGGTGTGAGTCGACCGCGACGCCCTTTACTGCAACGAACAGCACGCCTTCCTGGGCCTTGCGCGAATCGTTGATCACGTCGGTAATGTCAATATCGGTGTCACCAACCACCTGAAGTGGCTTGATGGATGTAAGCAGTTGTGATAATTTCTTCATGTCAGATATTTCAGATATTTATGCTTAAGAATTTCTTAATCTCAAATTGATGCGTTGACCTCGCGTAAAGGCCGAACCTGCCGCAAGGCTTTGCCCCGTCACCATGCCTGAGCCCGTAAAGTTCACCGTCAGTCCTGCGTTCTCAAGGACCTTGATGGCCTCTCTGATGTCGAGTCCGATCACACAGGGCACGCCTTTCTCGACCTTGGTAGGACGGGCATAACGGTGTGTAGTCTTGACATGCAGGCCGCGCTTGATGTTGACAGCGGCATTGTCATTCATCGACGCGAAGAGCGTAGGATAGTTTTTGTCGTCCTTGCCGGTTTCATTGGCGGGCACGTCGGGCATTGTTCCCAGCAAACCGCGGGCATACATCTTGCGGGCAATGTTCTTCAACACGGTTCCGCTACATGCTCCAGCGCCGCGGTCGGCACCCAGCATGAGCACGATGCAGGAGTATTTGGGCTTATCATAGGGGAAGAAGCCGCAGAAGGCCAATCGCTTTTGTGCCCCATACTGACCGCTGGCGTTGGTGAACGCCGTGCCGGTCTTGCCGGCGATTTCCACCTTTTCGTCCTGAACCCAGTGGCGAGCAGTGCCATGGCTGCCCCACACCACATCATGCAGCATCTGTCGCAGCTTGGCGGCATTCTCGGGCGAGCAAACCTGCTTGCGGATGTAAGTCACAGGAATGATGGAATCGAGTTCACCTTCACGCGACAGTTTCTTGACCAGATGCGGACGAACGAACTTGCCGTCGTTGGCAATGGCGTTATACATCGCCAAAGTGTAGATGGGCGGAATGGTCGTCGCATAGCCATAGGCCTGTCGCGTGAGTGACAGTTTGTCCCAGTTTTTGTTGCCCAACACGGGGAAGTTGGGTGTCGTCTCACCGCCGATGCCCGTATTGAAGGGTTCAAAGAAGCCCATCTCTTCAAGACGCTTGCGGAATCCTCCGGGGTTATTGCCATAATCCTTGACGATGAGTTTTGCCATGCCGATGTTAGACGACGTCTCGATGATTTCACGCGGGGTGCGCGTCGCAGCACCGTGAGGCCTGTCGCTGATGTTACGTCCGGCATACATCCAGTCAGAACCTGTTGCAATCGGCGCATTGATGTCATTGACGATACCATCCTCGAGCGCCACCATCATGGAGATAGTTTTCACCACCGAACCCGGCTCATAGCCCAGCACAGCGTGGTTGCGTCCCTCGACATACTCGCCGGTCTTGTCGTTACGCTCCAGATTACTGATAGCCTTTATCTCACCCGTCGCCACTTCCATCAGCACACAGGTGCCCCATCTGGCACCGGTCTCGAGGCACATGTCATTGAGTTCGTTCTCGACGATGTCCTGCAACTGCACGTTGATGGTTGTCGTGATGTCGTAGCCCTTGACAGCCGGCACGCTCTCGGCGCGCACAATGCCGTTGGTGAGCTGGATATTCTTGGCCACACCGGGCTTGCCATAGAGCAACGAGTCAAGCGCCATTTCCAGTCCTGAATGGCCGTGGATGAAAGCACTCTCCTCGTTCTGGCCAACATTGCCGATGCTTCGTGCCGCCATGTCACCATAGGGCTTGATGCGGCGGTTATGCTTCTCGGTATAAAAACCGTTCTTGTTCTTGGCACGGCACAGGAAGGGGAAATGGCTCACACGCTCAAACTCCTTGTGGGTGAGCATATAGGGGAACAGCTTGTAGGCGCGGTTCTTGCGGCCCTTGCTGCCGTCGGGATTGGTCTTCTTGGCATTGTCAAGGATTTCCTTGCGGTCACCCAGAATCTTCTGCTTCCACTGGGCGGCAGTCATCGAATTGTCGAACAATGCGAGGCTGTCGCACAACGGGCCAATGTCCTTCATCAAGGTGTCGGTCTTGATACCCTCGGTAAACCAGTCAATGCGCAGGACGTAGTACTGCAGGTTAGCCGCCAGCACAGTACCGTTATCAGCAAGCAGTTTTCCTCGCTCGGGCTCAATGGGGGTGGTGCTTGTGAGCACAGTGTTGGCCTTATCGTTCCACTCGGCAGCATGCACGATAGATGTCTTGAACAAATACCATGCGATGCACGTCGAGAAGGCCAACATGATGCCGACCACAATGGCGTAGCGTGCCAGGATATGTCGTTTGTTGTTTTGCTTCATTTCAGTTGAGTGTCAATGGTGGTTATGTTTTTCTTGAGATAATGGGGTTATTTCTTTGACGTGAGATCATAAGGCGGCTCCAACGGCGCACGCAGCCCGAGGTTCTTCTCATGCATGAGACGCGTCATCTCGCTCTCACGAATCATTGAGTTGTACTTGGCACTCGCGTTCACAAGATCGGTCTGGGCATTAGCCAGCTCGGTCTTGAGTGTGATGACCTCCTGCATGCTGCTTTGGCACACAAATTTATTGGCGATATACATCAGCGCCATGATAACCAGCGCCACGATATACACCGCGTTGCGTTTGAAGAAGTCCAACGAAAAGAATCGGCCCTGGATAATGTCCTTTCCTGCCTTCTTTCCCGTTGCTGCCGTATAGTTTTTTTTCTCGCTCATTGTCTGCGTTTTTACATCCTTATTGACTGTTACTTACTTTTGCTCACTTTGTGACGTTGCACCGGGGACGACCTCGGCGATGCGTAATTTGGCACTGCGGGAACGCGGGTTGCGCTCCACTTCCTCCTGGCTGGGGACTATGGCTTTGCCCGTCACCATGCGCATGGGCGCATTGACACGGCCAAAGAAGTCTTTATCTTGCCTACCCTCGACATTGCCGGTGCGCATGAAGTTCTTCACCATCCTGTCCTCGAGGGAGTGATAGGTGATGATGACAAGCCTGCCGCCCACATTGAGCAACTCAAGGGATTGGTTCAGCAGACGACGCAACGCGCCGAGTTCATCGTTGACTTCGATGCGCAATGCCTGGAACACCATCGACAACTCTTTTTTCTCCTTTGACGGATTGATCAACGGACGAACGGCATTGACCAGGTCCACCGTGGTGGACAGGGGACGCGCTTTGACGATGGCCGACGCCAAACGACGTGATTGGCGCAGTTCGCCATACAGGTACAGCACATCGGCAAGACGCTCCTCGCTATAGGTGTTGACCAACTCGCGTGCAGTGAAACCGGCACTGCGGTTCATGCGCATGTCCAATGGGGCATCAGCGCGGAAGGTAAAGCCACGCTCCACCTCGTCGAAATGATGAAACGACACACCCAAATCGGCAAGGATGCCGTCAACCTTCATGATGTCATGGTAGCGCAAGAAGTTTTTCATGTATGCAAAATTGCCGTGTACAAATGTAAATCTTGCATCATCAAGGCGGTTTTTCCAGGCATCGAGGTCTTGGTCCATCCCCACGAGTCGACCGCCTTCATTCAAGCGCTCCATAACGGCACGACTGTGACCGCCGCCACCAAAGGTGGCGTCCACATAGGTACCGCCAGGCTTGAGGACAAGCCCGTCAATGCTCTGTTCGAGCAACGCAGGTATGTGATACACAGTCTGTTCCATTGCTATAACGACTCTTTTGCGCGTGTGTCTGTTCACCCCCTCATTTTAGGGACTTCAAAGGTACAACAAATATTTCAAAAATTTACAATCTCAAATAAAAAAATTTACAATTTTGAAATAAATTTTGTTAACAGGCATTGTTAATAACTTACAATCAATTTAAATTCAGGATTTTACAACAAATCGAAAAACCTATTTACAAGTGCAAAAAATCTACTCAGGACACCAGTACCATCATGACGAAAAACTCATGAAGTGAAAACGAAGTTTTCGAGTTGTTTTCTACACACAATCAGTCAATTAGGAGCAGATTCTAAAACCTTTGGACAAACAGGGTTTTTCGAGGGTTCAAAAAGAGTCAGAAAAGAGGGTTTTCATAGCAAATACACAACATCAAACCAGTTCACCCAAGAGACCATCCAAACCACCCATAGCCATCAAATTATAGGTAGATTTGCAAAAAAAACTTATGATTGTTTTTATATGTCAAACAATCGGCTTATATTTGTGGCGATTAACATCCCTAATTATCTTTTATTCATTACTTAACCAAATTATTTTTATGAGAAAAACCCTATTTATTCTTGCAGCCATGTTATTTACCATGGCAATGAATGCTCAGTTGCTCAGCAACAGTAACATTACGTTACAACACGCGCCTTATGCGCTCAAGAGCTTCACCAATCACAAGAGTTTCAATAGCCGCTTGATGACTCCCGCAAGGGCCGATCTGGCCGATAACCAGAGGATTATGGGTCACTATGACACCGATGACGTGGCTGCTTCAGATGATGGTCTGGGCATCACTGGTCTGCCTGGTGTCATTCCCATCTCCACCATCCTTACGCCAAATGAAATAGCGATGTTCCAGGGTGGTAAAATCGTGAAGTTCCGCGTAGGTCTCGCCAATAGCACAACTGTCTCACGTGTTTTTGTTGCTCCAGTCAGCTCGTCAGGCAGCATCGGGACCCTTACCGAGTGGACTTGCAGTGTAAGTTCTGCAGGCTGGAACGAGATTACACTCGCTACACCCTACGAAATCAACCTGGATGACAACATGAGCCTCTTGATTGGCTTTGACTACAGGCAGACCAGCAGTAACTATCCCATCTCGGCAGTTGCTGTTGGTGACATCTATCCGAGCTATATCTACTATCAGGGTTCCTGGCAGAACGTGGGCCTGGATTCTTATGGCAACCTGAGTGTACAGTGTATTGTCGAGAAAGACAACTATCCTGATTACTACGTCGGTGTGAGCGAGCTCTACGTACCCACCTACACTAAACTTGGCGAAGACATTTACTACCTCTTCGCGACACGAAACTTGGGTGTTCTTAACAGTATTCCCGCCGAGGCTTGCACATATGACATACTCATTGATGGCGAAGTTGTAGCAACCATCTCCAACCCGGAAGAATTGACCAATAATAATAAAGACTTAAACGGCTACATTCCGTCCGATGGTTTGACTCCTGGCAGACACACGATGACAATCAGGGTCAACACGCTCTTTGGAGAGCCCGTTGAAAACCCCGTTTCGACCAGCAAAGACTTCATGCTCTTCGAGAATGGGTTCGAACGCCAGATGCACCTCATCGAGCAATTCACTTCGACTTATTGCACCTACTGCCCGCTCGGTAACTCCATGCTCAGCATCCTGACAAGCATGCGTGATGACATCGCATGGGTTGGTATCCACGGCAATATGCAGAGCGGCAACGATCCCATGAGCACAGCCCAGGGTGATACCATTATGGCTTATCAGGGCGGTGATTCTTATCCCTCGGGCTCATTTGACCGCTCTACCGGTTGGGAAGATGATGTGAACATCGTAACTGGACTTGGCTACTATGAGCAATACCACCAGCAAGTTGCCCAAGCTATCAGTGAGTTCTTTGACTATTTGGCTGAGGCTCCTTCATTTGCAACCATCAATATTAATAGCACCTATGATGCTGGCACACGTCAGGCTGTAATCACTATCGATGGCGAAATCACCCCCGACTTTGACGAGATGATGGGTGCTGACAGTAAACTCACCGTCTATATCACCGAGGATGGCATAACGGCTCGACAACTCAATCAAGGCACTTGGGTAAGCAACTATGTACATAACGGAGTATTCCGCGTTGCGCTCAACTCAGCCATGGGTAATAACCTGAGCCGTAACGGCAACACATACAAGAACGAGTTCACCTACACCATTCCGAGCTCTTGGAATGCCGAGAATTTGAACGTTGTAGCCTTCATCAGCCGTCCGTTGGCTAACGGTGCTACCGGCGTTTATACCGATATGTATGTCAACCAGGCCAACAAGCGCAAACTGGGCGAGTTTGACGAGGTTCCCGCAGGCCTGCGTGGTGATGTGAACAATGATCAAGCTGTTACTATCGCTGACGTTACCGCACTCATCGACTACCTGCTGAACCACGATGCAAGTGCCATCAACCTTGACAATGCTAACTGCAATCTTGACGAAGGCATCAGCATTGCTGACGTTACCGCTCTCATCGACTATCTGTTGAGCGGCGGCTGGCCCGAATAATTCTAAAATTCACCCTATCTAACTAAGCAGGGTCCCATATACGGGATCCTGCTTTTTTTTGCACCATCCGGTCCAGACATGCCCCAAAACGGTCGGTTTTGACTAAAAGCAAGCAAAAAGCGCAAAATCATTACTTAAATTCAGGAAATAGTCGTAATTTTGTGCATCTGTTCATCAAAAACCGTCAAAAACTACGAACCGGACTTTTTACCACATTATTAATATAATAAAAGGCATTATGAAAAAATTGTTATCACTTTTGACGGCAGCCTTGTTGCTGCCATTGGTAATGGGAGCACAAACGCTCGGCCCGAACCAATTGCTTTTAGGTCATTACACTACCGACTCCGTTAATATCGGCAACGGTTGGGGAATGCCTCTCCTTTATGGCGTGAGACCTATAGCCACCGACCTCACCGGCGAAGAATTGGCGCTATTCCAGGGCAGCAAGATTGTCGCTTTCCGCGTGGGATTGGCACAATCCACTCCTGTTACACGTGTGTTTGTCATTCCCGTTGACGGCAACGGCAACCTTGGCGCCGAAACCGAATGGGCATGCGATGTTTCAAGTGAAGGATGGAACATCGTCACCCTTGACGCGCCCTACCTGATCAACCTTCCTCCAGACTACTCGCTGAGAGTCGGCTTTGACTATCAGCAGACCGGTAACAACAAGCCCATCTCGGCAGTGAAAGTGGGAACCATCTACCCCTCACTCGTGAACCGCAACGGCAGTTGGATCAATTATGGTGTGAACACCTATGGTAACCTTTCTCTGCAATGCATTTGCGAGAATGAAAACTTCCCTCCCTATGCCATCAGGATCCGCAACCTGCAAACCAACCCAATACTCATTATTGGCAACCAAATGCCTGTAAAGTTCCAGGTATGCAACCTGGGCGTCGGGCAGGTTGATGCCGGACAATGCACATTTAATATCCTGATTGACGGCGAGGTAGTAGGCACTACAACCAATCCCACTGCCCTAACAGCCAATTACTCTGACGTTGAGTGCACAGTTCCCACCGACGGCTTGACCGGTGGCGAGCACACCTTGGCTGTCACCGCGGTCACTGTTAATGGCGAGGTTATTGAGAGCCCCATGACCATCACTTTCACGGTCAAGGCCTATGAGTTTGGTTTCCCCCGACAGATGCGTCTTGTTGAGCAGTTCACTTCAACCGGATGCACCTGGTGCCCGACCGGCTCCCGTGCACTTAAGGCTCTGTGCGACATGCGTGGTGACATTGCATGGGTAGGTGTACATGTGTTGTTCGGTTCTCCCACAGATCCATTTGCCACTGCACAGAATGACTCCATCGAAGATTACGAGCACTGCACCGGTTATCCCGAGGGTTCCTTTGACCGTGCTCCAGGCATCGAAGAGCCCGGTGAAGTGTGCGGTGTACTCAGTTACTCCTCAGCAACCTCAGGCGCCCAGATTTTCAATAGCTTCTTAGAGAGCCTGGATGACGGTCCTGCATGGGCATCCATCGACATCAACAGCACCTTTGACAGCCAGACCCGTAAAGCTGAAATTACCATCAGTGGTGGATTGGTGCCAGACTTTGACGAGTTAATGGGTACAGATGCCAGACTCACCGTCTATATCACCGAGGATGATCTGGTGGCATCGCAACTCGATCAGGGAGCTATCATCAACGACTACGTCCACAACAACGTGTTACGCGTAGCTCCCGGTGGTGTAAAAGGTGTCAAAATAAAAAAGAACGGCAACACCTACAAGAACGAGTTCACCGTGAACATTCCCACCAGCTGGAATGCCGACAAACTCAACATTGTAGCCTTCATCAGCCGCCCGCTACGAGCCAATGCGTTGACCGACCTGCGCGTCAACCAGACCTATAAGCGTAAACTGGGCGAGTATGACGAACCCACCGCCGAGCGTGGCGACGTGAACATGGACGGAACTGTGAACATTGCCGACGTCACCTCCCTTATCGACTACCTGCTGACCGGAAACACTGCTGGCATTGACGCCGGTGCTGCCGATTGCAACCTTGATAGCATCATCAACATCGCCGATGTTACCTCCATCGTTGACTATCTGCTCCGCGGCTACTGGTAATCTAGACTGAAAGGACATAAATCCATAAACTTCAAGGACAGGTTCCACATCAGTGGAATCTGCCCTTGTTTTAAACATCTCAAGCGAGATGCCGTCGGGGTACCTGGATTCGAACCAGGGACTTCCTGCTCCCAAAGCAGGCGCGCTAACCGGACTGCGCTACACCCCGTACTTTGAATTTTTGCGGTGCAAAATTACATCAAATTCTTAAAATGGCAAGTCAATTGGGAGTAAATTCGATTTTTTTTGCTGCTTGCGGCACATTTGTGGCAAGAATGTAGTAACTTTGTATGTTTAAAACGAATGTAATCACAAATAACAACATAAAACTGCATTTACAATGTATAGGACCAAGACTAACGGCGAACTGCGACTTGCCAACGTGGGCGAAGTCGTGACGCTGGCCGGATGGGTGCAGCGCACCCGCAAGATGGGCGGTATGACGTTTGTGGACCTGCGTGACCGCTATGGCATTACCCAAATCGTGTTTAACAATGAGGTGGACGCCGACCTGTGTGAACGTGCCAACCACCTGGGACGTGAGTTCGTCATCCAGATTGAAGGAACCGTGGCCGAGCGTTCGAGCAAGAACGCCAACCTGCCGACGGGCGAAATAGAAATCATTGCGAGCAAGCTGAATGTGCTCAGCGAGAGCATCACGCCGCCGTTCACCATCGAGGACAACACCGACGGCGGTGACGACCTGAGGATGAAATACCGCTACCTGGACTTGCGCCGCAATGCCGTGCGCAAGAACCTGGAGCTGCGCCATGATATGGCAATTCTCATCCGCAACTACCTTGACGACAAGGGCTTCCTGGAGGTAGAAACGCCCATCCTCATCGGTTCTACGCCCGAGGGTGCACGCGACTTCATCGTACCCTCACGCATGAACCCGGGACAGTTCTATGCCCTGCCACAGAGCCCGCAGACGCTCAAGCAGCTGCTCATGGTAGCCGGATTTGACCGCTATTTCCAGATTGCGAAGTGCTTCCGAGACGAGGACCTGCGCGCCGACCGTCAACCGGAATTCACCCAGATAGACTGCGAGATGAGCTTCGTGGACCAGGAGGACGTGATTGATGTGTTCGAGGGTTTGGCCCGCCACCTGTTCAAGCAGGTACGCAATGTCGAGCTGCCCGAGAAACTGGACCAGATGACCTGGCACGACGCGATGCGTCTGTACGGCAGCGACAAGCCCGACCGCCGCTTCGGCATGACCTTTGTCGAGGTGGACGACGTGCTCAAGGGCACCGGCACGTTCCCCGTGTTTAACGAGGCCAATTACATCGGCGCTATTTGTGCTCCCGGCTGTGCCGAATATACCCGCAAGCAGCTGGACGGCTTGGTGGACTTCGTGAAGCGTCCGCAGGTAGGCGCCAAGGGACTGGTTTACGTCAAATTCAACACCGACGGCACCGTCAAGAGCAGCATCGACAAGTTCTATGAGCCCGCAGTTTGGCAGCAACTCAAGGAGAAGATGGGCGCCAACGACGGCGACCTCGTGCTCATCATGAGCGGTGACAACGCCAACAAGACGCGAGTACAGCTGTGCACCCTGCGTCTGGAAATGGGCGAGCGCCTTGGCCTCAGAGACAAGGACAAGTTTGACTGCCTGTGGATCATCGACTTCCCCTTGTTTGAGTGGAGCGACGAGGAGCAGCGCCTGATGGCAACGCACCACCCGTTCACCATGCCCAACCCCGACGACATCCCCTTGCTCGACGAGCATCCCGAGCGCGTGCGCGCCAAAGCCTATGACTTTGTGTGCAACGGCATCGAGGTGGGCGGTGGTAGCCTTCGTATCCATGACGGTAAGCTTCAGGCCAAGATGTTCGACATCCTGGGCTTCACGCCCGAACGTGCAATGGCTCAGTTCGGCTTCCTCATCAACGCATTCAAGTACGGTGCTCCCCCCCATGCCGGTTTGGCCTTTGGTTTCGACCGTTTCGTGTCGATTATGGCAGGGCTTGACAGCATCCGCGACTGCATCGCTTTTCCGAAGAACAACAGCGGCCGCGACGTGATGCTCGATGCTCCCAGCCCCGTGGACCAGAGCCAGCTCGACGAGCTCTACATCGACATAGACCGCGAGCGCCTGAAAGCCGAAAACAAGATTTAATTTCAGCAGGCTTTAGGCTTTAGGTTTTAGGCATTAGCAGGCATCTGCCAACCAGCTTCCTGACACCTAAAGCCTAACGCCTCAAACCTAATAATTCATGAAGATTAGAGAAATCGCCGATGCCATCGAGCAATATGCTCCCTTGAGACTACAAGAGGAGTGGGACAATGCGGGCATACAGGTAGGTGACCCCGAGGCCGACATCACCGGTGTGCTGCTGTGCACCGATGCCACTGAGGCGGTTGTCGCCGAGGCCATCGACCGGGGTTTTAACTTGGTCATCTCGCACCACCCCCTCATTTTCCATGGTCTGAAGAAGATTATGGGCCGCACCCCAGTGGAGCGTACTGTGGCCATGGCCATCAAGCACGACATCACCATCTACAGCGCCCATACCAATATGGACAGTGCGTGGCAAGGCGTGTCGTTCCGCATGGCCGACAAGCTGGGTATGACAAATGTCCGGCTGCTTGACGCCAACGATGTCTCCCCCTATGGAGAACAGGCCTATTCCACTGCCGGTTGCGGCGTGATAGGCGACATCGAGCCAATGCCCGCCAAGGAGATGCTGCAAAAGGCCAAAGCGGCTTTTGAGGTGGGAGCCGTGCGCTACAGCGGTGACGGCGATACCATCGTCTCGCGTGTGGCATTGTGCGGCGGCGCCGGCGGATTCCTGCTCGACAAAGCTGTTGAACAAGGGGCGCAGCTATATGTCACAGCCGATATGCGCTACCATGATTTTCTCGACTGGCACCAGCGCATTGTCGTCGCCGACATCGGACACTATGAGAGCGAACATTTCACAAAAGAGATTTTTTTAGAGATTATTCAGAAAAAAAATCCTACCTTTGCAGTCGCTTTTGCGAAAAATGAGACCAATCAAGTGAATTATCTATAAATAATTAGGCATTAGGATTGACGGTCTAAAAACCTGAAACCTAAAGTCTAAAACCTAAAAAATTATGGCAACACAGAAGAAAGAACTCACCGTCGAAGAGAAACTCAAGGCCCTTTACGACCTGCAACAAAAACTCTCAGAGATTGACGCCATCAAGATCCTCAGGGGTGAGCTGCCTCAAGAAGTGCAAGACCTGGAAGATGAAATCGAAGGTCTCAACACCCGTATCTCGAAGTATCAAGACGAGGTTGCTATGCAGCAGGATGAGCTGAACCGTAACAAGGACATCAAGGCTAAGGCCGAAGAGCTCATCGACAAGTACACTGCCGACCAGGACAACGTGCGCAACAATCGTGAGTACGACTACCTGACCAAGGAGATCGAGTACCAGACCCTGAACATCGAACTTGCCGAGAAGAAGATGAACGAGGCAAGCCGCAGGGCTGAGGCGCTGCAAGCCGAAATCGAGAAGGCCAAAGAGATGCTCACCGACCGCGAACACGCTCTGGAGGAGAAGAAGAGCGAGCTCAATGAGATTGTTTCTGAAAACAAGCAGAAGGAGGAGACCCTGCGCGAAAAAGCAAAGAGGCAGGAGAACAAGATCGAAGAGCGTCTGCTCACCGCCTTCAAGCGCATCCGCAAGAACACCCGCAACGGACTGGGCATCGTCGTAGTACAGCGTAATGCCTGCGGTGGCTGCTTCAACCGCATCCCGGCTCAGCGCCAGATGGAGATCAAGATGCACAAGAAGGTCATCGTGTGCGAGTACTGCGGCCGCATCCTCATCGATCCCGAGCTTGTAGGTATCTCACCCGAGCACGCCAAGAACAAATAATTCGGGCTTGAGAAAAGCCTGAATCTCGGTGGCAAGAACTCAGAGGCGGTCAGCCCGCCTTAACATCGAGCATCTTCCCATCGCAAGAAACGCAACGGCAATTGCCCCTGTGGCAGTTGCCGTTTATTTGGTCACAAGCCACATCTACTGGTTGGCAAAGTGTATGTTAATAACTTTTTTGAGGTGGAATTGGACATGAAATGGGAAGAAATCACTAACTTTGTTGTCGCACAAAAATGAAGGATTCGGGCATAGCTTTAATCCCCCCCTGGCTATGTGTTCCACTAAATAATCATGACATGAACGGAGTAGGAAAATTATATTTCAAGTACGGAACGATGGGGTCGGCCAAGACCGCCCTGTTGCTTACCCAAGCCTATAATTTTGAGGAGCGCGGCATGCAATACCTGTGCATGAAGCCCATCATCGATGACCGCGAGAATGACAACGTCATCCGCTCCCGCATCGGCATCGAGCGCAAGTGTTCATGGATTTACTCCGAGAGCGACCTCTATGAGATGCTCAAGGACATTTTTGAGAAAACGCTGTCGGTCAAAGACTGGATTCTCATCGACGAGTCACAGTTCCTGTCGGCTCAGCAGGTTGACCAGCTGGCGCGCATCGTTGACGACTATGGTGTGAACGTGGTGTGCTACGGACTGCGCACCGACTTCCAGTCACACATGTTCGAGGGGTCGCGCCGACTGTTTGAACTTGCCGACACCATCGAGGAAATCAAGTCCACCTGCTCCTGTGGTCGCAAGACCATCATCAATGCGCGCATCGACTCAACAGGCAACATTGTCACCGACGGCAACCAGGTAGAGATTGGCGGCGATGACAAGTATGTGTCGCTATGCCGAAGGTGCTGGCGAAACCGACGTATCGAGAGCACAAGCCGCAACGCCATCAAATTCGACGATGAATAGAAAAGAACTCCGAGCCCTTGTGGGACTCGGAGTTTTTAATCATTTCATCAATTTCTTTATTTCTTTTTCTTTGACGGGAAGAACAAATGCAGCATCCAGCTCACCAGCGTGAGTACGATGCTGAAGCACAGTGCCCACCAAAAGCCATCCACCTCGAAGTGGGGTTTCAAGATCCATGAGCACAACAGCACCATCAAGGCATTAATGACAAAGGTGAACAAGCCCAGCGTCATCATATTGATGGGCAATGCCAGCAACTTGACGAGCGGACGGATACATGCATTGATGAAACCCAGCACAACGGCGACAACCAAAGCCCACCACCAGGGCTCAACAGTCACGCCATCGAGCGTTAGCGCGGTGATAAGCACCGCCAATGACGAAATAACAAGTCTTGTAATCATAATATCTGTATATCTAATATAATTATAATGTGCTTCAAAGTGGATTACTCCAGACTGCAAAATTAAAGAATATTTCGGAAAAATGCAAGAAGATAACGTTTTTCAGCCCATCTTGGCAATGCATCAGGCAACCGTTTTCCCCATCAGAAAGAATGATTTCTTTGCCCTGCCGTATGTAATTCCAAGAATTCTATGTACTTTTGCACTCCAATTGAAATCAACCGAAATACAATATAGGAAATGGACAAAAAGATTGTTTTAAGTGGAATACGCCCCACAGGACAGTTGCACCTGGGCAACTATCTGGGCGCCCTCAGCAACTTCGTGAAGATGCAGAACGAGGGGAATTATGACAGCTACTACTTCATCGCCGACCTGCACGCGTTGACAACCAACCCCGACCCCAAGGAGTTGCACACCAACGTGCGCCACATTCTTGCCGAGTATCTGGCGGCAGGTCTGGACCCCGAGAAATCGACAATATTCGTTCAGAGTGATGTGCCCGAGGTGAGCGAGATGTACCTGTTGCTCAACATGCACGTGGGCATCGGAGAACTGATGCGCACCGCAGCCTTTAAGGACAAGGCCCGCAAGGCGCTGGGTATCACTGCCCCCACGCAGGGCGATGACGATGAGGACGTCGCCAAGGAGATCATCGGTGCCAGCACCAACAAGCGCGTGAACGCAGGCTTGTTGACCTACCCCACCCTGATGGCTGTGGACATCCTTATCCAGCGCGCCGACTTCGTGCCCGTGGGCAAGGATCAGGAGCAGCATCTGGAGCTCACTCGCCGCTTTGCTCGTCGCTTCAACTCGTTCTATAATACCGAGTACTTCAAGGAGCCGCAGAACTTCAACTTCGGCAGCGCACCCGTCAAGGTGCCCGGCCTGGATGGCAGCGGCAAGATGGGCAAGAGCGAGGGCAACTGCATCTACCTGGTAGATGACGAGAAAACCATCCGCAAGAAAGTGATGCGCGCCGTGACCGACGCAGGTCCCACCGAGCCCAACCAGCCCATGGCAGAGCCCGTACAAAACCTGTTTACCATCTTGAAACTGGTGGGCACCCCCGATAAGGTGCAGTTCTTCACCGACGCCTATAACAACTGCTCTATTCGCTACGGTGACCTCAAGAAGGAGATTGCCGAAGACATCGTTGCGATGACTTCGCCCATCCGTGAGCGCATCCTCGACATCGAGAACAATAGCGCCTACCTGCACCGCGTTCTCGAGATGGGTGCCGAGCGCGCCCGTGCACGTGCCGGCAAGACGCTGGCCGACGTGCGCGAAATCATGGGTATCACTAAGTTTTAATTAAGAGTGAGAAGTTAGGAGTGAGGGGTTAGGAAATTAAGACTAATAACTCGCTACTATGAAGGGGTATATCGAGGACGAAGAGTTCGGAAAAATCTATGTTGAACTGCGCCGGGGCATGACCTCGGTGCGGTTCTCTATTCAGTCCGACGGTTCTTTACTCATGCGGGCTCCGTTAGGCATGACTGTCAGCGCCTTAAAAGGTTTGCTTGACAGCCATCGGGAGAACATCCGGCGGTTGCCCCGTTCCGAGACCATCTCTTTTCACTTCGGGCAGATCATCGATTGTTTCAGGTGCCGAGTGGTGATACAGGCACAGAACAAAATGCCCGGTTACATCCTGAATCATTGGGAAGAAAACACCCTATATCTGCAACCTCACGAGACGGCCAACCTTGACGATGAGGCCGTCAAGCGCACGATTTCGAGCGTCATCAGCAAGTCCATGGAACGACAGGCCATCAAGGTGCTGTTGCCTTATGCCCAAGAAGTGGCGAACGAATTAGGGCTGAAGTCCGCCGGCTTTGAAGTGGGACGCGGCATGCGCAAGTTAGGACACTGCACTGCCAAGAAAGTTATCCAGCTGTCGCGCAACCTCATGTTTTACCCCGAGGAAATCATCCGCTACATCATCTGCCACGAACTGGCCCACCTTACCCACATGAACCACTCACCGCAGTTCCACGCACTGTGTAACCAGTACTGCGGCGGCAAAGAGAAGGAACTGGAACGCAAGCTGCGCCAGTTCCGCCTCCCCATCATAAAATAGTTTATGTAATCCTGTACTTTTGGGCGCAATCAGGCATCAGTGGATGGTGACCTGGGTGGCGCCGAAGCCGTACTCGCGGAAGCTTGCATCCTGCGCAGTGCAACGGGGATAGCGGCGCTTGAGTTCGCTCAGCAGGTGCTGACGCAGCTTACCCTCGCCCTTACCGTGAATAAAGACGATGCGCTGCCCATGCTTGCCTTGGTTGGCGTCCATCACCTCACGGAATTTGTCCATCTGATACTCGAGGATGGCACCGGGCGTCATGCCGGTCAGGTTGTCCATCAGCGAAGTGATGTGCAAATCCTGCACGATAATGCCGTTGTTGTCCACCTTTTTCTGGACAGGCTTGCGTTGGGGGCGGTCCATGCGCTTCTTTTCCTTCATGGCACGTTCCAACTCGCCGCTGTCGATGTGCATCTGGCGTGCTGGACGGTCGTTGGTCACAATCTCAACGGCAATGACGGGAACATCAAAATAAGGATTCTCGTGGAAGCAATGCAGTTTGTAGAACTTGGTCACGTCAAGGCGCTGCTCGACAAGAGCAGGATTCTTTAGCTTAAAGCCTTTGCCCTGCTTGAAGGCGACATACTGCACGGCAATGTGCGTCATGCTATTGAGGTCATCATGGCCGAACTCTTCCAATTGCAACATGATATTGGGCTCGACAATGCCGTGATAACGGGTAATCCACTCGCCGTCACCATCGCCACGCGTCATATAGGTGAAATACAGGAAATAGTTCGAGTCGTTGACCAGCGAGGCATAAAACGTGGTCGTGTTCAGGTGCTTGATTTCGCGGGCCTCAAAACCCAACACAACGTTCAGCACCTCGCCCTCGGGTGTCTCCTCAATAGGCAGCATTGGCTCAGGCTCGGGTTGCGGCTTGGGTGCGGGCTTGTCAGGCTCCACCTGGCGCGTGCGGATGTCAAGCGGACGCTCATAGGCCGACGCCTTGGTACCTGCTTGTCCAACGATGACAAGTTCTCGTTCCAGCACAGGACGCTCAAAGCCGTCCTCGTCCTCTACATAGATGTTCTTGCCCTCTATCCTCGTCACACGGCCGCCTCCCACGTCGTTGAGGAACCGCACGATATCGTTAACTTTTACATTCATGATTTCAGTGTCATTTTTTTAGGCTGCAAAGGTACATATTATTGGCAAATTAGACAACACAACAAGAGAAACTCACCCCATGTTTGCACTGTCAAAGTACAAACATGGAGCAAGTCTCTAATTCTAATACTATCTTTGAGTCTCTATTTACTGAATGCTGTCTATTGTGGTGCTATGAACTCCCAAACCTTCTTCCCAGCCTTGTAGATACTTCTCAAGTGCTTTCTCATAGACAGCCTTTGCTTCTTCATTGTTAGGCTCTCCATAATAAATTTTCCAATCTTCCTTGAAACTAACTTCGGCGAGTTGGAGCAGCTTTGACTTCGGGTTTTTGTCCGGTGCTTTGTCATAAATTGACTTTTGGGATTTCCCCTTTGAAAAGCCATCCTTGTACATCCTTTTCATCACCATTTTGAAATCATAAGTGCCCTTGGACGTCGTTACGGTAGTAGGATCAGCAGGAGCTTCAGCCTCAACCTGTTCTTCGGTGCTTTCGGTTTTCTCATTCGTTGCTGAATTCCCACAACTACTCGTTAATGCGACTAAGCCAATAGCAAAGACTGCAGTCAATGTGAAAAATATTTTTTTCATTTTTATCATGTCTTGAATGTAGATAAATGATAAATAATTAATGGAGTCTATATGGGGATCTTTCAATACTTATGATCCGTCGTGTTCAGCTCGTCGCTGGTGAGTTTCTTGTGGTCCATCTTGTACCAGCAGTAGGCGATGTAGGCCAGCACGAAGGGCACGAGAATGCTGACAATGCTCATCACAGTGAGGGTGAACTCGCTGGACGAACTGTTGCGCAGCGTGAGTGAGCTCTGGACGTCGAGCAGCGAGGGCAAATAAGCGGTATTGTTGTAGCCCATTACCCAGAAGAGCGTCATTACCACCAGCACGGTGCCGATGCCTGCGGGCCAGATGCCTTGCTTGAAATTGCCTTTCACAAGCGTCTTGATAATGCCGTAGAGCACCATCACCACGCCGACAAGCAGGATAATCAGCGCCCACCACAGTGCGATGAAATTCTTCAGGTACTTATAAGCCACCCATTCCATGTTGCCGCTGTCGTCATAGCCCACACCAGGAGCGGTGAGGATGACCACTACTACAGCAATGAACAGGGGCACAAACACACCCGCATTGACAAGCAGCAGATGGCGCTGGCTGGCATTGACCTCCTCGTCATCGATGTTGTTGATGAAATAGAGTGATGCCAACGTGCGAGCCAGGAAGAACACCATTACACCGAACAGCAAGTTCTTCCAGCAGAAGATAGCCTCGATGCCATGCTTTGGTCCCCACTGCGAGATGGACGAGCCCTGCACATTGAGGATGTTACTCTTGGTCACCGTGAACTCGGCACCAAAGAACATCGTTGCCACTGCCACGCCCAGCAGGACGGGTCCCACGATGCCGTTAATCAGCAGCAGCGTGTCATAGAAACGTGAACCGTAAATGTTGCCAGGCTTAGAACGGTACTCGTAGCTGATTGCCTGAATGACGAAACTGAACAAAATGAGCATCCACAGCCAATAGGCGCCGCCAAAACTCGTGCTATAGAACAGTGGGAACGATGCAAAGAAGGCACCGCCAAAGGTCACCAGCGTCGTGTAGGTCAGTTCCCACTTGCGTCCCATCGAGTTGATGAGCAACGCGCGCTTATCGGGCTTGGTGTAGTGGATGAGCATCGATTGGCCACCCTGCACCATGAGCAGGAACACCAGCAGTGCTCCGAGCACCGACATTATGAGCCACCAGTAATTCTGCAATAAATTATATGTAGTCATGTCTTGGTTCCTCCTTTGTTTTAATCGTTAACGGTGTCTAAGTTGGTCAGTGACTTCTTGGAAATCTGCTTGCAGATGATGCCGATGTCAGCAATGAGCAATGCGGTGAACACCACAGCAAAAATCCAGAAGGTAATCTGCACATAACCCGCGCTCAGGTCACTGATAGCCACCTTGTTGGGCATCAGGTCCTGTATGGTCCAGGGCTGGCGTCCCACCTCAGCAACAATCCATCCGCTGGCGCTGCACAAGTAGGTCAGCGGGATGGTAATAATGGCCAGGATGTGCCACCATTTCGCCCATTTGGCTTTGTTCAGAATGTTGGGCTTATAGACGAACAACAACGCCAGCAACAGGAACAACAGGATGTAGCCGCCCACAGTTACCATGAAGTGGAACGTGTAGAACGTCAGGGGCACATTGGGTATAGCCTCTTCGGGAGAGTCAAGATAAGCGTAACCAAAGTGCTTGAAGTTAGCATTGATGGCCGTCTTGAGGCTATCGGTCATCATGGCGTTGCCGCTGTTCATAGCGGCACTGTACTGCGAGAGCATCTCCTGCAGTTGTCGGCCTTGCTCTATGCGGTCGGCATAGGAAACGGTGTTCAACTCGTTGCCCTCTTCATCAAACGACTTGCCATTGATGATGTCCTCGATGCCGGGGACAAAGGCGTTGAAGTTGTGAGTGGCAAGGAACGACAGTCCCTTGGGGATGCTGATGTCGAACAAGAAGGGATCCTGCTCGTCAAACGCCTTCTTCGAGGGGTTCAGGATACCGAAAGCCACGATGCTCTGGCCCTCATGACCTTGATACAGGCCCTCCATCGCAGCCAGCTTCATGGGCTGGTATTTGGCGACGGTCACGGCACTCGTGTCGCCCGTGATCATCGTCAACACAATGCCGATGACACCCACCCAGGCGCCCACCTTGAGGCTGCGCCAGCAGTGGTCGAGGTTACGTTTCTTAAGCATCATCCATCCGCAAACGCCACAAACAAACACACCCGCCAGCGCCCAGGCGCTCAGCACGGTGTGGAAAAACTTGCTAATCGCCATGGGCGAGAGCGCCACGGCGGCAAAGCTCGTCATCTCGTTGCGCATGGTCGCGGGATTGAACTCACAGCCCGTGGGATACTGCATCCATGCATTGGCTACAAGAATCCACAATGCCGACAGGCTTGCACCGATGGCAGTCAACCAGGTGGCGGCAAGATGGAACTTGGGGCTTACCTTTTTCCAGCCGAAGAACATTACGGCGATGAACGTCGATTCCATGAAGAATGCCAGAATGCCTTCTACGGCCAGCGGGGCGCCGAAGATGTCGCCCACAAACCAGCTGTAGTTGGACCAGTTGGTGCCGAACTCAAACTCCAGGATGAGGCCCGTCGCCACACCGATGGCGAAGTTCACCCCGAAGATGGTCATCCAGAATTTGGTTGTCGCCAGCCATTTCTCGCTCTTGGTCTTGAGGTATATCGTCTCCATAATGGCGACGATGACACCCAGTCCCAGTGTTAACGGCACGAACAGCCAATGGTAGATTGCCGTGAGTGCAAATTGCGCTCGCGACCAGTCAACAACATTGATTAATTCTTCCATTTCATTGATTGTTTAGAGTTTATGATTTAGTGTGTATAGTCGATGAATCAGCGGGTGGACTAACGGTCTACCAGTTGTTGGCGCACATACTCGGACTTCTCCTGCTCGGTGTCACACTTGGTGTTGAGGAAGTCAGGGAAGAACAGCAGTTTGATGATAACAAAAAAGACAAAGACCTTGATGGCGATGATAAGCCACAATGTCTTGCCCACAGTCATGTTGCGGAAGCCATCGTAATAAAGATGAAACACCCGCGACCAAAAGCCCTGTTGTTGTGCTTGATTGTCACTCATGGTCGAACAAGAGGGTCAAAAAGTTAAACAACTCACAAAATTAGTAAAAAAATCTAAAATTCCAAAACAATTACTCTTTTTTTGTGCGAAAGGCGAGTTTTTGTACCATTATATGTAACTTTGTGGCATGGTACTTAAAGAAGCGATAGAACAACTCAAGAACGGGCTCGCCTCGGTAGCCGAGCCGCAGGAAGTGCAGGCGATGATACGCATCATCTGCGAGGACGTGTTTAACTATGACCAGGTGGATGTGGCTTTGCGGCAGGAGAGCGAACTGCCCGACTTTGCCCAAGAGCGTATCACCGAAATCATTGCACGGCTGAAGCGACATGAGCCCCTGCAGTACATCGTGGGCGAGGCACGCTTTCACGGCCACAAGTTCAAGGTAACGCCTGCCGTACTCATTCCGCGCCCCGAGACCGAGCAACTTGTTGACCTCATTGTTGATGAGAACCCAGGCAGCGACCTGCGTGTGCTCGACATGGGAACCGGCAGCGGCTGCATCGCCATCTCACTGGCAAGGGCATTGAAGTTTGCCCAAGTCGATGCGCTCGACGTCTCGACCGACGCATTGGCAGTGGCCCGTGAAAATGCTGCAACTCTCAAGGTCAAGGTGCGCTTTTTTGAGAGTGACATGTTGTCGCCACAGCCGCCTGCAAGCTACCATATCATCGTTTCTAATCCGCCTTACATCTGCTGGAGCGAGCGCGAGGCCATGGAGCCCAATGTCAAAGACTATGAACCCGGGCAGGCCCTTTTCGTTCCCGACAATGACCCGTTACTGTTCTACAAAGCGATTGTCCCCTATGCCGCCAAGTCCCTGGAGCGTGGCGGACACCTGTACCTCGAAATCAACCGTCGCTTCGGTAACGAAGTGAAACGCCTGTTGGAAGACAACGGTTTTGATGAGGTACGCATCATCGATGACACCTTCGGCAACACCCGCTTTGCCACAGGAGTCATGAGATAGGAATTAGATGCCATCTGAGGTCTAACGTCTAAATGCTGATTGACGAGAAATATATGCGCCGCGCGCTGCAGTTGGCGCGACAGGGCGCAGGCCACACCTCACCAAATCCTATGGTGGGGGCAGTGATTGTCGCCCACGACGGCACCATCATCGGCGAGGGATGGCACCGCAAGTGCGGTGAAGGCCATGCCGAGGTCAATGCCGTGGCAAGCGTCACCGACCCCGATTTGCTGACCGACAGCACCATCTATGTCACGCTGGAGCCTTGTTCCCACTACGGTAAAACTCCACCGTGCGCAAAACTCATCATCGAGCGTGGCATCCCGCGTGTGGTGGTCGGAACACTGGACCCCTTTCCTGAGGTATCGGGACGCGGCGTGGCAATGTTGCGCGAAGCAGGTGTAGAGGTAACCGTGGGCGTGCTCGAACAGGAGTGCCGAGCCTTGAACCGCCGCTTTCTCACAGCCCACACCAAAGGCCGCCCATGGGTACAGCTCAAGTGGGCGCAGACAGCCGACGGCTTTATCGCAGCATTGCCCGAAGCAGACGAGAACCCCTTGCGCATGTCCACTCCCGCCACCATGCGGCTGATGCACCGCCAACGCGCGTTATGCGATGCCATCGTCATCGGAGCCGCCACAGCCCGCATCGACAACCCGTCGCTCACTACCCGCTACTGGCCCGGCAATTCCCCGCTGCGCGTGGTCCTGTCACGACAACTGTCTATACCCGATAACCTCAATCTACTTACCGACGGCTTGCCCACTATTGTCTATAACAGCGTAAAAAGCGAGACTCGAGGCGCTGTGGAATTTGTCAAAATGGACACTACCGACCCCTTGTCATGGCTCACCGACCTGTATCGACGTGGCATTACCAGTGTCATGGTAGAGGGCGGCACCCAGGTGCTGCAACAGATGATAGCGGCGCAGGCATGGGACGAGGCCCGCATCGAGACCAGTCCGCGCAGGATCGGACAAGGCGTCACAGCCCCCGCCATCGACGGCCACGTCCAGGAGCAATACATCCTCGACGGCAACCAAATCATTACCATGACACCTAACCGCTGACGGTTAATTGACAACAGTCAGTCGTCAACTTCGTTAAAAAGGTGTAAAAAGCGGCGTTTTACCGTTTATTATCTTTAACGGCTGCATTGCGTGTGGTCATGAAGTAGTATCTTTGACCCGCCAAAATTGCGGTCGCATACATTATTAAATGAAAAAAACCGTCTGTGACCGAATTTTTTTGTAATTTTGCCGTTTGTTATAAAAAGAACTACAAAGACGATAATGACAAATAAGAAATCGCTATACATCATGATGACGCTGGCAGTGCTGTTCCTGTCGCTGTCCACATTGTCATCATGCAACAAAGATAATGATGATTCCAGCGCCTATAGCTACAGCACCAGCCAACAAACCACGCTGGTAACAGGCTTTGCCCTGCAGGCCGATGCCGATGTGCTCGCCAACCTGGACTCGGTACACTTCACGGTTGACTATGACAAGGGGCTGATTTATAACGCCGACTCGCTGCCCAAGGGAACCGATGTCACGGCTTTGAAAGTGACAGTTGAATTCCTCAACACCGTAAGTTCAGCGGTTTTTGACATCACCGGCGCAACGGTTCAGGCCGACACGACCATCAACTATACCACCTCATCGACTAAATCCATTGACTTCACGGGCAAGACCGTGTTGACGGTAGTTTCGGCCGACGAGACTCAGGTCAAGAAGTATGACGTCAAGGTCCTTGTCCACAAGGAGAACCCCGACACGCTCATTTTCCCCCAGTCCTGGAGACGTGACCTGCCCGGCTACCGTTATACCGCCATCGGCCACAAGGCCGTGAAGCAGGGCGACCTCTACCGTATCATGAACTATAACGGCATTGAGAGCTTCCTGTTTACCGCCGAGTCGCCCAATCAGGGCACATGGGACAAGCAGAAGGTCAATCTGCCCTTTGCTCCCCAGATCCCGAGCCTTGCCGCTACCGACGACGCGCTCTACATGCTGGCCGACGACGGCACACTCTATACCTCGCCCGACGGTATGGAATGGACATCGTGTGGCGTGACGTGGTATAGCGTGCTGGGAGCTTACGATGGACGCGTACTAGGTATCGTGAAAGGCGATGACGCCTATTACCACGATGAGTATCCCCGCACCGAGGGCTTTGAAGCGACACGCGTCGAGGACGGTTTCCCCATCAGCCACTCATCAGGCATGATTGTGACCGACAACAAATGGACAGTCGCCCAGCAGGCCATGGTCGTGGGCGGCATGGACAGTCAAGGCAATGTATTGAGCGACGTCTGGGGATATGACGGTAACCACTGGGGCAAAATCAACAACATCCACTCCAGCGCACTGCCCGCATTGACCGAAGCCACAGTATTCTCATATTACACCTACAAGGCGCTGAGCGGCACACGCCGTTACGGCAGGCAGAGCACTTGGTATGTCATGGGCGGCAAATTGGCCGATGGCAGCCTCAACAAAAACATCTACCTGTCCAACACCCAAGGCATCACCTGGACCAAAGCGGACTCTACCATCTGCCAGCCTAACCACATGCCTAAGTTCTACGGTGCTCAGGCGTTTGTAAACTTCGAGACACTGACGACTGCCGGCATGGCCAATGCCCCGCGTCGGGTAACCACCCCTGTCACCTCGTGGGAATGTCCCTACATCTACCTGTTTGGAGGCTACAACGACCAGGGTGTCCTGCTGCCCTACCTTTGGCGTGGCGTTTATAACCGCTTAACCAATTATCCGGTTTATTAAAGCTGCATGAAGAAATCACTGTTCATAGCAATAGTCATGTTGGTTGCGTCGTTGACAGCGACCGCACAGCAATACAAATATGAAGTGGGACCGTCGTTGGGCATGACCGGTTACCTGGGCGAAGCCAACACTGGCAACCTGTTCAAGCATCCCAGCTTCACACTTGGAGGCATGTTCCGCTACAACCACAACAGTCGGTGGGCGTTCAAGGCCAACCTCAACTATGCCAACATTCGTGGCGATAGCGAGAAGGACGACATGGTATACCCCGACGAGGCCAACTATTCCTTCAACTCAAGCCTCATTGACCTGGGACTGACGGCAGAGTTCAACTTCCTGAACTTCGGACGCGGCCCGCTGTACAAGAAGTACAAACCCATCTCGCCCTACATGGTAGCAGGTGTGGGCTTTGTATTTGCCATGTGTGATGGTCAAAACCAGGCTTCGTTCACCATCCCCTTTGGCATAGGTGTGAAATACAAATACAAGGACAGGCTCAATATGTCCTTTGAATTCACCATGCGCAAAGAGTTCAGCGACCGTATCGACGGACTCAGCGATCTGTTCGGTATCAAGCATTCATTCGCCAAGAATACCGATTGGTACTCGTTTGCTGTGTTCTCGGTAACTTATGAGTTCGGCAAACGGTGCATCAAGTGTAACTATATAGAATAATTATCGCCATGTCATCACTCAGCGACAAAATACAACAACTTGACCCGACACGCATCCCGTGTCACGTTGCCATCATCATGGACGGCAACGGGCGATGGGCCAAGCAACACGGCCAGGAACGCAGTTTCGGGCATGAGAACGGTGTGGAAACCGTGAGACAAGTCACCGAGATTGCCAGCGAGGTGGGTGTGAAATACTTGACGCTTTATACCTTCTCGACCGAAAACTGGAACCGCCCTCAGGAAGAGGTGGACACTTTGATGAACCTCATCGTGGTGAGCATCGAGAAGCAAACCCCTGACCTGATCAAGAACAACGTGCGACTGACCACCATCGGGGACATGGACCGTATGCCCGAGTTTGCTGCAGCACGCCTGCGCAAATGCATGATGGACACTGGCCACTGCACGGGACTGGTATTGTGCTTAGCGCTGAGTTACTCGTCACGGTGGGAAATCGTCAACGCCTGCCGCCAAATGGCAAAAGAAGTGGCCGACGGCACACTGAACCCCGATGACATCAACGACGAGAAACTGGCCGCTCACCTCGCCACGCATGACATACCCGACCCCGACCTGCTCATTCGCACCGGCGGGGACCTGAGGGTGAGCAACTACCTGCTTTGGCAGATAGCCTACAGCGAACTTTACTTCACTTCAAAATATTGGCCCGATTTCACCAAGGAAGACTTTGTCGAGGCAATTGCCGACTTCCAGGCGCGCGAGAGGCGCTACGGTAAAACGAGCGAACAGGTTAATAACGAAAATGAAGAGTAAACCAATGAATATCAAGCATCTGTTACTGGCACTGCTGACTTTGCCCTTGCTGCTGCCCGCAACAGTGAACGCCCAAGAGACTTATTCTGTTGGCGATACCATCTATAACCCCAAGGTAGTCTTCTCGGGGACGCCTTCACAGTATGAGATTGCAGGCATCCGTGTCGAGGGTGTCGACAACTACGACGAGAACATCATCATCGGCTATTCAGGACTGACCATCGGTCAGCACATCGACATTCCCGGTGACGACCTCAAGGCAGCAGCAAAACGCTTCTGGCGACAAGGACTGTTCTCCAAGGTGCAGATTCTGGTCGAGAAGATCTGCAATGACCAGGCTTGGCTCGTGTTCAGCCTGCGTCAGCAACCCCGCGTATCGCAGGTGAACTATAACGGCATGAAGGGCGGCGAGAAAAAGGACATCATCGAGCGTCTGAGTTTCCAGCCCGGTAGCCAGATGACTCCCAACATCGCTGACCGCATCAAAATCATCGTCGAGAAATATTATGCCAACAAGGGCTTCGGACAGGCTACCTGCGAGGTGGTCCAGGTGCCCGACTTGAGCAAGCAGAACGAGGTTATCGTCAACATCAACGTCGACAAGCATGAGAAAATCAAGGTCCACAAGATCTACATCGACGGCAACGAGGTGCTGAGCGACACCAAGCTCAAGCGCACCATGAAAAAGACCAACGAGAAAAAGAGCCTGTGGAAAATCTTCTCACAAAAGAAGTTTGTCCAGAGCGACTATGAGGCCGACAAGCAGCTGATTATCGACAAGTATAACGAGAAAGGCTACCGCGATGCCACCATCATCAAGGACAGCGTCGTGCAGTTTGACGAGAAGAGCGTTGACGTCTATCTCACCGTCAATGAGGGCAAGCGCTATTACATCTCCGACATCTCGTGGGTGGGCAACACCGTCTTCCCGTCGGCCATCCTCGACGAGGTGCTGGGTATCAAGAAAGGCGACGTCTATAACCAAAAACTGCTCAACAAGCGTACACAAGAGGACGACGATGCCGTTTCCAACCTCTATCTCAACAGCGGTTACCTCTTCTACCAGCTCATCCCCATCGAGAGCAAAATCGAGGGCGACAGCATCGATCTGGAGATGCGCATGTTTGAGGGCAAGCAGGCACGCATCAACCGCGTGGTCATCAACGGTAACGACCGCCTGTATGAGAAAGTCGTGCGCCGTGAGCTGCGCGTAAGGCCCGGCGACCTCTTCTCCAAAGATGACCTCATGCGCTCGGTGCGTGAGATTGCACAAACGGGACACTTCGACCCCGAAAAGATGGACGTGCGTCCCGAGCCTAACCCCGACAATGGTACCGTTGACATCATCTTGAACCTCGAGAGCAAAGCCAACGACCAAGTTGAGCTGAGCGCAGGTTGGGGACAGACGGGTGTCATCCTTAAGGCATCGCTCAAGTTTACCAACTTCTCGATACAGAACCTGCTGCACCCGTCGTCCTACAAGGGACTCATTCCCCAGGGCGAGGGCCAGACGTTCACCATCAGCGCGCAGACCAACGCCAAGTACTACCAGGCCTACAGCATTTCGTTCCTTGACCCCTGGTTCGGCGGCAAGCGTCCCAACTCGCTGTCGGTATCGGCCTTCTATAGCCGCCAGACGGGTATCAACTCGTCCTACTATAGCCAGTTGTACCAGAACGCGATGTACAACTACTATAACAACTATTACGGCATGGGCGGATACGGATACGGCTATGGTGGCTACGGCGGTTATGGCGGTTACAACTACTACGAGAACGCCTATGACCCCAACAAGTATCTGCAGATGGCTGGTTTGACCGTGGGATTCGGTAAGCGACTCAAGTGGCCCGATGACTACTTCACTTTCATGGCAAGCCTCAGCTACCAGTGGTACAGCCTCAAGAACTGGGAATACCTCTATTATATGAAGAATGGTGTCTCCAACTCCATCGTGCTGGGATTGACCTTGTCGCGCAACAGTATCGACAACCCGCTTTATACCCGCAGGGGCAGCACCTTTACCTTGAGCTTCAACGCTACTCCGCCTGCAAGCCTGTTCGGCAAGAAGAACTGGAAGGCGTTGAGCCAAAGCACTACCGAGGAATCCAAGAAGCAACTCTACAAGTGGATCGAATACTGGAAACTCAAGTTCCAGGCACGCACCTACACACCGCTCACCGACCCCGACGGCCGCTGGACGCTGGTGCTCATGACGCGCGCCGACTTCGGTCTGCTGGGTAGCTGGAACAAGTGGCTGAAGTCGCCCTTTGAGACCTTCTATGTCGGCGGTGACGGTATGACCGGTTCTTACACCTATGCCACCGAGACCATCGCCCTGCGTGGTTATGAGAACGGTGTATTCACACCTTACGGTTCCGAGGGTTACGCCTACGACCGCTTCGTCATGGAGCTCCACTTCCCGTTGATGCTCTCGCAGAGTGCAACCATCTACCCGATTCTGTTTGTCGAGGGTGGTAACGCCTGGACCAATGTCAAGGACTTCAACCCGTTCAACATCAAGCGTTCGGCAGGTGTGGGTGCCCGCATCTTCCTGCCAATGATCGGTATGATGGGTATCGACTGGGGTTATGGCTTCGACAAGGTCTATGGCGAGAAGGGTGGCAGCAACTTCCACTTCGTGCTGGGTCAGGAATTCTAATGACAAACGCAGCCCGATTTTTTCAAATTTAAGTTAATTGAATAAACGATTTTGCACTACTGCAGTCTAAAAGTCGAATTTTAAAATCATAAAATAGAAAAGAACATGAAACGAATAACATTAATCGCAGTGGCGCTTGTTGCCGGCTTCATGGCCGCCAACGCGCAGAAGTTTGCTCTCGTTGACATGGAGTATGTACTCAAGAACATCCCCGCCTATGAGATGGCCAACGAGCAATTGAACCAGGTATCCCAGCGCTGGCAGCGTGAGGTGGATGAGCTCAAGAAAGAGGCCGACACCATGTACAAGAACTACCAGGCCGACATGGTTTTCTTGACCGACGACCAGAAGAAGAAGAAAGAGGCCGAAATCACCGAGAAGGAGAAAGAGGCTCAGCAGCTGCAGTACAAGTACTTTGGCCCGCAGGGTGAACTGTTCAAGAAGCGTCAGTCGCTCATCAAGCCCATCCAGGACGATGTCTACAACGCCTGCAAGAAGGTGTGTGAGGAACGTGGCTTCCAGATGATCATGGACCGTGCCAGCAGCCAGAGCATCATTTTTGCCTCACCGCGCATCGACGTAAGCAACGAGGTGCTCGAAAAGATGGGTTACAAGTAATCCGTTCACGACAAAAAAAGAAACTATATAGTAATTATTAAGAAAAATCAATTTTAGACATGTTTAAAAGATTTATGCTCTTAGCCATCGCGGCTACCACTATGTGCCTTGGTGCACAAGCTCAGAAATTCGGTTACGTCAACACCAACGAGATTTTCAACGTCATGCCTGATAAGGTGACTGCTGAGAATACCCTCAAGTCAGTCAGCGACAAGTACGAGGCCGAATTCAAGAACCTGCAGGACGCTTTCCAGAAAAAGATGACCGACTATGAGGCTGCCGACAAGGATCCCAGCACGCCCCAAGCCATCAAGGACCGTCACAACCAGGAGTTGCAGGACGACTATGTAAAGATTCAGAACTTCCAGCAGACCGCTGCCCAGGATTTGCAGCGTCAGCAGGAGACACTGCTTGCCCCCATTACCCAGAAGCTGCAGAACGCCATCCAGGCCGTTGGTGCCGAGGGCGGTTTCACCTTCATCTTTGACCAGGCCGCAGGCTCTATCCTTTATAACGGCAGCGACGCCGTGGATGTAAGCGCCAAGGTAAAAGCCAAATTGGGCATCAAGTAATATTGAACTATTAGCAATTAGAAATAGGCTGCCGCCAGGAGGAGGACAAACCTCGCTGGCGGCAGTTTTGTTTACCAAACGGGCGTTATCTGAGGAAATGGCATAGAACACAAGAAAAGGGCAGATGCTTCTTGCCCAGTCTCAGCATTTTTTGTACCTTTGAGGCCTAAGAAACAATTAACCCTGCGCGAGGATATGTGCCGCGCGCAAAATCATTTCTAAACTTTTATGAACAAAATCACTACACTTGCCCTGGCAATTTGCTTCGCCATCGCTTTTACCGGCTCGGCACAAGACCGCTCAAACGGAGGTATCAGCTCTGACATGATGCGCCAAATCGTCGCCGCTTCGGCAACCAACCAAAACAAGGCCATTAGCAATGCCCTGGCGGCAAACTCCATCGATGACCTTGCCAGAAACTACCGCAACGAAAAAGCTCCTGACACCCACTTCAGCATTGAGACTCCCAAGCAGTCGATTCACAACCAGCGTCAGAGCGGCCGTTGCTGGATGTACTCCAGCTTCAACGTGCTGCGTGCTAACTTCGCGCATCGTCATGGCGACTCCATTAACGTGGAGTTCTCTCACGACTACCTTTTCTTCTACGACCAGCTCGAGAAGGCCAACCTCATGCTGCAGGGCGTCATCGATTGCGCCGACAAACCCATTGATGACACGCGCGTGCAGTTCTTCTTCCACCATCCCATGAATGATGGTGGAACTTTCTGCGGTGCTGCCGACCTTGCCGAGAAATACGGCCTCGTGCCCGTTGAGGCACAGCCCGAGACATACTCGGCTGAACGCACCTCACGCATGAGCCAGCTCGTTGCTTCGAAGCTGCGTGAATACGGATTGGAACTGCGGCAGATGGTCGCTGACAAAAAGAACAAAAAAGCCATCAACCAGCGAAAGACCGAAATGCTCGCTACCATCTATAACATGCTCTCGCTCACACTGGGCGAACCCATCAAGTCGTTCACCTACACTTTCCGCGACAAGAACGGCAACGCCGTTGGCCCCATACGCACCTATACCCCGTTGGAGTTCTATCGTGAGACCGTGGGCGGACCCATCAACGGTACGTTCATCATGGCGATGAACGATCCTCGCAGGGAATACTACAAGACCTACGAAGTGGAATATGACCGCCACACCTACGACGGACACAACTGGTGCTATGTCAACCTCCCCATGGAGGACATCGCAGCCATGGCCATCGCATCGCTTAGAGATTCCACCAAGCTCTATGCCAGCTTCGACGTGGGCAAGCAGCTCAACCGCGCCAGCGGTTTTCTCGCACTTGACAACTTTGACTATGCCACCCTGTTCGGTACCACATTCCCCATGGACAAGGCTCAGCGCATCGCAACGTTTGACAGCGGTTCGACCCATGCCATGACGCTCTGCGCCGTCGATCTGGACGACAACGGCAATCCCATCAAGTGGAAAGTGGAAAACTCCTGGGGTGCCGATAGCGGAGAGAAGGGATACATCATCATGACCAACGAGTGGTTCAACGAGTACTCCTTCCGCTTGGTTGTGGACAAGAAATATGTGCCGCAAAACATCCTCAAGGCTGCCGAGTCCAAGCCCGTGATGGTCATGCCCGAAGATCCTCTCTTCGGCACCGATGATTGATAGAAATAACTTGGCGTGTCCCTTGTTATTTTGAAAAAAGCGCTACCTTTGCGCTATCATATAATAATGTAATAAAATACCCAAAAGACAATGAAGAGATTAATCATGATTGCAGTGGCACTGATGCCGTTGATGCTGATGGCACAGGCCAAGATAGGCATCGTTAATTCCCAGCAGATATTTGACCTCATGCCCGAGAAGGCACAGGCCGAGGCACAACTCAAGGCCCTGAGCGACCAGTACCACAACGAATATGTGATGTTGCAGGGAGAATTTGACAAGAAATTCGGCGATTATCAGACGGTAGCCGCCGACGCCGCAATGCCCGAGACCATCAAAGAACGCCGCGTGCAGGAACTTCAGGAGAGCGACAAGAAGATGCGTGAGTTTGAGCGCCGCGCCGCCGATGATATCGCAGCACGCCGCAACGCACTCATCAAGCCTATCACCGACAAAATTCAGGCCGCCATCCGCGCGGCAGGTGAGCAGGGAGGATTTGACCTGGTGCTCGACACCGCAGTTACCTCTGTCGCCTATACCGGCCCCAACACCATCGACATCACCCCAATGGTAAAAAACCTGTTAGGACTTTAATGTAACGAAATACCTATGATAATAAAACCTGCATCTTTACGATGCAGGTTTTTTTTGCGGCAACCCGATTGTTCTTATTGTTTTTATTGTCTTCCTTTCAACTTATGTGCGGCAGCCCCCTAATGCCTAGTGCCTAGTGCCTAGTGCCTAAAACCTAAATGTGGGATAAAGCAAAATCCCCGCAGCGAATTAACGCTGCAGGGATTTCATTTAAGGGTGGAAGATGGGGCTCGAACCCACGACCTTCGGAACCACAATCCGACGCTCTAACCAGCTGAGCTACGTCCACCATGTAACGCATTTCTGCCGAAACGCGGGTGCAAAGATAATACCAATTTTATACCTGTGCAAGAATATTGCGAAAAAAACTTCGTCTTGATTTCAGATTCACCAGGAGAGAGGCTTTCATCTGCCGCCAATCAATGCCACCCGCTGCATATATAAATCATGTGCGGGAGCATGGCAAAGCGCCACAATCCCGCACATATTTAACTGTTGTCAAAAGATTCCTTACTTGGCTTCTTTCTTGGCACGGAGGCAGGAAACTGCAAGGAAGAGAATCAGGGCAATGTACATCACAATGGCAAGCAGGTTGCTGGCATTGTCGCCCAGAGGGCTGGTGTACTTGAAGCCGAAGAAGATCATGGCGGCGCTAACAACGCCCATGAGGGCACCACCGGCAATGAAACCGCTGGCGAGCAGCGTGCCGCGCTCCTTGCGGGCCTTGTTGACCTCTTCATCCTTGCTGCGGCTGCCGACGAACCAGCTGATGATAGCGCCGACGAGCAACGGGGCATTCAACTGCAAGGGGATGAACATACCCAGTGAGAAAGGCAGTGCAGGCACCTTCAACCAGTTGAGCAGAAGTGCGAGGATTGCACCCACGCCGTAAAGTAACCAAGGCGTCTCACCACCCATCATCAAGGGGTCGATGACGGCTGCCATAGCGTTGGCCTGAGGAGCAACCATGGCGTTGGGACCCGTGAAGCCGTAAGCCTTGTTCAGAATCATCATCACACCGCCGACGGTTGCTGCCGACACGAGGGTGCCGACAAACTTCCAGGTCTGCTGCTTGGCGGGTGTGGTACCAATCCAGTAACCGATTTTCATATCGGTGACCATGCCGCCAGCCATTGAGAGGGCCGTGCAGACTACACCACCAATAACCATGGCGGCAACTATACCCTTGGAACCTTCAAGGCCGATGGCCACAAAGATGACGCTGGCGATGATAAGGGTCATCAAGGTCATGCCCGAAACAGGATTGCTACCCACGATAGCGATAGCGTTGGCCGCTACAGTAGTGAACAGGAAGGCGATGACCAGTACAACGATGAAGGCCACGATGGTCTGCATCAGGTTGTGGATGACGCCGATATAGAAGAACACAAAGGTTACCAACAGGGCTGCCAACAGGGCAAACACAAGCACCTTCATCGAGATGTCACGCTGGTGGCGCTCCACCTGCTGGCTCTGATCCTGACCCTTAAAGGCCTGACCAGCCAGTCCGGCGGCGTTCTTGATGACACCCCATGACTTGATGATGCCGATGATACCGCTCATGGCGATACCGCCAATACCGATGTAGCGTGCTGCGTTGGCAAAGATGTAATCGGCAGGTTGGCTGGCAAGGGCGGGATCCATCGTACCCATTAAGGGCACGATTATCCACCAGATAAAGGCGCTACCGGCAAAGATGATAAACGCATAAGGCAGGCCGATGATGTAACCGAGACCCAGCACTGCGGCACCTGTGTTGATCTTGAAGATCATCTTTACATTGTCGGTGAAGCTCTGCAATGCGGGAATGGCTGCAGTGGTAAGAACCTCTTTCCACCAACCGAAGGTCGAGAGCAGGAAGTCATACAGACCGCCGACAAGACCTGCAATGAGCAGCGGACGAGCCTGCTCACCACCCTTTTGGCCACTGACGAGCACCTGGGTCGTCGCGGTAGCCTCGGGGAACGGGAACTTGCCGTGCATGTCGCTCACGAAGTACTTGCGGAAGGGGATAAAGAACAAAATACCCAAGCAACCACCCAACAGCGAACTGAGGAATACCTCCAAGAAGTTAACCGTGATATCGGGATACTTTTCCTGCAGGATGTAAAGAGCTGGCAAGGTAAAGATGGCACCGGCCACGATGATGCCCGATGCGGCACCAATCGACTGGATGATGACATTCTCGCCCAGCGAGTTCTTGCGCTTGGTCGCAGCACCTATACCGGCGGCAATGATGGCGATGGGAATGGCAGCCTCAAACACCTGACCCACTTTCAGTCCCAGATAGGCTGCTGCGGCACTGAAGATGACCGCCATAATCAGACCCAGCGAGACACTGTAGGGCGTAATCTCGGGATACGTCTTGTCGGGCTTCAAGATGGGGACATACTTTTCCCCGGGCTTGAGCTCGCGTGCGGCGTTGTCGGGCAACGACATTTCGTCTTGCTGTTGAACAATGATTTCTTCGTCTTTCATAAAAAATGATTTATTGATAAAATTGTTTTTGGTTGGTTTCGTCGGTTAACAAAATCAGTGCAAGCCGAGCACAAAATCAAACTCACTTTGAGTTTTGCAAAGGCGCAGCCTGGTTTATTCAAACTGCGAAGATAACTAAAAATCATTATCCTGTTGCCATAAATACCGCTAAATGTTGGTTTTTTTTGTGAGATTGAAGTTTTTAATTACCTTTGTTGCCAAGAATTAACACGACAATGGATATGAAAAAGAGACTATTTTTGTTGGCCGCCACAGCCCTCGCCATGATATTTACCGTGAACGCCCAGGGGCTGAACTATTGCACCCCAGAGGTGGCCCTTGAGGACCTTGCGACCTACATTGACACCATGCGCAACGTGGAACCGAGCGTCAAGATGTTCTATAGCAACCTGGTAAACAACCCCACCCACAGTTACCGCATCGAGCATCTGGACCTGGGCTTTAACGGCTGCACAGGCCGCGTCGATGAGCAGGTCGTCATGGCCGATGGTTCCAAGCGCGACAACGTGTTCATTTTCAACCCCCAAGGCCTTCTCACTCAATCCACCATCCAGGGCAGCAAAGGCAGGAAGACGGTGACCAATTACACCTATGCCTTTGACGATGTGCTGGGCTACACCATCAAGCAGAGCAAAAGCAAAAACATCACAATCAACTACGCTCCCTTTTATGGCGAACATGGCCGGCGCGAGTCCATCAAGGGTGACAACGGCAGCCGTCAGGATTACACCTTCGACGAGCAAGGTCATCTCTCCAAACTCGTTATAACCAATCCCAAAGGCGATAAGCGCATCCTGCTCTACAAGGATGGCTACGTGGTACGCGAGGAGGTGGGCGCCAGGGCGTTCCGCTACCACTACGACTTTGACACCGCCACCGGCAAGAAATTCCTTATCGCCATCAAGGAACTCAAGGGTTCGGACGTGATACACGAGCGCACCTTTGACTACAAAATCGACACGCACGGAAGATACACCAAGGTGGACGTCTCGCTCGACGGCAAGCTCCAAATGACCATCACCCGCAGCTACAGTGATTAAACGGCTGGGGAATTACCAGCCGGTAACTGTTGGGATAACACAATAAAAGCGGCTGTTTTAACGTTTTTAAAGTTACTAACAAAAGTGTGAATCTCAATTTGATGAAACGAATAGTATATATCACTGTAGGATTGTTACTGGCTTCAGTGTTGTTGTCACTCACCTCATGCTTTGGCCCTAAGCTCAAAGATGCTGATGAGGCCTATGACAGGGGGGAGTATTTTGACGCCGCCACCATCTACCGCAAACTTTACAACCGCTATAACCGCAAGGAGGATGCTTGGTTGCGCGGCGAGCTGGCATTCCAGCTCGGCATGTGCCACCTGAAACTCAATCAGGGCAACAGGGCAACCGCCGCTTTCCAGAATGCCATCAGGTATGAGTATGAGAATCCGAAGCTCATGTTGTTGCTGGCGCAATCCCAGCAGCGCGACGGCCTGTATGCAGCTGCCATCAACAGCTATAACAGCTATCTGGAAACGGATCCCGACAGTTGGGAGGCAAAGGCAGGCATTCGTGGATGTGAGTTGGCTCCGCAGTGGAAGGAGGAAGGTTCACGCTACATTGTCAAGCAAGCCAAGATGTTCAACTCGCGCCGTTCGGACTATTGCCCGATGTATCTGGACAAGAACCTGGAATACATCTATTTCACCTCGACACGCGAGAACGCCACGGGCGAACTGCGCAGCGAGATTACCGGCACCAAGAAGGGCGACATTTTCTTCTTCAAGAGAGACGAGAAAGGCAACCTCACCCGCCCCGAGCTTGTGGAAGGCGGCTTGAACACCGAGCACGACGAGGGCGCTCCGGCATTCTCGCCCGACGGCTCGACGATGTATCTCGCACGCGCCGTGCGCCAGGACTGGCCCACAGCGGTAGAGATTTACACCAGCACCCGCAGCGAGGCCAAGTGGAATGCCCCGCAGAAGTTTGAGATTACCGCCGACACCCTGAGCAACTACTCCGATCCCTTTGTGAGTCCCGACGGGCAATGGCTCTTCTTTGTCAGCGACATGCCGGGCGGCCAGGGCGGCACCGACATCTGGCGCATCAACCTCAAGGATAAACACGGCACCCTTGAGAATCTGGGACCGCAAATCAATACCAAGGGCAACGAGCGCTTCCCCAACGTGCGCACCGACAGCCTGCTCTACTTCGCCAGCGATGGACATCCCGGTATGGGTGGTCTGGACCTCTTTGTCGCCACATTACAACCTCGTGACGAGAATGACCGCACCGCCATGGACAGCTGGGTTATCGAGAACATGGGTGTGCCCATGAACTCGTCGGCCGACGACTTCGGCATCACCTTTGGCAAGGGCGAGAGCGGCTTCTTCTCGAGCAACCGTGGCGACGCCCGCGGCTATGACCACGTCTTTAGCTTCATCAAGCCTGATCTGCAGATCTGGATTTCGGGCTATGTGGTGGACAAGGACGACGAACCGGTACCCAATGCCACCATCCGCATCGTGGGTGACGACGGCAGCAACCAAAAAACCGCCGCCAAGCCCGACGGCTCGTTCCGCTTCGACTTGCAACGCGGCGTCAAGTATGCCATGATGGCAAGCGCCGATGGCTACCTCAACTCACGTCAGGAGTTTGAAAGCGACGCTGCCGAAGAAGACGCCGAATACAACGTGGACTTTATCCTGGCCGCCATGTTCAAGGCGCAGATTATCGAGAACATCTTCTACGACTTTGACAAAGCCGTGCTGCGTGACGAGTCCAAGCTTGCCCTCGACAGCATGGTCATGCTCCTGAAAGACCATCCCAACATCGTCATCGAGATGGCATCACACACCGACCGCATCGGTAGCGAGAAGTATAACCAAGGTTTGTCGCAGCGTCGTGCCCAAAGCGTGGTCGATTACCTGATTGCCAACGGAATCCCGCGCGAGCGCCTCAAACCTGCCGGCTATGGCGAGTCCCGCCCCAAAACGGTGACCAAGCGCATCCACAGCCAGTACCCGCAGTTTGAAGAGGGCACTACACTCACCGAGGAATTCATCAAAACACTGAGCAAGGAGGATCAGGAGGCCGCCGACCAAATCAACCGGCGCACCGAGTTCACCGTCCTCGACACCGAATTCCAATACTAACAAAAAACCGCCCCAAGTGAAGTGACCCCAAAAAGTTGGACGGGTTAAACATTAATGGCTTAAAGAAAGAGTTCGGTATTGCACCGGGCTCTTTCCTTTTAACCTGGATTTGATTCTTTTATTGTTATAATAGTCTATATATTCATCTAAAGCCTTCATGAAGGCTTCGGGCGATTCAAACTCTTCGACATATAGAAGTTCTGATTTCATGATTCCAAAGAAGTTCTCCGCCATCGCATTGTCTAGGCAGTTCCCTTTGCGTGACATGCTTTGCACAATGTGATGCTCCGCAAGCCGTTGACGGTAGCCGAAGTGCTGGTATTGCCAGCCTTGGTCTGAGTGTAATATGAGGCCGTCAAGATTGCCGAACTTGGCGAAGGCTTTGTCCAGCATATCGTACACTTGTTCCAGATTCGGACTTTTGGAGATGTTGTAGGATATGATCTCTCCGTTGAACATGTCCAGTATCGGGGAAAGATAGAGCTTGGTAGAGCCTATGTTTATCTGCGTCACGTCAGTTGCCCATTTGCGGTTCGGGGCATCGGCAGAAAAGTCCCTGGCGATTATATTAGGGGCGATTTTGCCGACCTCTCCTTTGTACGAGCGGTAGCGCACTTTGCGTATTCTGCTCTTTAGACACAACTCACCCATCAGGCGCTGCACGGTCTTGTGGTTTATGCCAAAACCCCTGTTGTGCATTTCTGCGGTGACACGCCGATAGCCATAACGGCCTTTATGCTCATGGAAAACAGACTTTATGCACTCTTTCTCCACTGCGTATTTGTCACCGGCTTTCAGACGTTTCAGGTGATAATAGAACACGGAACGGGCCATCTTCCTCAACTTCAACAGCAAGTCAAGGGGGTATTCCGGCCTTAGTTCGTCGATGGCTTTTGCCCATTGAGACGTGCTCGGG
>JAFRRT010000019.1 GCA_017427945.1 Muribaculaceae bacterium | reverse complement strand
TCAGACATTATCATGCCACTCATCACAATTCCGGTTCGCCCTTCGCCAACCTTAACCATGACGAAACGATCGTACTTTTGGACTTTCTCATACTCCCACACGCTCCAATTCAGCCCATATTGACCGAAATGTTCCATACCGTCCAAATAATCATTCATGGTATAAGACGATATCGCGGGGTTCCACATTAAGACTACCATATTCATGTCCTCTTTTGATTGATGATTACAATGGCAAAGATACAACGCTTTCATCGTAAGTCACTAAAAGAGGAAAAAATAATTTGCTTTTCATGATAGGATTATTCACCCTGAGACTAAAGGAAGTGCGTTTTTCCACAAGGCGCAACCTCAGCCACGGCTGGCGATGCGCCTTGATTAAATGCCCTTTTCTTGACGTTATTGACCTGGGGATTACATTCGCTGTGGTCACTGGGTTGTATTCGGCTGCTTCACGCTCCGCACTTCAACCAGCCGGCTGCGCTGGCTGGATTGAGCTGCTCCGTTACAGCCTCATGCCGCTGGGCGACTTCGCCAGGCGGAGATCGCCCTCTTCCCACCGCTCATCGATGGCGATGCCGCTGATACCGCCGTGTCGGGATCACTCCGTTACCAAGAGTGCCTTATCGGGCTGTCTGTCCGCATCGAGACCTCACACGCACGGCTCGTTTCGTCGCTGACGCATCAGGTCTCGCTACGCTCGATTTGATGCACGCTCCTCAATCAAGCCCAGCGTTCTCGCTACGCTCGGAGGTATCGATGCTGCCAGCCCCATGGCACACTCGTCCACTACGTCCATCCTGGCACGTCGGCTAAGGCTCCAGGAGGCAAGCCCCATACCGTCGGCAAACCTCACTTTGCTCGGTCGCCGTCGGTGCAGCCTGCGGCATGGTCATCGATCCCAAGGTCAAGCCTTCGGCAATTAAGTGAATCTTTTCATCGCCTGCAGCGATTGGCCCACCCCAGGCCCCGATGGCGATGGGCCGTTCCGCTCCGTCTGCGTCCGCTCCGAATGACTGACTTATCGGCTGGAGAGTGCCTGGTCAAGCTCACTGACCGCGCCGACACCCCATACAGCCGGCTGCTGCGGTCATTCCCGTTCCGCACTGCGTTTCGCTGCGTCATCGACAGTGCAACACCTTCAGTTCAAGGCGGTCTGCTGACGGCGGGTGCGGGTGCGCACCCGGCTCGCTGCACTGGTATCGGGCTCGTCCTCCGTCCTCAACCCGATCCTGACGTTACGCAAGCCCGATGCTCAATCGGAGATTGCCCCGCAACGCCTGCATTCCGCCTGGCACTCACGATGACTCCACTCATCTTGTGCCTCCACTTCATTCCCTCCGCGCCCCGCTGTTTTCGCTGCGCTCAGGGGTATCGGTGCTGTGAGCCTTGGGCACACACGCAGTGAAATAAGGGCAGAGCCAAGCTTGCTTGAGCTATGCCTTATGAGCAAGTGTCGGGCGCAGCCACCCTCCTGCCTCTGTCGCCATTCTGCACTCCCTTGCCTGCGCTTCACCGCCCGTCGCCATCGCCAGAACACAACATCCAGCCTGGAACAAGTTCAAGGCACGATGTTGTCGCACAGAAATCAGCGGTATTGACGAGCATAAGCGCAACCGATACTGCGTATCGGATGCGCTCACGCACGTCAGCATCATCACCGCACAATGCCATAATCGCCCTGCATATAGCGCTTTTAATGAAAGCGAGTTTGTAACACGCTCCGCAGGGCGGTTGGGGGGTCCTGTGGCAGAGACAAAAGGAAAAAATTTCCTTTTCAACCTTTAATCCGCTGATTATCAGCGGAAATTTATTTTGAAGTGCGGAAAAAATGTGATTTTAACAAATTCTCGTCCGTAAGACTATAGTCTAACTTGCTGATATAGGAATTTTTACGGCATTCTAAAGAAGGAAACCAAAATGTTAAAATTTTCCGCTTAATCATTCATGAAGTCCCAGCAGGCAACACAATGCATCAGCAAGACGTAACCATTTGAGAGTGGCTGTTATCACCACGGAGAAAAGCGGTAACAGCATTCGTTGAAACCGTCTCACCGAACAACATAAATGCCGAAAATGCCAGGGCAAAGGGCATTCCGCTATGCTTCGGCCTTTGCGCCAGGCCGAATTTGTCCCCAGGGCATGGATGAAACCGCACTGTCGCCCGATTTCATCTATGCACCTAAGCGACATTACCGCACATTCGCCCTGCATATAGCGCTTTTTTGACGGCCATTTTCAGAAGCGCCCCGCAGGGCGGTAGGGGGCTCCTTAGAGAGAGACAAAGGGAAAAAATTCCCTTTTCAACCCTTTAATGCTTGATAATCAAGTATTTGAGTTTTTCAATCCTTTACAAATCGTAAAAAAACGTGCATTTTAACAATTTATTTTCTGAAAGAACCCCGATGAATACAGGTTTTACGGCCACTTTTGAGACCACCCTCAAATGTTAATTTTCTGGCTATTTTTTGTCACGTACTCACAAAAAGTCGCAACCAAAAACGACCTTCCGCTGCCGTCCGAAAACGCCAGCGGAAGGTTCCATAACAGCTTCAATATAAACCATCTCATACCACACCAAATCGCTGACAGTAGTAGAAAAACGTGCCGATGTCAGTTGGTTAGACATATCAGTGTATTTTTGATCGGAGACTAGCGCCCTTGAACTCGATAAAGTTGAACATCTCCAAGCAACGGTCAGCAATATATGCACCGTATTTCTGCGCAATGTCTTCGAGTTTAAGATTGGTGGTGATATGGGTAACACTATCACGCCTGTGATCATAGCGCAACTGAAGTACAAACTGGATGACATTCAGTTCTGTACCGAAATATTTCGCAGGTCTGGGCTCTCTTCCCAACTCATCGATGATAAGGTTGATTTCGTCGGTTGTGTACTTTATAAGAGCTGGCTGCCCATCAACTGAAAAGATGTTCGCCAATTCACTTGCAGCCTTCAGCCAAGTTCCCTTCATACGGAAATCTTCTCTCTTACTCTCGTGTCGAGAAACTAGGCCATTCCGGTATTGGCGTAGAGCTTGCAGGGTCATACTCTTGCCTAAGCCGAGATCTCCATAGAAGCAAAACCCCTTGTTGTAATCCAACTTGAGCTTGTTGTACTCATCGAGCTTCCATACCCAGGCAAAGAGTGAGTTTAAGATGTTCCTATCAGCCAGTTTCGGGTCAAAACGTGGTTCGACCTTAAGAAAAGCTGCTCGGAAGTAGGCCATTTCTTTGGCCCAATCAACCGATGTTGGCGGTGTGGACGGTTGCATTTGAAAGCGGGTTACTTGTTGTTGCAGAGTTTTTTGAAGTATCTTTTTCATGATTGTAATTTTTTAGGCCGTTAACTTTGTATCGAAGCACAGATATGAAGTGGTTCTTTGTCCACTCACTATCTGGAAGATCTTTGAATTTCCATTCTGCGATAATTGCTGTAGCGAGTTCCATGTATTGTGCCTGCGTAATGCCGCAACTCTTACATGCAAGCTCAATGTTGCCGTCAATCATCACTTCATGTTCAAGTTTTTCTCTCATGTGTGCACATGTATCGTCGTCGACGTTGTTATTTAATAGTTTTTTCTTATTATAATGTGTAACCTGCTGCTCATTGACCAGGGGTGGTGTGGTTAATTGACTAGGGGTGTCGTTTGAACCGCTGGTTAATTGACTAGGGGTGTCATTTAAACCGCTGGTCATTTGACTAGGGGGTGCATTCCATCCGAGGGCATCTTTTGAGGCTTCATAAACTGTCGCCCTCCCAAGTACATGCCTTACGGATATCAAACCTAATTTCTCAAGTTTGATTATGGCACGGCGCCAAATCTTATCGCCGATGTGCAGCGTCTTACACGCTGAACGAATCGAATACCTATACCCGTCAGGCATGGAAGCAATGTAGTTCCACACCGCTTTCTCAGCAATGCTAAGTACTGACGAACGGATGATGGCGTTTGGAACCATTGTAAACCCCTTGTCGTGCATAGTTACAATCTCTTTAGAAATTCGTCGACCGGCAACTCAGCCTCCACAAGGAGGCTGAACTTGCCTTTCGAATACGATGTGTTTTCCATGATAGATTAGATTTTACATCCGACGAGACGTTCGATGTCGCTCTTGCGGTAGCGACGCTTGCCGCCAATCTCTACCTTCTTGAGGATGCCGTTCTGGTCCCAACGGTAGAGCGTCATCTTGGAAACGGACAGCAACTCTGATGCCTCGTCAATGGTTAATAACTGGTCGCTCGTCGCAGCGGCTTCTGCTTCGATCATAGCGACTGACTTTGCGCCGATAAGAATGTTCTGCGCGAACTCTTTCAAGTCCTTTGCTGAAACTTGAAGGATGACATTGGCATCTGATGCCAAGATGTCACTAATTGAAGAATATGGATTAGACATATTAAAAAAGTATTAGAGAGCAGGTTCTCGCTCATGTGTGTTATACGCCCTCCCGAATCCAGCTCTCGGTCGCAGAACCTTTGCGCCAGTCCATCATCGTTCGGACATTGCAAAGTTACTGCCAGTTTTGTCTGGTAATTCTCTGGTATTTGAAGAAAAAATCACAAAAGCTAACACATGTTTATTCGTTGTATTTCAACGAATTAAATGTATTTTGACTTGATTATTTTTCTGGTCTTTTCTGGTCTTTTCTGGTCTTTTCTGGCTTTTCTGGTCAAAATTGATTTTTTCTGTTGTTTTCCACTAGTTTTTTTAAATCATCAAGCCATCCTGGATCTTTTTCAGCGCACTTTGTTAGATCACTAGGTTTTTTCCCCATTGATTTGCAAATATCCCTTGCCCAGGCCTTTTGATCACCTTTTATACAAGTTGCTACATACCAAAGACTGGTAATAAACTTCCACTTCTTCTGAGGGGCGATGTTGCTAGCATCTGCGTTAATGGCCATGTCAAGAAAAACAGGAAAAAGCACATCTGATAAAAGCACTTTTGTTTCAACAAGAAATTTATGTATCTGAAGAAGAAGATCATTATTCTCGATGATGTACTTTCTTGCCACTTGATGGGCTGGCTGCACTTGTTTGCCATCTTGATTCTGATTCATTTCAGAGCATTCTGCAACAGTGTCTTTTTTCTGATTGTCTGGGCTATTGTCTTGTTTCTTTTCTTGTTCTTCGGCCTCTGCTTGCATCATTTCAATTCTCTTGGCGTCTTTAGCTGCAAGATTTGAGTAAGCAATATTGAATCTACTTATATTTGCTTCTGTCAATGCTGTCACCTCCTTGAGGGTCGCAATGGCTTCTTTAATGCGTGATTCTTTAAAGCGATCAGGATATGCTGTAACTGTTATTGCCATCAAAAGTTCTTGTGCATGACAGAGTAGGTAATATCCATCTTCAATCCCTTTTTCAATAAATTCAATTTCTGTGTCTTGGTTCTTAAAAGGTTTAGATAGAAACGCCTTCTTCAGCAGTTCTGAAAAAACAAATTTATTATATAGGGTAGTAACAACTCTTTGGTTGCCAGGGTAGATATCATTAGCGTAGAGCTCTCGACAAGCCAATCGAGAGAAAATATAATGAATTTCATTATATTCCATTAATGAACTTGCTCCATCGAATATGTTATCATACTTTGAAAAACGGATGGCCATTTCATTAATACGTTTGCCATATTCTTTAATTGCTAAATACGCCATGGAAATATTGTTTTATGTGTTGTAATGGTTCTACAACGCAAAGTTACAAAATTATCTCTAAAGTGAGATATGATGGGGTGGGAGGCTTATAATTTTTTTAGAAAAAGAGATTGTGGGAGATGTGGTGTGCAATTTGCAGAAATTGGTGTGCAGAGGCCAAAAAAGTGTGCAGTTTTCAGAGAATAAGTGTGCAATTTGTGTGCAATTTTGACCACGAAAAAGCGGAAGTCGTTGAAAATCAACGGCTTCCGCTCGAAAAAGGTGTCCAAGATGAGAGTCGAACTCACACGCCCAATTGGGCACTACCCCCTCAAAGTAGCGCGTCTACCAATTCCGCCACCTGGACAAAGAGAGAGCGAAAGACGGGACTCGGACCCGCGACCCCGACCTTGGCAAGGTCGTGCTCTACCAACTGAGCTACTTTCGCAATCAAGCACTGTTTCCAGTGCCAACTTCTTGTGTTTCAAAGAACTTGAGCGAAAGACGGGACTCGGACCCGCGACCCCGACCTTGGCAAGGTCGTGCTCTACCAACTGAGCTACTTTCGCAGAGTTTTGCAACGCTCAAAAAAGGTGCTTTCGAGAATTGCGGTGCAAAGATATAGCGACTTTTTGAACTGGCAAAATTTTTTGCCAAAAAAATCGATTTATTTTTTCACACCGAGCAGCGTGAAGAATTCGTTTTGACGGTGAATGTCCTCAAACTCACCGCTGTACTCAAAGGTGATGGTGGTGGAATCCTGTTTCTCGACACCGCGCATTTTCATGCACATGTGCTGTGCCTCGGCATAGACGATGACGCCGCGGTTGGGAAGGACGCGTGACAAGAGTTCGCAGATGTCGTGTGTCATCCTCTCCTGTACCTGTAGGCGACGCGAGAAGGTGTCCACGATGCGCGCGAGCTTGCTCAGGCCGACAATGCCTCCGGCGGGAATGTAGCCGATGGAAACTTTGCCGAAGAAGGGCAGAATATGGTGCTCGCACAGAGAGTAGAACTCGATGTCCTTGACGATGACAATCTCGCTGCCCTCGTGCTCAAAGATGGCGCTGTGAACGATGGCATCAGCATCCTCATGATAGCCACGGGTGTTCTCGATGAGCGCCTTGGCAGCGCGCATGGGCGTCTTGGCCAGTCCCTCACGATCGGGGTCTTCACCGGTGAGTTCGATGATGGCGCGGTAGTGTTCAGCTATTTTTTCGGCGAGTTTCAGATCCTCGTCGCTGAATTTCATTTTAATCATTGCTCCAGATGTTAATGCGGTCACGCACAATGACCATTTCTCGTGCAAACTTGGGATAGACGCTCTTGATGCGCTGCAGTGCAGCCTGTGCCTCCTTTTGGGTCTTGAAGTCGCCGATGCGCAGACGCCACGACGGAGCCTTATAGGAGATGTAGGAACGATACTGCGGGAATTTCATCGCGATGTCCCTGGCGCGCTGCTGTGCAGCGGCTTTTGCGGTCTTATAGTTGTTGTCGCTGTAGGCTTGGATGCGATAGCCCACGCCGCGGTTCTCGATAGTCTGCTGTGAGGTATGCTGGCGTTTGGGCTTCTTGACGGTTACTTCGTCTTTCTTCTTCTCTTCTTCTTTTTTCTTTTCCTCTTCTTTCTTGGCGTCTTTCTTGGCGTCGGTGTCGTCGTCAAGTTCGTTGAGCTTTTCCTCGTTGGCAGGCTCGGCTTTCTTATTGACCTTCTTGTCCTTGGTCGAAGTCTGCTGCTGTTTGTTCAGGTCGGCATTGTTGCGTTTTACCAGTTCCTTGGGCGCGTCAACGTTGACCTGGCCGCTATTGTTCAGGCGGTCGGTGATTTGAGGCTGCTGGGCATAAGCCGAAAGCACGATGAGTAATGTCATGCCGAGGCTCAAAACCCTGATGTGTAAATGTTTTAACATATCTATTGATGTGTTAGTGTCAAAATTTTCGGCAAAGATAGTGCAATTTTCCGAAGATGGTAAGTTTTTTCAGGATTTTATAGTGACAGGGTATAATAAAAACTACGAATTACGCGAATTCAACAAATTGACTGTCAACAAACTGTCAGAAAATGAGGGTTTCATTATAAAGACACGAATGTTGATGCCATTCGTTAATATCCGTGTAATTCGTAGTGATGAACCGGAAATCAGAAGGCAGTTACGATGCCCATGAAGTCGGCTGCCTTGAGCGAAGCACCGCCGATGAGTCCGCCGTCGATGTCGGGCTTGGCGAACAGCTCGGGTGCGTTGCTGGGCTTGCAGCTGCCACCGTACAGGATGGTGGTGTCATCAGCTACTTGTGCACCGAATTGCTCGGTGAGCAGACCGCGGATGAAGGCGTGGATTTCCTGTGCCTGGTCGCTTGTGGCGGTCTTACCGGTACCGATGGCCCAAATGGGCTCATAGGCGATGACGATTTCCTTGAACTGCTCGGCGCTCAGGTGGAAGAGCGAGTCGCGAATTTCGGCAGCGATGACATCCTTGAAGGTGCCGTTCTCGCGCTCCTCAAGGCTCTCGCCGCAGCAGAAGATAACTTTCAGTCCGTTGGCCAAAGCCAGGTCAACCTTCTCCTTGAGCATCTCGGCTGTCTCGTTGTAGTAGCCACGGCGCTCGCTGTGACCCAGGATAACGTATCCTGCTCCGGTCGAAGCCACCATGGGAGCCGAAACCTCACCGGTATAAGCACCGCTGGTGTGGTCGGCGCAGTTCTGGGCTGCCAGACCTACGTTGGCAGTGCCGATGGTCTCACACACGGCGGTAAGGTGGGTGAAAGGCACGCCCATGATAACGTCACACTTCAGCTCACCGGCTGCTGCTACTGCCTCGCAAACGTCCTTGGCGAGTTGTACGCCCTCGGGAACTGTGGTATTCATTTTCCAGTTACCTGCAACAATGTTTTTTCTCATATTCTTGCTGAAATTTACAATAAATAATAATGTGATTTGAGGGTGCAAAGATACAACCAATAATTGAGATTGCTGTTATAACAAAGATGAAAATAGCCTGTTGTTAATAACTATTTCGCCCAAAGGAGATGAAGTATTAAAAAAAGATGTATTTTTGCTCGTTAATTATAACCTATAGGGAAAATGAAGGTAAAAAGATTCATGTTAACGCTGGTAATCAGCGCTTTGTCGTTGGCAGGACTTGCCGTGGAACCCGATTGGCAAGGACAGGTTGACCAGTATATCGCACAGGGTGAATTTGCCCGTGCTGAGAAATTGATGAAGTCGTTGCCCAAGAGCGTGCGCAAGGCTGATGCCGTCCGCATCGACTCGCTGCGCACCATTATGCAACGCATCCGCACCGACTTCCGCATCACCCCTGAGGAGGGCGTGAAGAAGATACGCGAGAAGATGCCCGAGGCAACCGATGCCCAGATCCAGCACTGGAAGGACACCCGTGCCCTCGAGGTCATGAACATCGACGGCAAGGAAATGTGGTTCCGCAAGAGTGTCGGCAACCTGTGGCTCCTGGGTAAGGAATTTGCTGCCCAGAATGCCGAGGACAGCCATGAGACCTTCCTCACGCGCCACAAATATTACTTGGATGCAATGGCAACACCTGCCGATGAGCATAATGTGCGCGACTGGCGTCACATGAACATCACCTTCGTCCTTGACGTGGATGCCGATGCTGTTCCCGCTGGCGAGACGCTGCGTGTGTGGATGCCGTTCCCCTACGAGAATCTGCGTCAAAAGAACATCCGCTTGGAGAGCAGCAACCGCCCTGTGACCTTCAGCCAGGGCAGCAAGCACCACACCGTTTATATGGAGGCGGTGGCTGTCAAGGGTGAGCCAACTCACTTTGAATATACCTTCTCCTACGATGTGGGCGAACGTCACTATGCCCAGCAGGATCTTATTGCCATGCTCAAGCCCTATGACAAGAGCAACGCCGAGTATCAGAAGTTCACCGGCGATGAGCCGCGCCATGTCATCATCACCGATGAGATGCGCGCGCTGGCTCGCAAGATTGTGGGCAACGAGACCAACCCCGTACTGCAGGCCGCCAAAATTTATGAGTGGATTGGCCATAACCTGCCGTGGGCGGGCGCCCGTGATTACAGCACCCTGGCTAACATTCCGCAGTATGTGCTTGAGAACAACCACGGTGACTGTGGTCAGGTGGGATTGCTTTACATCACGCTGGTGCGCTCATTGGGTATTCCCGCACGATGGGAGAGCGGCTGGATGCTGCATCCCGACGAAATCAACTGGCACGACTGGTGCGAGACCTATTTTGAGGGCATCGGCTGGGTTCCCACCGACCCCTCTTTCGGACGTAGCGCTGTGGGCACCGTGTTGAACGACTACTATGCTACGGGCATTGACGTCTATCGTATGGCCTCGAACGAGGGCGTGGGTGACGTGCTGAGTCCCCCCAAGACCTACATCCGTAGTGAGACGGTCGATTTCCAGCCCGGCGAGGTCGAGTGGCGTCAGGGCAACCTGTTCTATGACAAATGGGACAGCCACCTGAAAGTTAATTCGATAACACCTGTTAGGCGTTAGGTTTTATGCATTAGGTAATAGGTTTTAGTTTAAAACTGGAATTATTATGGATATCAAATCATTGATTCTCACGTTGGTTTTGTCAGTGTCAAGCCTGGTGGCATTGGCCGTGACGCCCGTCGAGACGCTTAACGAACTCAAGCAGCGCATCGCTCCTGATAAGCGTACAGCCATTTGGGACGTGAACGCCAGCCAGCAGGGCAGCAAGTGGGTGCTGTCAGGCACAGTGGGCACACAGGCTCAAAAGAAGGCCATCCAAGCCGCTATGATTAAAAATGGCTTCAGCACCTATACCGATAAGATTACTGTCCTTGAGGACGGCATTCCCGCTGCCCGCAAGTGGGCTTTGGTGAAGCTGAGTATCGCTACGCTGCGTACCGAGCCCAAGCACAGCGCTGAAATTGCCACCCAGGGCATCATGGGCGCACCTGTCAAGGTCTTGCAGAAGTGTGAAGACTGGTACCGGGTGCAGATGGCCGATGACTATATCGCCTATGTCCCCGAGAGTTCGCTGTCATTCAAAACCGAGGCGCAGATGAAGACGTGGCGCAAAGCCAAGCGCTACATCGTCACTGCTTATGACTCTCGCCTGGTGACAGAGCCCCATGGTGACGAGACCGTGAGCGACCTGGTGATGGGCAATATCCTGGAATATAAGACAGCTCAAGGCGGCTGGCTTAAACTCGTCACTCCCGACGGTAGAGTGGGGTGGGTCGATGGTGCCGATGTCGCCGAACTGTCGCAGTGGAGTCAGCAGGGCTTCAGCGCCGCCCAAATCGAGAAAACGGCACGCCGCATGATGGGTTCCAGCTACTTGTGGGGCGGCACCAGCACCAAGGTGACCGACTGTTCGGGCCTGTCTAAGGTGAGCTACCTGAGCAACGGCATCATCTTGCAACGTGACGCCTCGCAGCAGGCACTTACCGGCAAAATCATGAAGAAGGGTACCGACTGGCGCCAGTACGAGACCGGTGACCTGCTCTTCTTTGGCAACGAGAAGACCGGCCGTGTGACGCATGTGGGCATCTACCTGCGTGACGGCAAGTATATCCATTGCTCGGGTCAGGTGAAAATCAACAGCCTGATTCCCACGGCCAGCGATTATCCTTACCTGTACTCGCCGTTGAGTGCCAGCCGCATCAAAGGCATGGTGGGCACTAAGGGCATCATCGCCCTGAAGAACCATCCGTGGTACTTTTAAGACTTAGAAGTGAGAAGATAGGAATTAGAAATTAACAAAGAACTAATTACAATATATACAATGGACAGAAGAAAATTTATCGCAGGAATGGGTTTGACGGCCATTGCCGCCGCATCGCCCGTGTCAATCGACGCTGTGGAGCGCGTGACAAAAAAGAAAGCCAAAAAGGCTGTTCCCCGTGTGAACCAAGTGGCCAAGACCGGCAAGTTGAAACTGTCGTTTTTCCCCTACGAGTTGAAACTGCGCCACGCTTTCAACCTGGCGCGTTACAGCCGCACCACTACGCCCGACGTTCAGGTGACGCTCGAATATGACGGCATCAAGGGCTATGGCGAGGCATCGATGCCGCCTTACCTGGGCGAGAGCGTTGAGAGTGTGACCGCCTTCCTCAACAAGCTCGACCTGGAGCAGTTCAAGGATCCCTTCTGCATCGAGGACATCCTGGACTATGTGGACCACGTTGATGAGAACAACCGCGCTGCCAAAGCCAGTATCGACATCGCCCTGCACGACCTATTGGGTAAAATCATGGGCCAGCCCTGGTACAAGATTTGGGGTTACAATCCCGAGAAGACGCCGGTTACCAGCTTCACCATCGGTATCGACACCCCCGAGGTTGTTCGCCAGAAGGTCGAGGAGGCACGCCCCTACAAACTCATCAAGGCCAAGATGGGTCTGGATCAGGACCAGGCAACTATCAACATTATCAACGAGATGATGCCCGACGTTCCTATCTGCGTCGACTGCAACCAGGGATGGAACAACAAGGAATATGCGCTGGAGATGTGCCACTGGCTCAAGGAACGCAACTGTATCTTTGTCGAGCAGCCCTTTGACAAGACTTGGATTGACGAGACGGCATGGCTGCGTGAGCGTTCACCGCTGCCCATCATCGCCGATGAGGCATTCCAGCGCCTGCCCGACATCGTGCGCTTCAAGGGCGTATATGACGGCATCAACATCAAGCTGATGAAGAGTACCGGTCTTTATGAGGCTCACAAGATGGTGACCTTGGCACGTGCCCTCGACATGAAGGTGATGATTGGCTGTATGACCGAGACCTCATGCGCCGTAACCGCTGCCGCCAACCTGTCGCCTGTCGTTGACTATGCCGACCTGGACGGTAACCTGCTTATCGCCAACGACCGCTTTACTGGTATGACGGTCGAGAACGGTAAGATTACCCTGCACGATCGTCCCGGCTTGGGTATTGAATTGCTCTAATGATTAACCTGTATTAATTACGTTAAAAGCTAATAGCCAACTGCTAAAAGCTCATAATGAATAAGCATTATTGGGGACTTTGGGCCCTGCTGTTTGCCGCTCTCGTGTTCTTTGCGTTCCTGTCGTGTTGGCAGGACGGCATCAGTGTGGGCGGACTTAACATCAAGACTCCTACATTTGTTCGTGACGTTAAGGCACTGTTCGATGATGGCGGGGTGACGAAGTCTGCCAAAAAGAAGAAAGACGATGCCGTCGAGGAAGAGAATGATGAATCGTGGCGTGCCCCGATGGACACGACAGCCAAGAACATCCTTTTCATCGGCGACTCGATGCTTGAAGGTCTGGCCCCCCGCCTTGCCGCTTACTGTGACAAGAACGGCCACAAGCTGGTCGAAGTCATCTGGTACAGCAGCTCCACCCTGTGCTGGGGCCAGACGGCACGTCTCACCGAACTCATCAACAAGTTTCACCCTGACTACATCTTTGTGTGCCTGGGTGCCAACGAGTTGTATGTCCCCGATATCAAGCGGGCGCGTCGTCCCTACCTGAAGAAAATCCTCGCCGAAATCGGCGATATCCCCTATGTGTGGATTGGCCCGCCCAACTGGGATGAGGATACCGGCATTAACGACATGCTCGCTCAGGAACTCGACAAGGGCACCTTCTACCTGAGTGCCAACGACGAGTTTGAGCGCAGCCGTGACGGAGCGCACCCCAAGCGTTCGTCAGCCCACAAGTGGATGGACCGTGTCGTCAAGTGGATGGAGGCCGAGTGTGCGCATCCTATCCGCTTGGAGCGTCCTGCCGATGGCATCAGCCGTGCTTCACAAATTGTAATCTATCAGCCGCCTGCCTAAATGTTAGCATCCATCGACATATCGCAGCTGCTGTCCCTGTTCGCTTTTAACCAGGACGAGCCCATGCTGTTCACCAGTGGGTTGTTCTGGGTGCTGTTCCTTATCTTCTTGCCGCTGTATGCACTGCTGAAGTCTCGCCGCAAGAAGATGATGCTGTTTGTCATCGCCTTCAGCCTATACTTTTTCTACAAGTCCAGCGGCCTGTTCTTCCTGTTGCTGGTGGCGACCTCCATATTTGACTGGTGGGTGGCGCAGTTCATCTATTCCAGCAAGAACCGCACCGAGCGGCGCATTGCCTTGTCGGTGTCGCTGATATTTTCGCTGAGCATCCTGCTGTTTTTCAAGTACAGCAACTTCGTGATGTCGAACTTCGAGGCGCTTATTGGCGGCAATTTCCAGCCACTTGACCTCATCATGCCGGTGGGCATCTCGTTCTATACGTTCCGCACCATCAGTTATGTGGTCGATGTGTATCGCGGCAAGATAGCTCCTGTCGATGACTATCTTGACCACCTGTTCTTCCTGTCCTTCTTCCCGTGCCTGGTGGCAGGACCCATTGTGCGGTCGTGTGACTTCATTCCGCAGTTGCAGGCGAACAAGCCCGCCACGCGCAAGATGATTTACGGCGGCCTGTGGCTCATCATGCTGGGTATCCTCAAGAAGGCCGTCTTTGCCGACTATATTGCTCAATACAACAACATCGCTTTTGGCAACCCCTCGGGTTATACCGGTTTTGAGTTGCTTATGGCGGTGCTGGGCTTCACCATGCAGATATACTGCGACTTCTCGGGCTATAGTGATATGGCCATCGGTCTGGGCAGTATTATGGGTTTTGACTTGGGCATCAACTTCAACTATCCATACCGTTCGCTCAACGTCACCGAGTTCTGGCACCGCTGGCACATCACGCTGTCAACGTGGTTGCGTGATTACATCTACATTCCGTTGGGCGGCAACCGCAGGGGTAAGCTGCGCCAGTATTTCAACCTCATGGTGACGATGCTCCTTGGCGGCTTGTGGCATGGCGCGGCATGGACCTTTGTGGTGTGGGGCGCCGGGCATGGCATTGCCCTGTGTGTCCACAAACTGTGCAAACCCTGGCTCGACACCATCGCCAGCACACGCATCACCCGCTTTGTGTCATGGCTGATGACGTTCTGCTTTGTGGCCTTCCTGTGGATATTCTTCCGCGCCAACACGTTCCATGCCGCGGGACAGGTTATCACTGGCATCTTCACTGACTTTGAGTGGGCTTATCTGCCTGTCTTCCTTGCCCGCCGCAGCACCTGGTGCATCATGCTCGCCATCATCTTCGGCCTGCACTTCGTGCCCACGCGCATTTGGGACATGCTGCGTGACCGCTTCATCGCGGCTCCATGGGTAGTGAAACTGCTCATCTTCATCGTCCTTATCCAATTGGTGCTCCAGTTCGCAAGCGCTACCGTCCAGCCCTTCCTCTACTCCCAGTTCTAAACTGTTTTGGGGATAGTGTAAGATAAGGGAAAGTGGCATGAGTGGACACGGCAGTTTTATCGCTAATCCCGTTAAATAACCCTAATATCTCTCAAGGCGCTTTGGTTTTGAGGGATTTTTTGTACCTTTGCCGTTTGAAATCTAAAGAAATATCACAAAAACAATAATAAAACATCTAACAATGGCAAAACAGGAAGACGTTTTCAAGAAAATCGTGTCGCATGCCAAGGAATATGGCTTTGTGTTCCCCTCAAGTGAGATTTATGACGGCCTGGGCGCGGTTTATGACTATGCACAAAACGGTGTAGAATTGAAAAACAATATCAAGCGCTACTGGTGGGAAGCGATGACCTTGCTGCACGAGAACATCGTGGGCATCGACAGCGCCATCTTTATGCACCCCACCATCTGGAAGGCTTCGGGCCACGTTGACGCATTCAACGACCCCTTGATTGACAACCGCGATAGCAAGAAGCGCTACCGTGCCGACGTGCTCATCGAGGACGAGATCGCCAAGATCGAGGAGAAGATGAACAAGGAGTGCGAGAAGGCTGCCAAGCGCTTTGGCGACAAGTTTGACGAAACGATGTTCCGCCAGACCAATCCCCGCGTACTCGAGAACCAGAAGAAGCGCGACGAGCTGCATGCCCGCTACGAGAAGGCGATGAACGACAACGACCTCGCCGAGCTCAAGCAGATTATCGTGGACTATGAGATTGTGGACCCCGTGAGCGGTACCAAGAATTGGACCGACGTGCGTCAGTTCAACCTCATGTTCAAGACCCAGATGGGCAGCAGTGCCGACTCCACGATGGACGTGTACCTGCGTCCCGAGACGGCACAGGGTATTTTTGTGAACTTCCTGAATGTGCAGAAGACTGGCCGCATGCGCATCCCCTTTGGTATCGCACAGATTGGTAAGGCCTTCCGCAACGAGATTGTGGCCCGTCAGTTCATCTTCCGCATGCGCGAGTTTGAGCAGATGGAGATGCAATTCTTTGTACGTCCCGGTGAGGAGCTGAAGTGGTTTGACTTCTGGCGTGAGACGCGTTTGCGCTGGCACAAGGCATTGGGCCTGGGCGACGAGAAGTACCGCTTCCACGACCACGAGAAGTTGGCTCACTATGCCAACGCCGCCACCGACATCGAGTTCAAGATGCCGTTCGGCTTCAAGGAGGTGGAGGGTATCCACAGCCGCACCGACTTCGACCTGAGCCAGCACGCCAAATACTCTGGCAAGAAGATTCAGTACTTCGACGCCGAGCTCAACGAGAGCTATACCCCCTACGTCATCGAGACCTCGATTGGCGTGGACCGCATGTTCCTCTCGGTGATGTGCTCCAGCTACGAGGAGCAGCAGCTCGAGGGCGGCGACACCCGCGTGGTGCTGCACTTGCCCAAGCCCCTGGCTCCCATCAAGTGCGCCATCTTGCCGCTCGTACGCAAGGACGGCATGCCCGAAAAGGCTCACGAGATCATGAACATGCTCAAGTTTGACTTTGCCTGCCACTACGAGGACAAGGACACCGTGGGCAAGCGTTACCGTCGCCAGGATGCCATCGGTACTCCCTATTGCATCACCGTCGACGGCCAGACGCTTGAGGACAACACCGTCACCCTGCGTGACCGTGACACCATGCAGCAGCAGCGCGTTGCCATCGCCGACCTGCCTGCTATCATCAGTCAGGAGTGCAGCCTGAACAACGTCCTCCGCAAACTCATGTAACCCGATTAATAGCTAACAGATAAAAGCTTAATATATGAAGAAATTAATTTATAGTATCTTGTTGGCTATCGTGGCGCTCACGATGCTCGACTCATGCCTGGGAGAAAATATGTATGATAAGTACAAAGATTGGCGTGAGAAGAATGACGAGTGGTATCAGCGTCAGGCATCTTCGGGACAATACACCCAGTTGATTGCTCCCTGGGACCCCTCGGCACAGGTGCTCATTCGCTGGCACAACGACACCATGCTCACCAAGGACAACCTCAAGCCGCTCATCACCTCGACGGTGGACGTGAAGTACCATCTGAGTGTCTATGACGGAACGCCTGCCGATTCGTCCTATCTTAGGACCTCGCCTGCCGACAGCATCTACCGGTCGGTGGTGAACCAGAATGTCGAGGGCTGGATGATTGCCCTCACCCGCATGCATGTGGGCGACAGCTGCACCGTTATCGTCCCTTATCAGCAGGGCTATGGCTCAACCATGAGGGATGAAGTTGTGCTGCCTTTTAGCAACCTCATCTTTGACATGAAACTGGTGGATATTTACAAGTACAAAGCCAACTGATTGGATTCAGAAACGACAATCCCCTCAAAGCCAACGCACTGAGGGGATTTTTGTTATGTATATAAATTCGCTTAGCACCTTAGCGTGTTGGTCAATGGGAGGCCTGCCGCAGCGACAGTTCAGCTCCCGCCTGACAGCAGCAGGTCAATCAATGAGGTTACATCACCAATGGAAATTCTTCCGTCTTGGTTCACGTCGGCATTACTTTTGTTGATTGATTCTTCATCGCCGCTCAGCAGGTAGTCAATCAACGTCGTAACGTCAGCTATGCTGACGTATCCATCACAGTTTATGTCCCCGCGCTCGGTATAGACTGTCACTAGGCACGTCGCAGGTTGAGCTGTGCCGTCGGCAGCATTTACGGTGATGGTTGCCGTGCCCTCCTTGATGCCCACAACCTGCACCTTTCCGTTCAGCATTCGTGCTGCCGCCACTGTTGCGTCACTTGATGTCACGGCGAGTTCTGGTAATTGAGCGGCGAGGGATGTAGGGGTGAGTGTCAGGATATGGTTTGGCAATACCTGGGCTTCTTGAGGATAAAGTGAGATGCGGTCACTGTAAACCGTGATATGGCAAGTGGCTTTGTGGTCAAGGCACATCGCGTAGATTTCACATTCGCCTGCAGCCATGGCTGTCACCTCGCCGTCAACAACATTGGCAACTTCAGGATTGCTTGATGCCCATGTTATGACGTTTGATGTTGCATTTACAGGGAATATGTTTGCTATGAGCGTTGTTTCCTCACCAAGCAGCATGTTGATGCTGTCACAATTCACTTTGATGCTGTCGGCTTTCACAGCATCGCCCACAAGATTAAAGTTGCACCAATAGGGTGCGGTGAAATAGGCTGCCAGTGAAGTTGCCGGCACATGCAACGTACCGCTGTAATCGGTGAATGAATTCTCATCACAGGTGGGCGGGGTAGTGGCAAAGCAAAACACATCTTGAGGCTTGACTTTCATCCCGTTTACCCCTGTGATTCCCTCATCAATACAAAGAGTTGAGATGTTATCGGGCAAATACCCTGCAACCCATTCACCTTCTCCAATGATGAAGATTGACGAAAGACAAGAACAACCCGAAAACGCTCCATTTTCGATTGAAGTGACGGAATTGGGAATTGTTATACTTGACAACCCCATGCATTCAACGAACGCCATTTCGCCGATAGAGGTGATTGTGTTGGGTATTGTGGTGTTTTTGCATCCGCATATCAGTTTGTTGGTTGCTGTCTCAATAATGGCATTACAATTGAGACGGGAGTCGTATTTTAGATTGCCATCGGCAACAACAATGTTAGTTAGTCTTGTACATTCCCCAAATGCACCATAGCCAATGTGGGTGACTGAACTAGGAATTTGAATGTTTGTCATAGCGCAGCCCCAAAATGCAAAGTCTTCGATGGTTATTAAAGCATCGGGGATATTGACATTGGTTAGAGCATTGCAGAACCCGAATGCATTCTCTCCGATGTAAGTTACTGAGTTTGATATAGTTACACTGATTAGACTTGAACACTCCTCAAATGTTCCCTCATTAATGATTGTAACAGAGCTTGGAATGCATATACTTATTAGGCTGTTACATCCGATGAATGCAAAAGAACCGATTGATGAAACAGTGTTGGGTATGGTAATGCTTGCCAATCCGCTGCAATAAGAAAATGCATTTTCTGTTATGCCAAGTGTCCCCTCTCTAATAGTGATGCTTGTTCCATTTGGCATGGTGCCTTTGTATTGATAAGCGATTAAACCGGCATAAATAAGTCCATCTGGTTGATTGTCAAGCCATGCCGTTCCAGAGAAAGCTCTCTCACCGATAGTGGTGACAGAGTTGGGGATGCTGATGCTTGATAACCCAAAGCAATTAAGGAACGCACAGTTTCCAATTGAGGTAACGGAGTTGCCGATTGTGACATCGGTCAGCTCATTGCAATTATAGAAAGCCCAATCACCTATTGAAGTGACGGAATTGGGGATGTCGATGCTGATCAGTCCGCTGCAGCCGGAGAATGCTCCGCCAGAAATGCTAAGAGTCCCCTCTCTAATAGTGATGCTTGTGCCGTTTGGCATTGTGCCTTTGTATTTATAGGCGACTAAACCGGCATAAACCAATCCAACAGGTTGGTTGTTATACCATGTTGTTCCATGAAATGCATCTTCTCCAATTGAAATGACGGAATTGGGAATGTCGATACTAGTCAGCCCGCTGCATCCATAGAACGCCCAACCACCGATTGACGTGACCGAGTTGGGGATGTCAATGCTGGTTAACATTGTGCAATTACCGAAAGCATCGTCACCGATTGACGTGATGGAATTATGAATGCTAATGCTTGTCAGCCCACTGCAATGATAGAAAGCAGAGTTTCCTATAGAAGTGACAGAGTATGATGTGCCGCCGTATATGACCGTGGCGGGAATAGTCACGTCGCCAGTATATTTGAATCCATTTGGCCCTATAGTCACTTCGGCCTCGTTGCCGTTAATATTGTAGTAGATACCATCGACCTCGAAGTCGTAGGCTGCTGCAGTAGATGGCAACAGTATGCCCAACAGCAGGAGCAGGGTTGCTTTAAGTATTTGTTTCATGATGAAATATGGTGTTTGGTTTTCCACCCGCAAAAATAGCTAATAATCACCAAGAAAACAACACATCACTCCCAAAATACTTTGAAAAATGTCTTCTTGTCTTCGAAACCGAATGAAAACAAGGAACGAGGATGCTATAACAAAACAACTGAAAAATCTGATGAATCTGAACTCAGAACTCTCAGAAAATTCAGTTGTTGTTTATGCTTAGCGCCTTAGCGCTTTAGCGTGGGGGCTAATGTTTATCTTAGCGACAGCTGGTAGTTGTAGTATTTCTCGTTGCCGGTGATGTCCTCGATAACCTTGATGAACGGCGGGAACTCCACTTCGTCGCCTTCCTTGACGCCCTCAAGCTCCAGAATCTGCATACCCAGCTTGGGCTCGATGTAGGTATCGAGCTCAAAGTAGTGGTTCTTCCACACGAAGCACTTGCGCATCTTGCTGATTGGTTTACGGTTGGGGTCGGCAATCTGCAGCAGGTCCACATACTGCTGGGCGGTGATGCGGCGCTCCGTCTCGATCTGCTTGTCGCTGCTCACGGTCTTCTTGATGGTCTGGAAATAGACGTAGCTACCCTGCCAGCCGCGTTTGCGCACGCGCATCTCGGTGCCCGGCTCGCTCAGCAGGTAGGTCTGGGTGATTTCGCTCTCGGTATAATCGGGGATATCGCCCGTGACCTTGACGATATATTTGCGCTCCTCCTCGATGGGGCAAGGCACACCCAGCACGGTAGAAATTTCGTTGAGCACCTGGCGCAGCTTGTCGTCAAAGTCGGTCTGGTTGCCGATGACTCTCAGGTGGGGATGACCTGTCCAGGCGCTCAGCACCTTGCGGTCCAACTCACGTGCCAACTCGACGTCCTCGCTGCGGAACTTGTTGTTCTCGTTGGTATAGAACTGCTCGGCGCCGGCAGCTGCCGTCACCATGTGCAGGATGGCCTCGTAGCGGGCGTCGCGCAACTTGACGGTGTTGGTGCCCATCTCCTCGGTGAGCGCCTCCCACAGTTCGGGCGAGACGTAGGCACTGATGTCCATCGTGCCGCGGTCGCACACGATGAGCACGGGCTTGCTGCACTGGGCTGCCATCTTGGCGAAGTGGTCCTCGAGAGCCAACTGGATGTTGAGCGTCGATTTCTCGGCTTCAAAGAACAGCGCCTTGTTCTGCGTCAGGTAGTTGATGCCGGCGCTGCTGAACATGGTGGGCACCTCGGGGATGGCGAACACCTGGAATCCCAAGCCGCTGAAGTGCTCAATGATGCGTGCCATGGCCGTCGTCTTGCCGGCGCAAGGGCCACCGGTGAGCACGACCTTAGTGATTTTATTGGTGATTTTATCAGTCATTGTCTTGTCTTGGTTTTTCGATTTCACAAAAAAGAACGCCAAAGTTACTCACTTTTCCTGACATCCGCAACGTTTTGGGCTAAAAATTGAGTTCACCGAGTTTCTCAAGGATGTCGCGCTTGACGATCCTGTAATGCGGGGCGTAGGCTTCGCGGTATTCGGGCGAATGGCTGATGGCATATTGCCCGCTGGCAAGCACCTCCTCGATGAAGCGTTTGTCCTGTTCGTAGCACGGTAGGGAAAGGTCCATCCTGTCAATGGTGACAATGATTTCGTGCCACCGTTCGGTCCAACTCTCGACCGAGGGGCGTTCGCTGCTGTTGGCACTGGCAATGAAGGCCTCGAGCAGTTGCTGGGTGCTGATTTTGCCCTCGATAACGGCTCGCAGGCTCACGCGCACGTAGTTGCCGTTCACACCGCACGATTCGCAGTACCACGGCATCAAATCCTCCAGGCTGATCTGCTCAAGTTCCCTTTCCAGATAAGCCCTCACGCTGGCCGTGTCGCCCACAAGATGTTCGGCGCCCATATAGTCCTGGAAACAGGACTTGTAGATGTCGAGCAGGCGTGCCTTGGGGTACTGGTCGAGCAGGCCGTTGACAAAGTCCTCGACCGTCATCTCTTGAGCGCTGCTTGTCGCCAAGAACCCCATCATCGCAATCACAATGCTTATCAATTTCCTCATGCCTGACTCCTAACTGTTAATCATCTCTAGGAACTGGTCCTCGTCGATGATGTCGATGCCCAGTTTATGGGCTTTTTCGAGTTTTGCGGGGCCCATGTTTTCACCGGCGAGGATGAAACTGGTGGCGCTTGAGATGCTGCTCACGTTCTTGCCGCCGTTTTGCTCTATCATCGCTTTATACTCTTCGCGCGAGTGCTTGGCGAACACGCCGCTGATGACTACCTTCTTACCCATCAGTTTGTCGGTTTGCCCTGCGGTGTCTTCCTCGGTCAAGGCAAACTGCACACCTGCTGCTCGCAAGCGCTCCACAATCATACGGTTGCGTTCATCGGCAAAGAAATCGACGATGGACTGAGCGATTTTCGGACCGATTTCAGGGATGGCGGCAAGCTCCTCGGCGGGCATCGCCATCAGGGTATCGATGTCGTGGGTATAGCGGGCAAGGACCTTGCCTGTCGTCTCGCCCACAAAGGGGATAGACAGGGCAAAGATTACTCTGGCATAGGGCACCTTAAGGCTGTTGGCTATACCGCGCAGGATGCGTTGGGCACTTTTTTCCTGGAAGCGGTCGAGTGCAACGAGCTTTTCCTGTGTGAGGTCATAGAGGTCCGATACATCGTTAACCAGTCCGCTCTTGTTGAGGATGACAGCGACTTCCTCGCCTATGCCGTCGATGTCCATCGCATGACGCCCCACGAAGTGCTCGATGCGTCCGCAAATCTGCGGTCCACAGCCCCATTTGTTGGGACATACCCATGCCGCCTCGCCCTCGACGCGCTGCAACGGTGTGCCGCATGAGGGACAGTGGGTGACAAAGGCGATGGGACTGCTGCCCGTCTGACGCCGTTTCTCGTCCACGCCCACAATCTTGGGAATGATTTCACCGCCTTTTTCCACATAGAGCATGTCGCCCTCGTGGATGTCGAGCTGGCTGATGATGTCGGCATTGTGCAGCGAGGCGCGCTTGACAATGGTGCCGCTCAGCAGCACGGGGTCAAGGTTGGCGACCGGGGTAATGACTCCTGAGCGTCCCACCTCGAATGACACATACTGCAACTTGGTGCATTCGCGCTCGGGGGCGAATTTGTAGGCGATGGCCCAGCGGGGCGACTTTGCCGTCGCTCCCAAGTTGAGCTGCTGACGCAGGGAGTTGATTTTGAACACAAGGCCGTCGGTAGCGACGGGCAGTTTCTTGCGCTCAACGTCCCAATGGCCGATGAAGTCCTTCACGGCGTCGATGCTGGGCAGGATGGACATCTCGCCTGTCTTGAAGCCCCAGCGCTTCAGGGCCATGATGCTGTCGTAATGGGACTCGAAGGGCAGGCCCTCGCCCAGCAGGAAGTAGAATATGGCGTCCAGCCCGCGGCGGGCGACCTCGGCACTGTTCTGTAGCTTGAGGGTGCCGGCAGCGGCGTTGCGGGGATTGGCGAACAGCGGTTCCTCGTTGAACTCACGCTCGGCATTGAGTCGCTCGAAGCTCTCCCACGGCAGCAGAATCTCACCGCGCACCTCAAACTTCTCTGGAAGGTCGAGGAAACCCTTGATTTCGAGTGGTACCGACTTGATGGTGATGACGTTGGCGGTGACATCGTCGCCCTGCACGCCGTCGCCGCGCGTGACAGCCCGCACGAGTCGTCCATTCTCATAGGTCACCGAAATGGAGGTGCCGTCATATTTCATCTCACCCACAATCTCGCTGCTCTCGCCACCCAGACCTTCCTGGGCGCGCCTGAGAAAGTCTTGAACCTCCTCGATGCTGTAACTGTTGGACAGCGACATCATGGGCCGCTCATGGCGCACCTGTGTGAATCCCTTGCTGATGTCGCTTCCCACGCGCTGAGTGGGCGACAGGGGGTCCTGATATTGCGGATAATCACGCTCAAGGTCTTGAAGTTCCCGCAACAGGGCATCAAACTCCTGATCGCTCACCGTGGGGGCGTTCAACACATAATAGTTATGGTTGTGGCGGTTGATGATTTCCCGCAATTCCTTGATTCGCTGTTCAAATAAATCCATATTTAATCGTTTTGCATGATTTAATTTCCAAAATTAGTGTTTTTTTCTGAAAAAAGATGCCTACTATCTTTTTTTTCTTAATTTTGCAGTTTGAACAAAACCAATCAGGTATATGAAAAAGATTTTGAAATACATTGTGGTCTGTGTGGCGTTGGCCTTCTACATGTTCCTGTCATCAAGTTGCTTGAGGCAGGATATGATCATGTTTGAGGATGGCGACTTTGACGGCATCGAGTTCTCAGATTACGACCTCCTCCAGAATGCCGAGCTTGACATGGACGACATAGATCGCAGCTAAAAGGCGCTGATCGTTTCATCCTTTAGCCCTTTTCACGAAATTAAAAAATATTAACAGGGCGATACATGATGTGTAACAGGCATTTAGCTCTGCACTGATTGTTTTGAATGTCACTTTTTGATATTTTTTTAACATTTTGTTAAAGAATATTTTTATAAATTTGCAGCCAATTATAGCGTATCGTCCCGTGTGACGATACCCATTTGAGCCAAAAACAAGATATTTTTAAAAGTATATGAACCTATTAGAGAATAAGTTAGCGCGATATCAAGAGCCCCAGAAGGCGAAAGCCGCTGGCATTTATCCGTATTTTCGCGCCATCTCGAGCGAACAGGACACCGAGGTCATCATGAACGGCAAGAAGATTCTCATGTTCGGTTCAAACTGCTATTCGGGTCTGGTTAACGATGAGCGCATCAAGCAGGCAGCCATCGAGGCCACCGAGAAATACGGCACCGGTTGTGCCGGTTCGCCTTTCCTCAACGGTACGCTTGACCTGCACAAGGAGTTGGAGCGCAAGCTCGCCGAGTATGAGGGCAAGGAAGATGCTATGATTTACAGCACCGGCTTTGGCGTGAACCTGGGTGTTATCTCAACGCTTACGGGCCGTGAGGACTATATCCTGTGGGACGAGCAGGACCACGCCTCGATTATTGAGGGCCGCCGCCTCTCATTCTCTAATTCGCTCAAATACAAGCACAATGACATGGCATCTCTTGAGACTCAACTCAAGAAGTGCGAGCCCGACCGTGTGAAACTCATCGTCACCGACGGTGTCTTCTCGATGGAGGGTGACGTGTGCAAGCTGCCCGACATTGTGGACCTTGCCCACAAGTATAATGCCAGCATCATGGTTGACGAGGCCCATGGCATCGGCGTCTTTGGTGAGGGCGGCCGTGGCGTGTGCGACCACTTCGGACTGCGTGACGAGGTGGATCTCATCATGGGTACCTTCTCAAAGTCGATTGCTTCGCTCGGTGGCTTTATCGCCACGAGCAAGGTCATCACCAACTACCTGCGTCACCATTCCCGCAGCTACATCTTCACCGCCAGCATCACCCCGGCATCGACTGCCGCTGCAATGAAGGCGATTGAGATTCTTGTCAACGAGCCTGAGCGTCAGGAGCACCTGTGGAAAATCACCCACGAGGCTTTGCAGGGCTTCCGCGATATGGGCTGCGAGATCGGTCACACCGAGACCCCCATCATCCCGCTGTTCATCCGCGACAACAACAAGACCTTTGCCATCACGCGCGATCTGTTGAACGAGGGCATCTTCGTCAACCCCGTTGTGTCGCCCGCCGTTGCTCCCAACGACACGCTCATCCGCTTCAGCCTCATGGCGACGCACACCCACGAGCAGGTGGCATTTGCACTCGAGAAGATCCAGAAGGTCTTCCGTGCCTACGGACTTGTTCCCTGACCTTTGAGAGAGAACGTTATTCGGGCTTCAGTCAATTACGGCTGACAGAAGAAAAAACCTGGTAACAAGATAAAGAAGCCATGCCAAATAGGTGCATGGCTTCTCTTTTTGTGCCCTAAAGTGCCTTTTTTTCAACGATTTCTCAAAAAAATACTTAAAATCATTTGCTTGATAAAAATGTATTAGTAATTTCGCATCATCAAAACTGATGATTATTGCTTTAACACTATGATTTACAAATTTGTCATTGTTTCGGACGAGGTCGATAACTTCAAGTTGCAGATAGCCATTGACTCATCGGCAACCTTCATGCAGTTGCGTAACACCATCCTGGAATCTACCGGATACAGCAAGGAGCAGATGGACTCTTTCTACGTCTGCGACGACGAGTGGAACAAGGAAAAAGAGGTGACTTGTATGGACATGGGTACTGACACCGACGAAGACATCTGGATCATGGATGATACACAGCTCGACGAACTCCTCGAGGACGAGGGCCAGCGCTTGAAGTTTGTGTTCGACTACATGACCGAGCGTTTCTTCAAGGTCAAACTCAAAGAAATCATCCCCGGCAAGACCTTGCACGACCCGTTGTGTGAAAGCAAGATTGGCAATCCGCCTGCCGAGAGCATGGACATCACCGAATTCATCACCATTCCCAAGATTCCCGATGCCAACAACATTGAGGCTATCGACAAGAGTGAATTCTACGGTGACGAGGAATATGACGAGGACGAAATCTCCGACTTTGATGAGATGGACAGCCTCGACAACGACAACTACAAGTTTTAAGGCTTTAAATAGGCATACTTTTTGCCCACTTCAGTTTTATCAGTATTTTTGCAGTAAAACAAACATTAAATTATTTAGGACATGAGATATTTGATTTTTCTCTTTGGCGTGATGTTATCGATGTCATTCTTCGCCTGCACCGGTAGTAGCGATACCGGTACTGTTCCTGAGGAAGACACTATCACTGTGGATACAGCGGTCCAAGTTACCGGTGTGGCCATTGACGGTGCGATGAACAGCGTTTATCTCAAGGTGGGTGAAGATACCGTCGAGTTCAGCTATCCCGACCTTGACAGTGACAAGCGTGCGTCATGGGAAATCAACGACACCCTGACGGTCCGCTACTATGTGACCGAGAATGGCGACAGCGTTGCCGAGGTCATTAACGAGACCGCTTGACACATTAGCGCATCACTCTCGCGCTCCATGTGGGCGCGTGTGAAATAGTTTGCGGTAGTAGCTCAGTTGGTAGAGCATCAGCTTCCCAAGCTGAGGGCCGCGGGTTCGAGTCCCGTTTACCGCTCAATCAGCCACTATGGACAATTCCATGGTGGCTGATTTTTTTGTGATGTTGGAGTTGTGAGACGACAATCGGGATGTTGACAGGATGCTAATTCTATGGGACGCGCACCGCACGCACGGTGTGGCCGTAGTAGCGGTACCCGTAGTCCCAGTTCACATTTCCGGAGTCGAAGTACAGGACGTTGGCAAAATTGGAGTAGGTAGAGTATAGCGTGCGTGACCAATAGAAAACATACATGCCCACGCGGCCAAGCGAGCTCCCGATGTAGTAGCCCGAAGCGGGCAAGAACATCGTGTTTCCGTTGGGACCGGTAACCAATTGGCCTTTCACGCCATTCTGCGTCGTCCACTTCCAGGAACATTTCTCCCTCAGTTCATCCTGTTGTTCCTTGGAGGGTATACACCATAAGGGGCCCCAGTTCACGCTGGCAGCATCGTCCTCGGGTTCCAGTACGGTTCTGTTGTCAACAGTGCCATAGGAACTGTTGACACAGTATTTGGTCAAGGTGTTGTAGCTGCCATTGCACCACTTGTAAGTTCCCCACGTATAGTCATTCTTGGGTTCGGTCTCGCCCCAAGCAAAGTAGTCACCATAGTCTTCTGGTTTGCTGGCTCCGATGTTGCACGTTGCCCACAGTGTGCCACTGGGCAGTCCCAGGTCCACATACTGGTGGCCATCAGGGGCGTGGCCACCTCCGCCCAGGATGATGTCAAGAATTTCATTGACGTCGGCGATATTATACTCCCCATCTCCGTTCACGTCGGCCACAATGGTAAAATCGTTATCTCCCATAATGATGTCGATTTCGGCATTGATGTCAGCAATATTGACCTCGCCGTCGCAGTTCACGTCACCACGCAAGCCTTCTACTATCTGTCCGAAATAGGGATACCAGTTCCCGTCGGCTCGATAGGCAACAGCCGTCCTGTACAACACATGAAGCGTGCGACCAGAATAGGCTGCAGATTCAAGCAGGAATACATAACTGCCCATTGTGATTGCCGATGGGTCAGCAATATAGCTGTACACATCCCTCAGACCACTACAGTACGAGAACGCACCATTGCCGATTTTGGTGACCGAGTTGGGAATGGTTACATTCGTCAGGCTACTACAGTACATGAATGCAGCATCGCCGATGTCGGTAACCGAGCTGGGGATAGTAATGCTTGTCAGACTACTGCAGAATGCGAACACACCACCGCTGATTCTGGTGACTGAGTTAGGGATGCTCACGCTCGTCAGGCTACTGCAGTTAGCGAATGCGCTGGAGCCAAGGTTGGTGACTGAGTTGGGAATGCTCACGCTCGTCAGGCTACTGCAGTAAGCAAACGCGTTACTGCCAATTGTGGTAACCGAGTTAGGAATGTTTACGTTCGTCAGGCTACTGCAGTAAGCGAATGCGCTGGAGCCAAGGTTGGTGACTGAGTTGGGGATGCTCACGTCGGGCAGGCTACTGCAATAAGCGAACACGCCGTTTTCGATTCTGGTAACCGAGTTGGGGATGATCACATTTCTCAGGTTACTACAATAAGCGAACGCACTGGAGCCGATGTCGGTGACGGAGTTTGGGATGCTCACACTGGAAAGGTTAGTGCAGTAACCAAACGCGGCAGAGCCGATGGTGGTGACTGAGCTTGGAATGGTCACGCTGGGCAGGCTGCTACAGTAAGCGAATGCGGTGTTGCCGATGGTGGTGACGGAATTTGGAATGGTCACACTTGTCAGGCTAGTGCAGCCAAAGAATACACCGTTAGCGATGGTAGTGATGGAGTTGGGAATGGTCACGCTGGGCAGGGCGGTGCACTGATAGAACGCACCTTCGCCAATACTAGTGACTGAGTTGGGGATGCTCACGCTGCTCAGGCCTTTGCATTCGCGAAATGCATATACGCCGATTGAGACGACGGAGTTGGGGATATTCATGCTGGTCAGACTGTTGCAGTAGATGAACGCATAATCTCCAATGGCAGTGACTGAGTTGGGAATGACTGTGTTCTTGCATCCTGCAATGATAATGTTGGTTGCAGTCTCAATGATGGCATTACAATTGTTGCGTGAATCGTATGTCGGGTTCCCGTTCTCCACAACGATACTCATCAGGCCAACGCAACCAGCGAACGCAAATCTGTCGATGGAGCTGACGGACTTTGGGATGGTCAAATTCTTTAGACCGGTGCAATGCATGAACGCAGCGCCGCCAATTGTGGTGACGGAGTTTGGGATGGACACGCTTGTCAGGCTACTGCAGTACATGAACGCACAGCCACCGATCGTGGTGACCGAGTTAGGGATGGTCACGCTCGTCAGTCCACTGCACTTATAGAACACATAGTTGGCTATGGCAGTGATGGAGTTGGGGATGGTCACACTTCTCAGGCTGCTGCATTCATAAAACGCTTCTTCGTCGATGGTAGTGACGGAGTTTGGGATGCTCACGCTTGTCAGACCACTGCATCTATAAAACGCTTCTTTGTCGATGGTGGTGACGGAACTGGGAATAGAGATTCCCGTCAGCTCTACGCAACCATCAAATGCCCTCACACCGATTGTGGTGACCGAATTGGGGATGACTGTGCTTTTACAACCCGCAATCAAGGTATTGGTTGCCTTTTCAATAATGGCATTACAATTGTTGCGGGAGTCGTATGTAGGGTTCCCGCTTTCCACGGTGATGCTAGTCATGCCGTTGCAGCTTCCGAACGCGACATAGCCGATGTCTGTTACTGAACTGGGGATGTTTATGCTCGTCAGGCTTTTGCAGCCACGGAACGCATATCCGCCGATGGTGGTGACGGAGTTGGGGATATTCACGCTCGTCAGGCTAATGCAGCTGTCGAACGCACCGAAGTCTATTGTTGTGACCGAATTGCCTATGGTCACGCTCCGCAGGTTTTTGCAGCCACGGAACGCATCGTCGCCGATGATGGTGACCGAGTTGGGGATGCTCACGCTTGTCAGGGCTTCGCATCCATCAAAAGCCCACTCCTTGATGGTGGTGACGGAATTAGGGATGGTCACGCTCGTCAACTCTTTGCAGCCATAGAACGCCCAATCGCCGATGGCGACGACTGAGTAGGTGGTGCCGTTGTAGGTGACCGTGGCGGGTATGTTCACGGCACCGGAGTATCTATTTGAACTGAGGGAACTTGTAACTTCGACAGCACCTTCTTCATTGCAAAAGTTATAATAGATGCCGCCCACCTCGAAGGCTGCGGAAGCAGTCACCGGGAACAACAGAGCCAGCAGCAAGAGTGCAGGTGTGATGAGGCTTTTCATTTTTGTTTATTTGGTGTAGTTTTTGTGATACAAAAATACAAGACATGTCTCAAACCCTCCAAAAAATAAAACACGATTTTTAAGAGTGAAGGATATTTTTGCGCTAAAGTGTAAAATTTTTTTACACTCCGGCAATAAAAGGCTTGATCAGCCTTCAGGTATTATGAAGATTTGTGTCTTCAGTCTTCGAATTTTTCTCTTGCCTGTTGAATTACAACACTGCAGCTCTCGCATTCTTGCAGTAACTCCATTCCAATATCGTTCTTGTCTGAGGTGACTTCTTCGCTCTGTTGACTGGCGTCAATTTTAAGATTGACCTTGTCATTGACGAGCAAGTTGCCTTCAGTTCTCCATTCACCGCTGGTGTTGAACGGTGGCATCTGGTATTTTGCGCAACTGGCAAGGCAGCCGATGATGAAGCAGGTTAATATGATTCGTTTCATGCGATAAAGTAGTTTGTTGGTTTTACAAAATTACCTTTTTCCTTGTCTTCAGGAAAGGCCCCTTCAACCTATAATCTTTGCTTTTATGTTTCTTTTGGATTGCTGTGCCAAAATATGGCACTCTATTGCTCTACCTTTGCAGTGTAAAACTTAAAAATGGAGGACAGATTATGAACAAGAACTTTATTAACATCGTGAATTTGGGTGACCGCATCTGTGCCACGCTCGATTGCAACGGTCGCCGTCTTGCCAGTGTGAACGGCTCCAATTTCGACAGCCAGGATGCCGTGAAACGTGCTTTGCTGGACCTTGCTGGACGCTATGTGGGTATGGCGGTGCTGACGGTGCGCAACTGCACCCAAGGTTGGCGCTCGGTGACTGCGCTTGCCACCATGCGTCGTCCTGTTCTCGCGACTCAACCCGCCACTCCCCGTGTCGGTGCGCAGTACCTCATCCCTTGGGCTTGTTGATAACTTATTTCCATCAGGCCGCGCCATCATTGGCGAATAAGTTGTAAATTTGTAATCTCAAAACAAGAAATATTATGAAAGGAATAATAGGAGCAATAGCCGGCGATGTCATTGGTTCGGCCTATGAGTTTAACCCTACGCGGGAATATGATTTCAAGTTGTTCACCGATAAGAGCACTTATACCGATGACACGGTGCTCACGATGGCCAATGCCCTGTGGCTGCTGGAAGATGAGCAGCACACCCACGAGAAACTGGTCAAGATCATGCTTGACATGTGCTGGAAGTATCCGGGCAGGGGTTATGGTGGCCGTTTTGCCCACTGGATTCAAGATGATGACCCACAACCCTATAATTCCTATGGCAATGGCTCGGCAATGCGCGTGAGCCCTGTGGGCTACTATGCCAAGACGCTTGAAGAGGCCATGGAACTGGCCCAGATTTCGGCCGAGGTGACGCATAACCATCCCGAGGGTATCAAGGGTGCCCAGGCCACAGCCGCCGCCATCTTCTTGGCGCGTCAAGGCAAGACCAAGGGCGAAATCCGCAACTATGTAGAGAAGACATTCGGATATGACCTTTCCCGCACGCTTGACGAAATCCGTCCTGACTATTCCTTTAATGAGTTGTGCCAGACGACAGTTCCAGAGTCTATCACATGCTTCTTGGAGGGAAAGGACTATGAGGATGTCATCAGGTTGTCGGTGTCGCTTGCCGGTGATGCCGACACCATTGCTGCTATCGCCGGTTCCATCTCGGCGGCTGTCGATGATGTGCCCAACGAAATCACCCAACCGGTCATCGCCCTGCTTAGCCAGGAGTTCTGCACGATACTGCTAAGATTCAACGAACTTGTAACCAAACGTGAAGCCCTATGATGGACATGAATAACGGCATCCTCAAGGTGGTCAAAAGCCTTGCTGCCAAGAAATACCGAGATGATGAAGGCCTGTTTGTCGCCGAGGGTACCAAGTGTGTACGCGATACGTGGCCTCACTTCAATTGCCGCTGGCTCATCGCTAAGCGCTCGTGGTATGACCAGTGTGGCACCGCCGAGCACTACGACAAAATCGTGTTTGCCAACGGGCAGCAGATGGCGCGCATATCGCAGTTTGACACCCCCAGTGATGTTATCGCCGTGTATGAGAAACCCGAGGATACCATCGACACTGAGTGGGTGGGCGAGAGCCTCAATATCGTTCTCGATAACATCCAGGACCCGGGTAACCTGGGCACCATCATTCGTCTTGCTGACTGGTTCGGCATCCGTGACATCTTTGCAAGCCGCACCACCGTCGATGTCTATAATCACAAGGTAGTGCAGGCAACCATGGGTGCCATCGCGCGTGTCAAGGTGCATTATGTGGACCTCGAACAGTTGTTTGAGCAGTATCCCGACCTGCCTATCTATGGAACCTTCCTTGACGGCAACGACATCTACCGTAGCGACTTGGGCAAGACGGGCTTTGTCATCTTCGGCAACGAGGGACAGGGCATTACTGCCAAGGTTGCCAAGCATGTGAATCAGCGCCTTCTCATCCCCAAGGCCAAGACCGCTGGCAGCGAGTCGCTCAACGTGGGCGTTGCCGCAGCTATCACCATAAGCGAGTTCTTCCGCCGTTAACCCGTTATCTCCATTATGGCAAAACAACAAGTCAAGACCACTTTCTTCTGCAAGAATTGCGGCAACGAGTCGCCCAAGTGGCTCGGCAAGTGCCCCGCCTGTGGCGAGTGGAACACTTATATCGAGGAACCCAAAGCGCCCAAGTCGGCTTCCGTGCGTTACGTCGGGCCAGGGGAGGGTAGCCGCAAGGTGGCAGAGCCTGTCAAAATCTCGGAAATCAGAGCCGAGGACCAGCCCCGCATCAACCTGCCCAGCGGTGAGTTGAATCGTGTGTTGGGTGGTGGCCTTGTCCCCGGTAGCATTGTGCTGCTGGGAGGAGAACCGGGTATCGGCAAATCGACGTTGGTCTTGCAGAATGTGCTGCGCATCCGCTCACGCCGAGTGCTGTATGTCTCGGGTGAGGAGAGCCCGCAGCAGTTGCGCATGCGTGCCGACCGCATTGCTGGCGGACACATGGACTGTGAGTGCTACTTGCTGTGCGAGACTTCGCTCGACAACATCTTTGCCAGCATCCGCTCGTTCCAGCCAGGTCTCATCATCGTGGACTCCATCCAGACCATTGCCAGCGAGCAGTTGGAGAGTGCCCCTGGCAGTGTGACTCAGGTGCGCGAGTGTGCCGCCGCCTTCCAGCGCTATGCCAAGGAAACCTATACACCCGTCATTCTCATCGGCCATATCAACAAGGAGGGAAGCATTGCCGGCCCCAAGGTGTTGGAGCACATTGTCGATGCCGTCATCCAGTTCGAGGGTGACCGCAATTACCTGTACCGCATTCTGCGTCCAATTAAGAACCGCTTCGGCAACACAAATGAAATAGGTATATATGAGATGAAAGAGGACGGCTTGCGAGAGGTGACCAATCCCAGCGAACTACTGTTGAGTGACCGCGACAGTGAATTGTCAGGGACTGCCATTGGCGTGACCATCGACGGCATGAGGCCTTTCCTCATCGAGGTGCAGGCGTTGGCAAGCACTGCCGCCTATGGCACGGCGCAACGTTCGGTCACGGGCTTTGACCCTCGACGCATGAACATGTTGTTGGCAGTGTTGGAGAAACGCCTGGGCTTTAAGTTGGCGCAGAAAGATGTCTTCCTAAACATCGTGGGCGGCATCAAGGTCAATGATCCTGCCCTTGACCTGGCGGTCATCAGTGCCATCCTCTCCTCCAATGTGGATATGGCCATCAATCAAGGGGTGTGCTTTGCCGGTGAGGTGGGGCTCTCGGGAGAAATCCGTCAAGTAACCCGTTGCGAACAACGCGTCACCGAGGCTCAGAAACTCGGTTTTGACACCATCATCATCCCCAAGAATAACCTTAAGGGCGTCAAGCGGGACTCGTGGACCATCAAGGTAGTTGAGGTATCACGAGTCGAGGATGCCTTCCGCTATCTGTTCGGCTAAAACGATTTTTTAGCTTTATCGCATTTGCAGTCTTTGCCGCAACCGCAGCCGCAGTCTCCCTTGCTGCGGCCTGTCTTGATGACACGTCGCAGGACAAACACCAGTGCTGCTGCCACTATGGCGAGCGCAATAATCGTTTCTAGAATCGTTATTTTCTCCACCTCTCTAAACCCTAAACTTTATACTCTAAACTTCTATCAAATTGCCATGGCGATTTGATAGAAGATAAATGATACGAGCCATGCCACGGCTGTGGTATAGAATATCTCGAATAGCATCCACTTGGTCCCCGCCTCACGCCTGATGGCGGCAAGGGCGGCGATGCACGGGAAGTAGAGCAGAATGAACAGCATGAACGAGTAAGCGACAATGGGGTTGAAAACGTGCTCTCCATTGGGCTTGGTGGCTGTCTGTAGTTTCTCCTTGAGTGACGCGTTTTCCTCGTCAGCATCGGCTTCGCCGGTGTAGAGTACGCCCATCGTCGAGACGACGATTTCCTTGGCGGCTGCGCCGGTCAACACGCTCACGCCCATCTGCCAGTTAAAGCCCAGCGGCTCCACCACAGGCTCAATGGCCTTACCCATCTGTCCCATGAATGAATTTTCAATCTGCTCCTGTGGCGTCTGGCCCTCATGGCGGGGGAAGTAGCCCAAAGCCCACACGATGATGGAAGCGGCAAGGATGACTGTTGCCATCTTCTGCAGGTACTGCTTACCCTTGCTCCACATGTGGATGATGGCATTGCGTGCCGTGGGACGTCGATAGGGCGGCAACTCCATCACAAACTGTGTCTTATCGTGTTTTAGGATGGTCTTACTCAATACAATGGCGGTGATGGCGGCCACCAGTATGCCTACCAGATAAATGCTCATCAGTATCAGGCCTTGCTTGGCGGTGAAGAAAGCAGCAACAAGCAGCAGATAGGCCGGCAGGCGTGCCGAGCATGACATGAAGGGCACCGTGAGAATGGTGACAATGCGGTCGCGCCGGTTCTCCAGGGTGCGCGTCGCCATGATGGCGGGAACACCGCAGCCAAAGCCGATGAGGTAGGGAATGAACGACTTGCCGTGCAGCCCCACACGGTGCATGATGCGGTCAACGATAAAGGCCGCTCTCGCCATGTAACCGCTGTCTTCAAGTATTGATATAAAGAAGAACAGAATCAGAATCTGTGGCAGGAAGACGAGCACGCCTCCCACGCCGCCGATGATGCCGTCAACAATTAGGTCGCGCAGGATGCCTTCAGGCATTACGCTTCCTATCCATTGGCCAATCCATCCCACAAAGCTCTCAATCCATCCCTGCGGGTAGGCGCCCAGGGTAAAAGTGGCCTCGAACATGAGCCACATCAGTACCAGCAGGATGGGCAATGCCATCCATCGGTTAGTCAACAGGCGGTCGAACGAGTAGCCGGGCTTTGTTTCCCCGGCGGCGCGGTTGGGATTGGGTGTTAAGGTTTCGGCCAAGGCCCCGCGCACGAAGCCATATTTCAGGTCGGTGATGACGCTCACGATGTCGTCGTTGTAGTCGCGCTCGATGCGTTGCCTGATGTCTGAGGCCTTTTCAATCACCTGCTCGGCGTTCTCCTGACTTTTGAGCAGATTAATCGCGTGCTGGTCATTCTCAATGACCTTGAGCACGGTATAACGGTCCAGGTCGGGACACATTTCTCCCAGCTCTTTCAGGCTGTCTTCAATGAGTGTGCCGTAGTTAACGTTGTGGTGGTGTGTCTCCTGCTCGCTCTCGTCGATGGCATCCATTGTGGCTTTCAGCACATCTTTGATACCGCGGCCGTTATAGGCTGTGACAGGCACCAGACGGGCTCCCAGCAGACGGCTCATCATCTCGATGTCGAGTTTGTCACCGCTTTTCTCCAGCTCGTCCCACATGTTGAGGGCAACGACCATGGGGATGTTCATGTCCATGACCTGCGTGGTAAGGTATAGGTTGCGTTCCAGGTTGCCGGCATCCACGACATTCAGGATGGCGTCGGGGTGGTTGTTGCGGATATAGGTGCGCACATACATCTCCTCGGGCGAATATTCCGTGAGCGAGTAGGTGCCGGGCAGGTCCACCAGTTGCACCTTGCGGCCATCGATGTTGAACCAGCCTTCCTTGCTGTCAACGGTCACACCGCCATAATTGCCCACTTTCTCCTTGGCTCCCGTCACAAAGTTGAACAGCGACGTCTTTCCGCAGTTGGGGTTGCCTACCAAGGCGATGCGCAGCACGTTGTCGGCCATAGGGTCCACACCTTCGACAGTGGTCTCTACAGTGCCGTGGAAGGCATCTTCCATGTCACAGAAGTCCGCCTCCTGATCGGTCACCTCGACCTGTGCTGCCTCGCTGTGGCGCAGCGAGATGTGTGATCCCATTATCATATATTCCACAGGGTCATGCAGGGGGGCGTTCTTCAAGACTGTTACCATGGCGCCGCGCACAAAGCCCATTTCCAGCAAACGTTGCCGGAATGCGCCGTCGCCCATCACGCGCACCACCTGCACAGTCTTGCCCACCGGCTCGTTGTCGAGCAGGCGGGTTACCGATGCATTGTTTCCCTTGTCTTGTCCTGTAGCCATGTCGTTAAGTCATTTGTATCCAATGTGCAAAAATACTGCTACCCTACGGCATGGGCAATCCCTTTTTTTAAGGTTTTTGGTATAAAAAATATCCCCATAAATGGGGATATAATTATGGAGAGTATGTCATGTGTCAGAATGGTCCCTCGCTTGTCGAGAACGAGTAAGGAACATTTTGGCTGCCCGTGCCTCGACTGTGGTTCACTTCGTCATCCATGATGAAACGGATGTTGCACCCCTTTGTCAGTTGGCTGTGCTCCAAATAGTTGCGGGCGTTGGGAAAACCATCGATGCTCATCGACTCGATGTAGCAGCCTTTGCCTTTGCGGGTGATAGTCACCTTGTTGCCGTTCTCTAAATTGAGCGTAACCTTGTCAAGATAGGGCGAACCGATGACATACTGGTTGCTGCCGGGACACACGGGATAGAAACCAAGTGCCGAGAACACATACCATGCCGAGGTCTGGCCGTTGTCTTCGTCGCCGCAGTAGCCGTCGGGCATAGCACTGTACAAGCGGTCCATCACCTGACGCACCCAGTATTGGGCTTTCCACGGCTGTCCACCGTAGTTGTACAGGTAAATCATGTGCTGGATGGGCTGGTTGCCATGGGCATAATTGCCCATGTTCATGATTTGCATCTCGCGTATCTCATGGATGGTGAAACCGTAGTAACTGTCGTCAAACACGGGTGGAAGGGCGAAAACCGAGTCCAGCATCTGGCAGAATGTCTCCTTGCCGCCCATCAGGTCGATAAGGCCCTGCGGGTCATGGAAAACGCTCCATGTGTAATGCCAGCTGTTGCCCTCGGTAAAGGCGTCGCCCCATTTCAAAGGGCTGAAAGGTGTTTGGAAATATCCGTCTTCATATCGGCCTCGCATCAGCTTGGTCTCGCTATCAAACACGTTGCGGTAATTCATTGCCCGCAGTTTGAAAACCTCGATTTCCTCCTCGGGTTTGCCCAAGGCCTTGCCCAACTGGTAGATGCACCAGTCGTCATAGGCATATTCCAGCGTCCTTGCCACGCTCTCGTTAATGCCCACATCGCAGGGGATGTAGTTCAAATCATTGTAATACTCATAACCCAGGCGACCTGTGGATTTTACCTCAGGGTGGACAGCCCCTATGCCGTGCATGAGGGCATCCCACAACGCGTCGATATCATAACCTCGCAGACCCTTGAGATAAGCGTCGGCCACTACCGAGGCGCTATTGTTGCCCACCATGCAGTTGCGGTGTCCTGGGCTGGCCCATTCAGGCAGGAAGCCGCTCTCGAGCCAGGTGTTCACCAGTCCCTCCTGCATCCATGAGCCCATTTTGGGGTACATCAGGTTGACCAATGGGAACAGGCTGCGGAAGGTGTCCCAAAAGCCGGTGTCGGTAAACATTCTGCCCGGCAGCACCTGGCCGTTGTAGGGGCTGTAATGAACGGGATTCCCTTCGGCATCAATCTCATAGAAACTGCGGGGAAACAGCACCGACCTGTACAGGCAGGAGTAGAAAGTGCGCAGGTGGTCGATATTGTCATCCTCGGCCTGGATGCGGCCTAAAATCTCGTTCCAACGCTTGCGGCCGCGCTCTTTTACCGTCTCCAGGTCATCGTCGCCCAATTCCTGAAGGTTGCGCAAAGCCTGCTCTTTACTGATGAAAGAAGATGCCACGCGCAGGTTGACAGGACCATTGCCCTCAAAAGTCAAGATGGCTCCTGCATGGTTGCAGGCGACATGCGCCTGGCCCTCGTTCAGGATGCTGTCCTCCACGGTATAGAAGGTGGTAAACGGTTGGTCAAATTCAATGACAAACCAGTTCTTGAAATTATCGGGCACGCCGCCACTGTTGCGTGTCGTATAGCCTACGATGCGGCGCTCCTTGGGCAGCATGGTAACCTCCGTGCCTTTATCAAAGGCATCTATAACGATGTTTGCCTGGTCGGTCTCAGGGAATGTAAACCTCAGTATGGCGGCTCGTTCGGTGGGAGCGATTTCGGCCGTCACGTCATAGTCGGCGAGATAGACCTGGTAATAGTAGGGCTTGGCGACTTCGGCCTTGTGCGAGAACCAGCTGGCGCGTGCATTCTCGTCAAACACAGGCTCACCCACGGTAGCCATGATGGAGAACTGACCGTAGTCGTTTATCCATGGGCTGGGCTGGTGCGTCTGCTTGAAACCGCGTATCTTGTTTGCCGTGTAGGTGTATTGCCAGCCGTCGCCCATCTTCCCCGTTTGCGGCACCCAGCAATTCATGCCCCAGGGCATTGCGATGGCGGGGTAGGTGTTACCGGCCGATAACTGAAATGATGACTGTGTACCCACCAGCGGGTTGACATAATCCACAGGCTCTGCTGCCGTGGCTGTTACAAAAGCCATGCAAGCCGTAATGGTCAATATAAAGAGTATCTTTTTCATCATATCGTATGCTAAATGATTTCTTTCTTGCAGAAGTATAAAAGGTGTTCTCCGGCTACCGTCGTGGTGCCGAAGATATAGCAGTCACCGCCGTCGCCAAGGCGAAGGCGTTTGCGAAGTTGCTGGGCGGACATCGGGAAATTGCGTGTGGCTACATTGGCTTGGGTAATACCCTTCAGGGCTGTCGCCAGCTCTTTTTTGTTCATGGTCGTCACCGCAGTGACGGCAAAACAACGCCCGGGAAAAGCATCAATCCTTTCGCGTGAAACAAACAGGTGGCTGTCGGTGGCCACCGCCGATATGGGATAGCGTTGCGTAAGCAGGCCGTAGCACCCCGCTTTCATGACAGATGCGTTAGGTTCGTATAGATAGACGGCCTCCTCCCTGCTTGATGCAATCGTGGGGACGACATCGTCTTGTGATGGCGTGTAGATGAGCGTCTGGCCGTCATTCTCGCAATAAATGGTCGGTTCTCCCTCATGCTTGGCGTCAAGCAGCACCAGCAGTTCTTTGCACTCGTTCTTCACGCTCACGATATGCACCTCGGCGACATGGCTCCCTAAGTCGCTCACAGCCTTGTGCCAGTCGAGCATCGGCGAGAGTTTGAGCAGCACGCGTTGCCCATGTTGGAACAGGCTTGGCAGCAGTTCCAGCACGTTGGGCGAGCAGTCAGCGATGGCATAGGTCCGTGCTTGCTGGTCATCACGCCGTGCGGGGTCCAGGAAGAAGAGGGTAGAGGCGGGGAGATGGTCGGGCAAGGAATTGCCGATGGCCTTAGTGGCCTCTTCGTTGAGGAATAAAACGGGGTTTGGCTTCTGCCCCTTGTTCAGCAGTCCGAAGTTGTGCTGTGCCGTCTCGACAAGATGGGGCTGGCGTTCCACATATACCGCTTGCTCGAAGTGAGGGGCCAAGAAAGAGAAATCGACGCCAAAGCCGCCTGTCAAATCGACCAACAAGCCACGGTCGGCTACAGGCAGCCGCTCAATGATGCCGCATTTATACAGTGCTGTGGTCTCGCTGGAGCATTGTTCCATCGACAAGTGCGGAGGAAAAATGATGCCTTCAATGGCAGCCCATGACGGCAGTTTCTTGCGTGCTGCCTGCCATCCTTGAATCTGGTCAAGGGCCCACGGCAGGTCAACGTCGCTGTCCTTGCAACCGCTAAGGGCAAGAGTACGAACATCCTCATGGTGGTGTTCGCGTACAAACGTGATGGTGGCTTCGTTTATCTTATTTCCAAAGGCGGTATTTTCAGCAGGAGCCATAGGACAATCACTCCTGTGTTGAAGTGTCGCTCTTGTCGGTAAAGGCGTTCCAGCCCTGGGCACGGATTTCCATTTCCTGATCGTCGCGTGTGACGAGGTAAGCCCCTAATGAGGGCTGTGTGATACGCCCGATCAGTTTGGCGGTCTTCATGCGGGTCACCTTGTCGTGGTCGGCAAGGGGCACGGTAAACAGCAGCTCATAATCCTCGCCGCCGTTCATCGCGGCGGTAACGAGGTTCATGTTCAGTTCCTCGGCCATCAGTGCCGTCTCATAGTCGATGGGAATGCGGTCCTCATAGACACGGCAGCCCACGCCCGAGTTCTTGCAGATGTGCAGCAGTTCACTCGACAGGCCGTCGCTCACGTCCATCATTGCGGTGGGAAGGATGCCCAGTTCGCGCAGCTCATCGATGACGTCACAGCGGGCCTCGGGCTTGAGTTGGCGCTCGATGATGTATTCTTTGCCGGCAAAGTCGGGCTGGAAATCCTTGTCTTTCATCTGGGCACTCACTTGCCGCTCGCGTTCCAGCAGTTGCAGGCCCATATAGGCAGCACCTAAATTGCCGCTCACACAGATGAGGTCGGTGTCGCGGGCTCCACTGCGATAGACGATGTCTTCCTTTGCGGCTTCTCCCAGGCAGGTCACGCTGATGATGAGACCGGTGACCGAAGCGCTGGTGTCGCCGCCCACGAGGTCCACACCATATCGCTCACAAGCAATGCGCATGCCCTCGTAGAGCTGCTCGATGTGTTCCAGGGTGAAGCGCTTGCTGATGCCCAACGAAACCGTCACCTGTCGCGGTGTGCCGTTCATGGCATACACGTCGCTCAAATTCACCACGATGGCCTTGTAACCCAAGTGCATAAGCGGCACATAGGTCAGGTCGAAGTGGATGCCCTCAAGCAGCAAGTCGGTCGTGACAAGGGTTTCACGGTCCTTGCCGTAGTTGATGACGGCACAGTCGTCTCCCACGCCACGATGGGTGGACTCGTTGCGAACAGGGAAAGAGCGGGTGAGGTGGTCAATCAGCCCGAACTCGCCAAGCGTGGAAATCTCGGTCTCTTTCATTTTTGTCCCTAATCCTTATTATCTTTTTTCTCCTTTGATAGGCTAACGCCTGATTACAACTCCTCGAAGCGATTGATGATTTCCTGAACCAGCATCGCCATGATGGGCTGTGCAGCGGCAGCGGCCTTCTGTACCTCCTCGTGTGAAGCCTTCTCGACAGCACCCTCAACGCCCAGGTCGGTAATAATCGAAATGCCGAACACTTCCATATCGCCGTGGCGTGCCACAATGACCTCAGGCACGGTGCTCATACCCACGGCATCGCCACCTATGCGCCAGAAGTAGCGGTACTCGGCAGGAGTCTCGAAAGTGGGACCCTGGGTGCCAACGTAAACGCCTTCCATCAGGCGGATGTTCTTCTCCTTGGCAATAGTGCGGGCCATCTCGATAAGGCGAGGGCTGTAAGCGTCAACCATGGCAGGGAAGCGCGGTCCCAGCTCGTCGATATTCTTGCCGTGCAGCGGGTGCTCGGGGAACACGTTGATATGGTCGGTGATGACCATCAGGTCGCCCACCTTGAACTTCGGGTTCATACCACCCGAGGCATTCGATACAAACACGGTCTTGATGCCGATGGCCTTCATGACACGGATGGGGAAAGTCACCTGTGTCATCGTATAGCCCTCATAGTAATGGAAACGGCCCTGCATCGCCATGATATACTTGTTGCCCAGGGTGCCGAAGATGAGGCGGCCCTTGTGACCTTGAACGGTCGAAACAGGGAAATTGGGTATTTCGCCATAAGGTATCTCGACCTCGATGTTGATATGGTCCACTACTGCGCCCAGGCCGGTACCCAGGATGATGGCGGTCTTCGGCAGTTTACCGTTCACACGCTTTTTAATGAATTCACTGGTTTCTTTAATCATGCCCAGCAAGTCGGCTTTTGAAACTTGTGCCATAATTTCTCCTTTCTTCTTAGTTATGTTGTTTGATATTATACGGTTAAATGTTGAGGAGACAGGATGTTATTCCACTCCTTCGATTTTCTTGACGAGCGACTCGACAAAGTTGGCGCCTTCCATCTCCAGGAAGCCCACGCGCATGGGAATGTAATAGATGCAGTTGCGCTTGGTGGGCGGGTAGTAGGGGTTATTCATGATGCGCACCGCGTCTTTCTCGGTGGTGATGATGAATTTGCGCTTGCCCTCCATGCTCTTGTACACCTTGAAAATATCGCTGAAGTCGCGGCGGGTGAAGAAGTGGTGGTCGTCGAAGTGCATCACCTTGATGCGGGTCGAGAACTGGCGCATGTAGCGAACCAGCGGCTTGGGGGTGGCGATACCCGTCAGGCACAGCACGGCATCGTCATCACGCAGCCATTGCAGCGACGTGAGTTGGGGCGACTGGACGGGGAATACCGGCACAGGGTCGGCATAACGGATGTTGCTGAAGAAGAGCTGCTGTGACGGGAAAAGGTCAAGGTTCTTCTTCAACATTCTGATGTCCATGGCCGTAAGGTCGGTCGGGCATTTGGTAACCACCACGATGTCGCAGCGCAACAGGCGCTCGGAGGGCTCACGCAGGGTGCCAAGCGGCATCAAGTGGTCCTCATAGGGCAGCCTGTTATAGTCCACCAGGACAATGTTCACCTGGGGCTTCACATAGCGATGCTGGAAACCGTCATCAAGCAGAATGAGGTTGATATCGGGGTCGATGCGCAGCAACTCGCGGATGCCTTTGCGGCGATTCTCGCACACGGCAAGGGTGATTAATCCGCCGTATTTGCGGTAAATCTGGTAAGGCTCGTCACCGATGTCGCGCGGCGTCATGGTGTTGCTGGCCAAGATAAACCCCTTGGTCTTGCGCTTGTAGCCGCGGCTCAGCACTGCCACATGATACCGCCTGTAGAGCGCTTCGATGATGTACTCCACATGCGGTGTCTTGCCGGTGCCGCCAACGGTGATGTTGCCCACCGAGACCACAGGGACGTCGAACTCTTCCTGTGGCAGCACGCCCATGTTGAATGCCGTGTTGCGCATCCATACTCCGGCGCCGTAACCCCAAGAGAACGGTGTTAGCAACGCATCCATGATGGATTTGCGCTGGTCTTTGTTCAGTACTTTGGACAGGTCAATTTTCGCCATTTAGCGATAATCTTTATAAGTTTTAAACCTAACCTCTAACGTCTATCATCAAAAAATAACCTCCTCCGGCATCATGCACAACACACGGTCGCGGCCCAGGATGCGCATCAGTTGCTGGTGCCACTCGTAAATCGGGCCCATCTCCTCGCGCATGCGTGCCTCATAGCGTGTCTTCATGTATTTCTCGAGCATAGCCTGGAACTTGTCCTTGATTTCGGGATAGTTCTGGGTGCTGTAGTCATCGCCCAGCTTGGCCTTGTTGGCAACCCACTTCACGGCCTCGGCAATGCCGCCGAACTCATCCACCAGACCAATCTGCTTGGCGGTGACAGCGTCCCACACGCGACCTTCGGCAATCTGCTTGATGGAGTCTTGTGTGACGTGGCGGCCGGTTGCACAACGCTTGGTGAACAAATCGTAGCCCTCGTTCACCATGTTCTGCAATGCAGCGAGTTGGGCAGGTGTGAGCTTTTGGCCAAGAGCATTCATGTCGGAATTCTCATTGGTCTTGACCGATTCCATGTTGACACCCAGTTTGTTCTCGAGGAGTTCCTTATAGGACGGAATCATGCCGAAGATGCCGATGGAGCCGGTGATGGTCGTGCGCTCGGCAAAGATACGGTCGGCACCGCACGAGATATAGTAACCTCCTGATGCTGCATAGTCGCCCATCGAAATGGCGACAGGCTTACCTGCCTTCTTGAAGTCCTCGACGGCTTTCCAGATTTGCTCACTGCCAAAGGCGCTGCCACCGGGTGAGTTCACCCTGAGCACCATACCCTTGACATTATCATCGTCGGCCAGCTTGTGAATGGTCTCGCTGAGTTTCTTGCTGTCAATGCCTTCTTCGCTCGAGAGCATGCTGCCGCTGCCGTCAATCTCACCCACGGCATATACCACGGCGATGTGGTCGCCAAAGGCGGGCGTCTCCTGGTCGTCGGCAAGGTCATCGGGACCCACATAGTTGAGGTCATCACCCTTTTCAACCTCGGTGCGGGCGCGCAAGATGTTTTCCATCTCGTCACGATAGACCAACTTGTCAACCAGTTTCTCCTGGATGAGGCGTTGTGGGGTGAAGCAGAACACCACACTGTCGCACAAGGTATTCAGCGCTTCGCTGGCCAACTTGCGGTCAACGGCGATGCTGTCGCGAATCTCGCTCCAGATGGCACCGAGGTACTGCTCAGTTTGCAGGCGGTTTGCTTCGCTCATGTTCTCAAGCATATAGGGCTCGACGGCACTCTTGAAAGTACCCACGCGAACAATCTGCATCTCAACACCCACCTTATCTAACAGTTTCTTCATATAGGGGGTCGCTCCACCCAATCCGTGCAGGTCAACGGCACCCACAGGATTCAGGTAGATGCTGTCGGCAACACTTGCCAGGTAGTAGTCGAGCTGGTTGATGCCTTCGTAGCCGTAGGCGGCAATCCATTTGCCGCTCTTCTTGAACTCCTTGAGGGCATGGCGAACCGCTTCAAGAGTGGCGGGAGAGGCGCTGACGCCGTTGCACTCGATATAGATGCCTTCAATCTTATCGTTTTCGGCTGCATTCTTGATGGCCGACAGCATGGTGTTGAGGCCCACGCTGGAGGGCAGGCCGTCGCCTTGCATCAGCGACATCATGTCAATCGCTTCATTGCCACTGCGCTCGTCGATGGTGGTGCCCAGGTCAAGCTTCAGGATAGAGTGCTTAGTAACACTCACAGCCTTCTTGCTGGAAACTCCACCCATAGCGCCCATGATACCAAAACTCATGATCATGGCTGCCAGCATGAAAAACAGGAATGCGAGGAAAGCTCCCACAAAGGAGCCGCACACGATAAGGATAAATTTCTTCATCATAGCTCTTAAGTATTATTGTGTTTGTAATTTTCTGAATTGGTTTATAATCAACGTGTTGCACGCACAATCAAGCACCCTGCCGACAGTGCGCTTCACTTTAACCTACAAAGATAACTCATTTTCTCCGACAAACAACCAATTCCCTCCAAAATTATTTCGCCTTTACTTAAAACAGTGGTAATCGCGGGTTGTCCATTAAAAAACTACGAATTACACGACAGAATATTTGACTGGCAATTAGTCAAATTCGTGTAATTCGTAGTTAATACTGTGTTGCTTAGCGCTTGCTGAGGTAGCGGCGGTGAGCCCATACGGCGAGGGCAATGCTGGCGATGAGGCTGAGCACGGCGAGCCAGGGGAAGGAACCGTCGGCAGGAAGGCCCAGTTTGTCGCCAAAGTCCTCGGCCACCAATCCCTTGTTGGCGAGGTAGCTCATCACCACGACGGTGCTGTTGTTAAGCGCGTGTGCAATGATGGGTACCCACAGGCTGCCTGACCACACCAGCAGATAGCCGAGCCACACGCCCAGCAACATGCGGGGAACGAAACCGTAGAACTGCATGTGGAATGCGCTGAAGACGATGGCGGTAATCCACACTACGGCATGGATGCCCAGGCGGCTGTCCTGCATCGTGCGCTGCATTGCGCCACGGAACAGGATTTCCTCGCTCAAGCCTGCCATCACACCCACAACGAACACAGTACTGATGAGCTGCCACACAGTAGTGATGTCGAGCAGTTGCTCAGTGGTCTCGGCGGCGCTGTCCTCAAGGGCGCGCATGGCCTGTTCGATGCCGCTCATCCACGAGGGGAGCGCCATGTCCTGATTGAGCGTGACCAGCCAGTTCATGGCGGGCAGCGAGATGATATAGAATGCCACCACGAGGAGAATCATTTTCCAGGCGGGAGGACGGTCAAGGCACATGACGTGCAGCTGCCGCTTGTAGAAGATGGCCATGGCGACTACCGCGGGCACGATGAATGCAAAGATGTCCTGCACGGTGAGCATGGTGAGCAGGCCCAACTTGGTAACAAGAATACACAGGACCGATGCCGTGATCAGCCCCACGCCCATCAGGCACAGCAGCACCAGCAATCGGCTGCCCAGCTTGAGATTTGTTCGCTTTTCCATGTTTTTAAGTTTTTTCTATTGCAAAATTAAACAAAAAAGTGTGAAACGCGTCTAATAGACATAGAATAATCATTAAAACCTCTTGATATAATGAAAAAGTTACTATTGACATTAAGCGTGATACTTGCGACTGCGACATGTGCCATGGCGCAGCAGCCTGATGAGGTGGAAGGAATCACCGACGATAACGTTAAGCTGGAGATCATCACTCCCGCCGAACCTGTCGTGGAAACCGAGCAGGAAGTCAAAGAACGCGAGAAACGATTGCGTGAGCATAACGACGATGTGGCCTATGCCAAGGCGGCAAACTCAATGCGCCGCGGCTACTTTGTCCTTGTCGCCGACAATATCCAGATCGGCAACTCGGGCTACCGCCACTACGACATCAGCAGCAATTCCAACTTTGTCCTGGTGCAGGGCGATGACGGCATCGTACAGTACGCCCTCATAACGGGTTCGCCGGGAGTCAACGGTCTGGGCGGATGGACCGGCAAGGGCACCGTGCGCAACAAGCGCATCAAGTTTGATGACAACGGTGACGTGTACTACCAGTACCAGCTCATCAGCGGTAATGTGAACGCCGATGTAAACATCACCTTGTTCCATAACAGCAAGCGTGCCGTCGTGCGCATCACAGGTGGCGTGCCCATCACCATGTATGGCGAGATTCTGCCTTATCGCGACAGGGCACACCGATAAAAGAGAACGGATGGATTTTATAAACGGTAATAGATGATTGCTCCATATTAGAGCGACAAGACGTGCACCCCGCAAGCCAAAGAATCGGCCTCTGAGGGGTGCACTCTTTTATTGGTATCACCACAACCTGATGATAGATTGCTGATATCTTACTTTTATAACTTGAATGTGATGGGTAGGTTAAACCATACACTCACGGGCTCACCATTCTCCAGGGCGGGATAGAAATCAGGCAGTAGCTTGCAGACGCGAGTGGCTTCAGCATCTAAAGCTTTATCCACCGATTTGGCGACTTTGATATCAGTCACTTTGCCCGTTTTGTCCACGACAAATTGCATGACGACTGTGCCTTGAACGTTTCTTTTCACAGCACTTGGCGGGTATTTGACATTAACCCTGAGGAACATCATTAGGGCTTCCTCTCCACCAGGAAACATCGGCGGCTGGAAATCATCGGACACGTCGGAACCTTCACTCACCGTGAGCGGCTCCATGTCTTCAAACAACTTAAAGGATACCGGTATCGTGTACGGCATGTCAACAGCCTCCCCATTTTGCTTGCCAGGTATGAAGTCGGGCATCATCTTGATGACTCTGACGGCCTCGTCATCAAGGTCTTTGCGCACAGAACGAAGCACTTTGACTTTGTCGATTTTTCCCGTCTTTTTCACCATGAACTGCACTATGACCTTGCCTTCAATTCTATCCTGAGCTGCTTTGGGAGGATAATTGATATTTGCATTGAGGAAGTTAATCAATGCAGCATCGCCGCCAGGGAATTGTGGCGGACAGGTTTCGTCGATATAGGCTTCTTGAGCGCCTATGCTTAGGCATGCCAGCATCACCAGCAGCAGCGTCATCAGTCTCTTTGTTGTTTTCATGTGCTCAATTGTTTTAGGTTTTTGAATTGCTGCAAAGTTACAGACAATTGCCGAAACCCGCAAATAATTCCAGTTCATTTCTCGTTTTCCAAATAGCTGAATTATAGCCATTTAAAAAACAAAATGTGCATTTGCAAAAATGTAGGGGTTTTCCTTATTCTAAGAGGCGGCGCTTGACGTACTCGACAATGAATTGTGCTGTGCCTTCGATGCCCAGCAGGCTGGAGTCGATGCTCAGGTCGTAGCTCTCGGCGTGGCCCCACAGTTTGTCGGTGTAAAAGTTGTAGTATTCTGAACGCAGTTTGTTAGCCTTGTCGGCTTGCTTCTCGGCAGCCTCGCGTGTGTCGCAGTCACCGCGCTCGATGATGCGTTTCACGCGGTCGCCGATGGGAGCATGCAGGAACACGCTGATGACGGGGCAATGGTCGCGCAAGACATAATCGGCGGTGCGCCCCACAATGACGCATGACTTACGGTCCACAAGGTCTTTCATTACTTGGCATTGCGCCTTGTAGATGCTGTCGTCGCTCATTGGGGTTTCGCCGATGAATGTCGAGCCTGCCATCGCCAGATTCAACGGCCATAGGCTGGGGAAGAACTTAGGTGTGCGCTCGTCGGCGGCCTCAAACATCTCGGGGTTGATGCCGCTTGCCTTGGAAGCTTCGAGCAGCAGTTGTTTGTCATAATAGTTGATGTCGAGCAGCTGGGCAACTCGCTGTCCCACCTCGCGCCCGCCGCAACCGAACTGGCGTCCGATGGCAATCACATAATTTTTGTTGTTTTTAAGGTCTTGGTTCATCATTATTTGGAATTTTGTTGTTTATTCTTGAGCATGAGCCGGGCGGTCAAAGGAGTCGCGGTCGCTGTTCGGGTCTTCGTTGATGATAACCGCCTCCCAGGTGAGTCCCTTGGTGGGCGACCACAGGGCTATGACGCTGGTGGGGGAGATGGGCGTCTTGAAGTCCACAAACTCAAATTCCTGCACAAACTTCACCTTGCCTTGGCGCTTAAAAGTCTGCTCCAGCAACGGCACGTTGTTCTTGCCTGTGAGCAGCACAAAGTGGTAACGACCATGCGCCAGGTCGCCGTAATAGATGTCATCCTGCTTGCTGCCGCGCGTCACGATGTCATCGTTATGGGCGGCAATGGCAATCTCACCACTGGCTTTGGGCTCGATGAACAGCACAAAGGTGCGGCTCTGGTATTCCTCGGCAGCGATGGTGTCCATGACCTGGTTGATGGCGTCGATGAATGCGGCATCGGCCTTCTTGGCGGGAACCAGCTGCTTCATTTCCACCGTGATGGTCTTCTCGGGCAACGAGTTGCGTTGCGACAAGGTGAGCTGGCGGGTGACGATGACTTCCTCATCTTTGGCCCACAGGCTGGTGGCCGCCAAAGCTATCGCGATAAATGCTATGACTAATCGTTTCATAGTTACCTTCTTTCAATCTGCTAAATTACACTTTTTTTAGACATCCTGCGGCATCGATGGTTTATTTTTTATAATAATTTTTACTCATAGTGTGAAATATTATGAAATATTTCTTATTTTTGCATTCAATTAAAAACTTTTCACCGTTGTCGTGATAAGGTTTTTGGGGCTATAAGCATCTATTAACCACCGATTATTGTGTTTAGGTTTATGAAAAAGACTTATCTTTTGCTGATTGTGGCGTTATTGGCGCCATTGAGTGTGCTCTCCCAGGGCTGGCCCGCGGCCTATAGGGGAGTGGTATTGCAGGGCTTCTTCTGGGACAGTTTCAGACCTGCAAACGGCCAGTCTAATCAGACGATGGCCACTATGTATGGAGCGGGGTGGGGTGAGAATGACGAATGGTATCTGCCTGTCACCACCTGGGCCGAGTTGTTGAACCAGAAGGACAATATCGCCCCCTACATCGACTTGTTGTGGCTTCCGCAGAGTGGTGCGACGGTTTGTACCGACAAGAGCGTGTTCACCACCGAGTGGGAGGCTTGGCGTGCAGGCCACAACGGTACGTGGGTGTGCACCCACTATGGTGATACCATCAACAACCCTGATTGTATGGGCTTTGTTCCCGTGTTTTACCTTGACCATAACCGGGGCCAGACCTATAATGTCAACGGTGTGACATGGAATCCCATGAGCTACTTCGGCACCGAAACTGAGCTCATCAACCTCATCAGCGCCTATAAGGCTGACGGAACGGGTGCCATGGAGGATGTGGTAGCCAACCACAAGGGTGGCCTGAGCACCTGGAATGAAGGTGTACAGTATGCCTACGACTTTGTGGATGAGATCAACGTCGTCGGTCCCACGACGGGAAGGACTTACAGCATCCAGTGGGACTGGGATGAGAACGGCAAGTGCAAGGACATCTGCTGGGATGACGAGTGCGGCATGGGCAGCGGTAACACCGACTGCGGCGGCGATGCGGGTAAAGGCCCGTGGGCCCGTGACATCGACCACCACAGTCATGTCACGCAGCAAAAGATACTCACCTATCTGCGCTACCTCAAGGACGAGCTGGGATACATCGGCTTCCGCTATGACTATGCGCGTGGCTTTGAGCCCAAGCACTTCGCTTATTATAACACCATGGTAAGGCCCACTTTCTCGGTAGGTGAGTTCTGGGGATCGGCCGACGAAATCAAGACTTGGATCAAGGGTGTGTATGACGAGGGCGGCTTCCAGAGCGCTGCGTTCGACTTCCCCTTGCAGGAGATGATCAGGCAGGCGTTTAACGACGGCACGGGCCGCAGCTTCCGCTTGCTCAAGAATGACGGCCTCATTTGGGACTATCGTTTCAAACGCTATGCCGTGACCTTTATCGATAACCACGACACGTTCAAAGACCTGCCGACCGATGCCAGCAACAGCAACTATCAGCACCGTGTTAACAACCAGATTGTCGAGGCCAACTGCTTCATCCTGGCGATGCCGGGCACACCGTGTCTGTTCTATCCCCATTTCATGCACCCCGGGTGGCATGACCTCATTGCACGCTTTGTAAAGGCGCGCCGGACCGCCGGTATCACCAACGAGAGCACCGCTTGGTCGCCCGAGGAGATCGGCTCTTACAGTATAGCATGGCGCGTGACTGGCGAGAAGGGCGAGTTGTATCTGCAGTTGGGTGACGAGGCTGTCAATATGGGTGTCCCCGAAGGCTTCAGCCAGGTGTGGTGCAACGATCAGGGAACCTGCCGCCTGAGTATCACCTCGTCGCTGGCCGACCAGGTGGACAGCAACGTCAAGCAGGACCTCGTCTATGGCTACCCTGTCATCGACAAGAACAGCGGTAACTACAATGCGCCGCTCGCAGTGAACGTGAAACCCTCGACCGAGGGCACCGTGCTGGTTTATACCACCGACGGAAGGGAACCCAATGCCTATAGCAATCAGGTGACCGACGTTGATGGCTTGAATTTCGAGTTCAATAAGAATACGACACTCAAGGTGGGCGTCCTGGCCAACGGCGAGGTACGCTCCAACAGCATCGTGACCCGTGAGTATGTGATTGGTGACGGGTTTGACGATGATAAGATTATGGTCTATGTGAAGTATGACGGCGGCAACCTGCCCTGGATTTATGCGTTCGATGACGGCGGCAACTCGCTGACAGGCGCTTTCCCGGGATGGCAATATAGCTATGAGAACCGTGTCATCATCGGTGGCGTGACGTGGCTCCATGCTGCGTTTAATGCCGACAGAATCAACCTCATCTTGAGCTATGGCAATGACGCTTCCAAGACGGCCGATATCAATGGCGTTACCAACGATATCTTCCTCAGCTTCGCAGACGGTGTGGCTTATGACTTGACGGCAACCTACACGCAGGCCCTCAACAATCCCATTGTTTCCATCGACCTGGCAAGTGGTACCTATGACCACGCAATTTCGCCTCGTATCACGGCCAGCAACAGCAATGCGGTGATTGTATATACCACCGACGGCAGCGAGCCCACGGCAACGAATGGCAAGCAGCTCTCAACCTATGAGGCCACTGTGACATTCAACACCGACGGCAACCATGTGCTCCGTGCTGGCGTGCTCCACAATGGCAACGTTATCAATCAGGTGGCCCGCACCTACTTTGTAACCGGCAACAGCGATGTGAACATCTACGTCAGTGCCGAGAATGATCCTTATGTATATGTGTGGGAGGAGAACAATGGCCAGATTGTAGCACCTATGGCTTGGCCCGGTACGAAGCTGACCGAAAAGAATGAACAGGGCTGGTACCACTATTCACAGGAATCTGCCTCGCTCAACGTCATCATCAATAACGGTAACGGTGGCCAAACCGAGTCTATCACAGGTCTCACCCCCGGTAACCACTACTTCACTTATGACGGCGGTTCGGGTTACACCCGTGTTCAGACCGATGTTCCGTCGTGTGCAACGGGCATGGGCGATGATGTGTTCTACTGCTATTTCGAGAACAGTGCACATTATGCCGATCCCTATACTTGGGTGACCAACCAGACGGCAATCTATACTGGCAGCAGCTGGCCCGGCGAATGTCTTGGCTCGCCCGTAGGCGTGGCTCCTAACGGAAACCTCATCTATCGATGGGTTTACACCGGTGACCTCACCGCAATGCCTGCCAACATTATCTTCAATGACAATGGCAACCAGTCAAGCCAGACTGCCGACTTTGTCTTCGTCAACGGTGGTTACTACAATGCCAACGGACTGGTGGGTGTTGTCAACAGCAATGTGATGACACTTGCCGATATCGTCAGCAAGGGCGAGGTAGGCAAGGAATATGTCGTTGCCAATGATTTGACCGGCGTATGGCAGAATGGCCAGGATGCATGGCTGTGGGTAAAGGACGAGAATGGCGATGCCGTCAATTTCGAAATCAACACGCAGTCGCTGCCCGTTCCCGAGTCAATCGGTGATGCCGAGTATGACCAGAGCAACTGGGCACAGCTCATTCTCAAGGAGCCTGTCACCGGCGGTAATGAGTCGCAGGCTCTGGAAGGACGATTGCTGCTGGGACAGACCGTCCTGGGTAAGCTTGTTGACCGTGACAATCCCACCATCGAGTTGTTCGCCAATCCTATTCCCACGGTGGCTGTGCCTTACACACCCAACACCTTCGTGCCCGCCAACTTCGTTGAGCAGACCGAATACTTCATGGTTGAGCCGCAGCCGCAGGAGTATGTGAACGTCAAGTGGGCCGTTTGCCGTGAACAGGTTAACGATACCACCTTTGTTATGGCAATTCCCACAAGTAACGGCGATGACAATCCCGATAACTTGCCCGGTGCATTCTTCGCAACCGTCAAGAAGGGCTTCTGGGAGGATATGTCGTCCTACGAACCCGGAAACACTATTCACAAGAATTATCAGTATGAACTGACTGGTATTGTAAGGGCTATTAGCGATGTGCAGTTAGGCTTTACCCCCGATGATGCTCAACATTCGCCTGTGAGCAACAAGTGGGAGCTCTACATCATCAGCGTGAACGATGTTCAGCCTTACATCTTCCTGGGTGATGTGAACGAAGATGGTAAACTCAGCATTGCCGACGTGACATGCCTGATTGATTTCTTGCTGGGTGTGAATCCGCAACCGTTCAACATACTCAATGCTGATGTGAACCAGAATGAATCAATCACCATCAGCGACGTGACCGCCTTGATTGACCTCTTGCTGGGCATTTAATCAATCGGAGCGATAACCTTTAACAACAAGTCGGGCGACCCGTATCGGGCCGCCTGGCTTTTTTGTGTCTCAACTATTTCTAATGAGAATGTGCTCAAAAAGGTTCTCGGTGGCCACTTGATTCGGTTTTTTTATATAATTTTGTGCTTGTAATCAATTAAAGCAGCTCAACGATGAAAAAAATGATACTTTTGATGGTCCTCCTCTTGGTGGCATGTGCCCCGAAGCAGGCCTCACAGCAGGCGGCAAATGCCGCTACCACAACGCGGATGCGTTTCCACTGCGAAAGCGACACCACGGTCATTAATGACTTGTTGAAGAAAGGCTATGAGAGTGGTCTCAAAGATGCCAATGCCCTTGTCGAGTTCTATGCGCGCCAGTTGCTGGGAACTCCCTATGTCGCCCATACGCTTGAAGGCGATGAGGAGATGCTCACCATCAACATCCATGAGCTGGACTGCCTTACCTTTATTGAGTCGCTCTATGCTTTGACGCGCACTACATTGGCGAAGCGTATATCATGGCGTGATTATGCCGCCCACATCGAGAATGTCCGTTATCGCGGGGGAGAGATGAGCGACTATTCCAGCAGGATTCATTACATGAGTGAGTGGATTATCGACAACCACATGCGCGGCAATCTCGTGGAGGTTACACCAGACTTGCCACATGCTGATTATTTAGTCAAGAACATCGACTACATGACCCACCATGTCGACAGTTACCGGCAGCTCAAGAACGACACGGCGATGGTCGAGAGAATCAGGAGCCACGAGTTGCGCAACCACCGTTTCCCTTACCTTAAGCGTTCGTGGCTTAATGACAAGGCCGTAAAAGCAGCGCTGCGCTCGGGAGATTTCGTTTCATTGGTCACCAAGATTGAGGGGTTGGATGTGTCACATAACGGTATTATCATTGTCGATGAAAACGGTGAACCCTATCTGCTCGATGCCTCAATGTCGGGAGGAAAGGTGATGTTGGAATCCAAACCGCTTTTCAAGTTCCTTGAACGTTCCAAAACAAACATTGGTGTGCGCGTCTTCCGCATGATGTGATTTTCGGCTTTTTGCCCATATACATTATTAAATAATAAATAAAAGGCTTGCCTTAATTAGCTGCCGTCAAAAAAAGTGAAAATTTTTGACGGCAGTTAATTGTCTATAAATAAACATATTAACGCGTGTTTTTGCAAAAATGTTGAAAATTTTTTGAAAAAAAGTTCGAAAAAAATTTGTCAGTTTCAAAAATGGCAGTACCTTTGCACCGCTTTTCGCCACTGGTGTGGCGCTAAACAATAGCTCTTTGACATGTTTGCAGCAACGAGTAGTACAAGAGAACAAGGGACAATGTAACAGTTGTCCTCGTCGATTCCAACGTCATTTTAAGACGATGTACAGGCAGTAAGATATACGATTCACCTGATAAGAGGCCAGGGATTCGAACTGGAGACTTCGGTCGAGTGTTGCGTTTTCATTAGTCTTGCAAAAGATAAACAAATAGAATACAACAACGAAGAGTTTGATCCTGGCTCAGGATG